>VBDQ01000069.1 GCA_005889075.1 Chloroflexota bacterium
GCAGGGCGTCGCGGGCCGTCGGCAACGTGACGCGAGCGGCACCGGAACGGATGTCGAGCGGAGAGGCGACGAGCGACTGCGGGTACGCCGTGAGCCGTGCCGAGATGCTCTCGCTCGGAAGGCTCGTGCCGAGCGTGGTGCCGTCGCCATGCGCGACGATCTCGCGCCAGCCGATGCGGTCCGCGTGGTTAGTGTCCTCGACGTTCAGGACTGGCGAGGTGACGCGCGCCGAGAGCCCGGCGCGGTAACCGCACTCCAGGCGGAGCGTGTCCAGGCCACCCTGGCCGGGCGGAAACGTGAGCCGCGTGGTGGTCGGCAGTGGCTCGATCCGATGCTCGTCGACGCGCACGACGATCCCGGCGGCGAGATCGCGGCAGTACCGAGCCGGATCGGCCTCGATCACCGCACGCTCCTGGAACGTGGGGATCTCGGCCATGTCGATCACGTAATCGAGGATCACGGCGTCAGGCCGTACCACAACGCCCAGGTAGTGGTTGATGGTGAAGTTGCCGAGCGGGTGCGCGTCGGCCGCAGCCGGCGCGAGCGCGAGTGCGACGCCGAGCAGGACTCCCGCGATCCAGCGCTTCATCGCGCAGCGGCCGGGTCAAGGTCGCGCAGGCGACTGGTGAGATCGCCGGCCCAGAGGAGCGAGAACTGCGGGTTCAGGTCATGGACGCGTCCGAGCAGGGTCCGAGCGCGCGAGTCGTCGCCCGCGGCCTGCGCGATGGCGCCGGCGTGATAGAGCAGAAGCGGATCCTGCGTGCCCAGGCGCAGCGCCTGCTCGCTGTGCACGAGCGCATGCCCGAGGTCACCGCTTCGGAACTCCGCCCACGACAGGATGTCGGCAATGTGGACGCTGGGACGGACGGCGTACTCCACGCGAGCGACTTCGACGGCCCTTCCCAGGTCATGGTCGTGATCGGTGTCGAAGAGCGCCAGGTCCGCGTCGATGCGGACGCCGTTGGCGATCAGCAGCCGGCGTTCGACGTCCACGAGAGCGTACTGGCGCGCAGCTGCGCCGGCGTTGCCGAGGCGCGCATAGACGTCGCCGAGTGCACCCACATAGTCGGGCAGCGGCAGCCCCGCCACCGCGCGCTCATAGAGCGTCGCCGCACCGACAAGATCGCCGCGCGCCGCTCGCACACGCGCGAGGCCGGCGTTCCCGTGCGCGTAGCCGTCGACGCGCTCGAGCGAACGACGGTACGCGCGCTCCGCGAGGTCGAGGTCGCCCAGCGCAAAATAGAGGTTGCCGAGCTGGACGTCGCACCAAGCGGTCGCCTCCGAGCGGAGCGGGCCCGCTTGGATCGCAAGGCGCATCGCCGCGATCGCTCCGTTCGTGTCGCCGTGCAGCTCGCGCAGGTACGAGATGCGCGAGTACGACGACAGATCGGGCCGCATGTCCGTCATCACCTGCGCCGCAGCCGTCGCCTCGTCGTAACGGCCGAGCTCGACGAGCGCGTCGACGAGCACACCGTAGGCCGTCGGGCGCGCTGGGCCGAGCGCCGTGGCGCGCGTTCCCCAGTCGAGCGCGGTCGCGAAGTCATGGCGGGAAAGGGCAAGGCTGGCCTCGGCGATGGCCAGGTCCGCGTCGGCCGGCAGCTCGGCTTGCGCAGCGGCGAGGAGCCCATCGGCCTTCGTGTAGTAGCTGGGGTCGCCGCTCTCGCGCGCGCGCTGCAGATAGGCGGAGGCCAGCTGAGTCATGAGGTGCGCGTCGTCCGGTGTTCGCCGCAGTCGGGCCTGCGCGTCGTCGACCGCGCGCTGTCCGATGGTGCGTGGGTCGGGCAGCAGGGTCGCGGGCTCGGATCCCGAATGGAGCAGCGACGAAACCGCGGCCATTGGAATCGTGAGCACAAGCGCGGCGATCGCGTACAAGATGATCGACCGCACCGAGAGGAAGCCGAAGCGACCGCCGGGGAGGCCGAGCTCCCCGGCGATCGCTGTGTTCGGGACGCGTGTTTGGGTCACTAGCTCCCGTTCTGGTGGACGCGGTTGCGTCCGTCCCAGGGGGTCGCGAGGAACGGGAACGTGTCAGAGAGAAGCTTGTCGTTGGTGTTTACGCCGTCACCGGCACGCGCGTTGATGTAGTTGGTGCCACCGACGACGCGAACGGCGATGTCCGTGACGTCATCCTTTGGACGGCGTCCGTTCGGCCAGCCGGCCGTGTCGCCGGCCAGGACCGTCAGGCGGCGCTGGGTCGCGAATGGGGTCGGCGCGACCGAGAGATCGACGCGGAGGAGCTCGGAGAGCTGCGCGTCGGTCGGGTTGTACTTGAGCAGGAGGTCGACGAGGTCGTCGCGGCCAGTGGTGGCCGCCGGTACTCCGTAGACGACCTGGAGCGCGAGCGCGAGCCGCGGGTTCTGGTAGTAATCGAGGAAGAGACTCTCGTCCTCAGGCTCGCGTGCGTTCCACTCGTCCTTGTCCTCGGTGCCGATGATCGCCTCGTTGATCAGCGGGTTGGCGAGCCGCTGGATCTGGACCCAGGGCCCGGCCGTCTTCTGGAGGTCGGGGTCCTTCGGCTCGTTCTTACGAGCGCCGGTGAGCACGCGCTCCTTGCGACGGCTCGTGCTCGCGTAAGCGCCAAGCCTGGTCTGGCTCGTCGTCGCGATCGGCTGACCGTCCTTGGTGAGCATCGAGGCCGGAAGCTCGATCGCGATGGTGTTGACGTTGAAACCGCTGAGCATGTCTGTCCCAAATGGGTTCGCGCTGTCGTTCGCGTCCTCAGCGGCGGTCTCGAGCGGGGGCGAACGGCGCAGGTTCAGCGTGTCGAAGACCCCGCCGAGATCGATGTAGAACGGGTCGTCGCGCTGGCCGGCGTATACCTTCCCGCCGCCTGGCACTGAGTAGATGCCCTGCGAGGTGAGCGCGTCGTAGTTCGGCATGGTGCGCGGCCCGACGTTCGATGGGACGGCGATGAGGCCGCCGGCGATCTGCTGGCGCTGGCCCTTGCGGACCATCGTGACGGTGTAGTGCTGGCGAAGGCCGAGACCTTCCGATCCTGGGCCATCGAGCGCAGTGATCGGCGGTAGCGTCGCCATGCACGCGGGCCCGGTCGGGGGCAGCGGTGACGCCGCGTTGCACCCGACGTACCCAAGGAAGAGATCGAAGGCGTCGACCGCCCCTCTGATCTCGGTCGAGAACTGGAACTCGATGCGGACGTCGTCAGCGACGCCGTCCATGTCGTTGTCGATGTTGAACGCATACAAGACGTTGGGGTCGAACAGGAAGTAGTTGGGCCCGGAGCTGGGCTCCTCACCGGGGATCACGTTCATGATCAGGTCGACCTTGTCCGAGTTGCCGGTCTGGTAGCTGCGGAACATGAAGAAGTCGGTGATGTCCGCCGAGGGGTCGAGCGAGATGAGGGGTGCTTCGCGGTGACTGGCTGCGCTGGTGGACTGCGGCGCGGCGGGTGGCACCGCTAGCGCCGCGGCGAGCGTCACAACGGCGACGCCGCCGATGGCACGTGGGAATCGCATGGGTCTCCTCCTCCGCAGCTCCGCGTTGAGGAGGCCTACTCGAGATCGCCCTCCCCCGCCGAGCGTGCTTCAGAACGCGGGATACGAAGGCCATGCCGAGGGTGGATGAGCCTCCGCCCGAATCTCAGGGCGCGGGGCTACCCCCACCCTCGGTTAGGCATCGTTCACGCATCCGGAGCGGCGCAGCAGAGCACGAGGGCGTTACGGATCAAAGTGCCAGCTGAACGTATACGTTCCGCCGCCATCGATACTGCTGAACGTTCCCTCACCGTGGAGACCACTGAGGCCACCGGATGCGCTGAGCACCACGAACTGACCGGCCAGAGGACTCGCCGGGGTGAAAGCCCCATTACCTTCGAAGCGGAACACCGCCATCCCCGATCGCCCGCCGATACTGCATACGGCACAGGTGATCACGCCTCTGACGTTCGACTCACCGCTAGCGTGGACCACCTGGCTGAACTGGACGGTCGCGATTCCTTCGATCGCAAGGTGAATCGTTTCTGTCGCGGTCAGACTGAAGAACGTGTTCCCGTCCGCGGTGCGAGGAGGGCCGCTCGGTATGGGCGTCGTGAAGGTGAAAGTGCCGCTTCCCTCCGAAGGAGTCGTGGCCAACGCCGGCTGGGCAACTAGCAGTGCAGCGACGAGCGGCGCGACACAGGCGACCCACCGGGCACGCGAGCGATGTCCGAGGCGTAAGGCTTTGTTCATCTTGCCGTCTCCTCCCCAGGGACCTGCGAACCGGAAAAGAGTTGCGGCCCAATGATCCTCGCGTCGCGAGGCGGGTCAAACGCATCAAGAGCTAGTCAGCCAGCTTCGCGAGCCGGTGACCGAAGCATTCGACTTCATCGCCGCGCCGCGACGCCGACCTTCGGGCAAAGATCGTTCAGCACGCATTCCGAGCAGCGCGGTCGGAGCGCCACGCAGACAGCGCGACCATGCCGGATGAGATTCATGTGCAGCGGGTACATGTCCTCCGGTGGAACGCTCTCCTGGAACGCGACCTGCGTCGCGACCGCGTCCGCCCGAGCGGACACCAGGCCGAGCCGCTTCGCGACCCGATGAACGTGCGTATCGACCGGGAAGTACGCGCGGTCCAACGAAAAGAGCAGCACACACGCGGCGGTCTTCGGACCAACCCCCGGAAGGGCGACGAGCGTATCCCAGAGCTGGCCATCCTCCATGCCCGTGAAGGCGCGCTCGTCGAGAGGGACGCCGCCGTCGCGGATCGCTCGGAGGATCGCTCGGATGCGAACGGCTTTCGTCGGGCCGAGGCCTCCGCGCTTGATCGCTCGGCCCAGCGCGGGCAGCGGAGCGTCAGCGACCTCGTCCCACGAGGGGAACCGCCTGCGGAGGTCGGCATATGCACGGTCACGGTTGGTGTCGCTCGTGTGCTGTGAGAGCACGGTGAGGACCAGCTCCTCGAGCGGCGGAAGGTGTCGAGGCGGTGGCGGTGTGCCATAGGCACGCGCTAAACGTCGGCCGATGGCGCGCAACCGGCGTCGGTCCATCCCGCGCGAGCCTATCGGGAATGACCTGGAGCGAAGAGGCGTTGGGATAAAGTGACCGGGTGGCGCAAGATCCGTTCGAGACTGAGGCGCTCGGGTACATCGATGCCCTGTACCGCACGGCGCTCCGGATGACTCGATCGGAGGCTGACGCGGAGGACCTCGTGCAGGAAACGTACATCCGAGCTCTGCGCTTCCGGCAGCAATTCACGCCGGGGACCAATCTCAAGGCCTGGCTCTTCCGGATCCTCACGAACACCTTCATCAACTCGTACCGGAAGCGCTCGCGGGCGCCCGAAACCACCGAGCTGGATGACGTCGACGAGTTCTCGCTCTACCGGCGAATGTCCTCCAACGGCACGTCGGCGAGCTCCGCCGACCCGGAGCGGGAGTTTCTGGACGGCATCGTCTCGACCGAGGTGACCGACGCCCTGGAGGCCCTACCCGAGAAATTCCGCACGACGGTCCTGCTGGACGTCGAAGGCTTCTCCTATAAGGAGATCGCGGAGACGCTCGCCATCCCGATCGGCACGGTCATGTCACGCCTTCATCGCGGGCGGAAGTTCCTGCAGCAGCGGCTCTACGAGGTCGCGAAGGAGCGCGGGATCGCCGCGGTCCGGACCTCCACTGAGCGAGCGAAGTGAGGGGATGACGATGGATTGCGACGACTGTCTCGAGCGCCTCTACACCTTTCTGGACAAGGAGCTCGGCCCGACGGAGCGCAAAGAAGTTGCCCAGCACCTCGCCGACTGCGGCGACTGCGACGACAACTTCGTCTTCGAAGAGCGTTTCCTCCGCGTGATCCGCGACTGCGGGACCTCGGATGTCGCCCCCACCGAGCTCCGCCAGCGGGTCCTCGAGCGTCTGCGGCGCGACACGCCACCCACAACGCTCTGAGGTCCGGCGCCGCGCATCTGTTGACATCCGCGACGTTAGTGTGTCTATATAACCGGACAATGCGTGGCCAGGAGGAGGTGATCCACTGATGCCAGCTAAGAAGAAGGCGAAGAAGTCCTCGAAGAAGAAGCACTAAGGATGCCTTTGAGCGACGACGAAGGTCGTCGCTTTTTCGTTTACTGAACCGACACCTTTCGCGAACCCGCCGATCCGCGTAGGCCTCGCGGATCGGTTTTCTTTTTCTCCATCTGCGATCGGCGATCAGCATCCGCGTGAGCACTACGCTTGTCGCATCGCGCAGAGAAGACCGCCGCCAACCGTCGAGTGGCCCGCTGTTGCGATCGGCGTCGTGGTCGCCGTCATCGTCGCCGCGCTTCTGGGATTCGCCGCTGCCGCGATCGCGCCGATCTCCGGTAGCGTTGCACCGATTTCTGGTATCGCCATTGGCGGATTTCTGGCCGGAAAACGGGCAAAACACCATTTCCTCTACCACGGCGCCCTGGCCGCGGCAGGCTACGTCGTGCTCGAGGGGATCGGTGTCGTGCCGACCCCGTTTCCTCCGGCGGAGAACGCCCTTGCCGATAGTGTCGCGATCATCCTGAGCGACGGGACGCTGCTCGCGGTCGGCGCGCTCGCTGGATGGCTGGCCCGGCCGGGAGGGCCTTCGTCTTTTTCGGATACGGGCAGAGCTCGATGACCGGACACGCCGGGCATGCCGGCGTCGGTCGGCAGACGCGCCGGCCGTGGAGCACGAAGCACCACGTCACCTTGATCCAGTCCTTCCGCGGATAGATCGTCCGGAGCGATTCCTCGATCCCCCGCGCGGCCTTGGCCAATCCGAGACGCTCGGCGACCCGAGCGACGTGGCGGTCGACGGCCACCGCGGGAACGCCGAAGGCCGCTCCAAGGACGATCGATGCCGTCTTGCGACCGACGCCATGGAGCGAGGTGAGCTTCTCCATGTCCGCTGGGACCTCGCCGTCGAACTCGTCGAGCAACCCCCGCGACATCCGGCGCAGCGCCTTGGCCTTCTGGTTGTAAAAGCCCGTAGCTTTGATGTCGCGCTCGAGGACACCCTTTCGCGCCGATGCATAGTCCGCCGGAGTCCGGTATTTGCGGAAGAGTGTCGCCGTCACCTCGTTGATGCGCTCGTCCTGGGCTTGCGCCGCGAGGATCGTCGCCACCAGGAGTTCCAGCGGACTCGTGAATCGGAGCGTTGGTCCCCAGTCAGGATTCGCCACTTCGAGCCGTCGCAGGATCGCCCGCGCACGCTTCGTGAGTGCCGGATCCGGTCGTTTGGCGACACGGGCGACAGGATTTGCGGCTCGCGGCGGCATCCGCTGAACCATACTCGCGCCGCCGCACTCACAGAGAAGCACCCGCTCCGGTGGATCGGCGCCGCGATCCCACGAGCCCTTTGCAATTGACGCCTGCTCGGCCGCCTCCTACCCTCGACCATCAATATCGGGCGGCTTACGCGGATGGGGAAAGGCGGGGCGGCCCGAACTACAAAATCCCATTGGGAGGAAGCAATGCAGAGACGCTGGTTCTCGGCGGCTGCGATCCTCGCCGGCGCTCTCGTCGCGGCGGCCTGTAGCCAGGCGCCTGCTGGCGGCGGTGGCGCGAACAAGGGCGAGATCATCATCGCGAGCGACTTTCCGACATCGGGTGCCGAGCGGTCGAGCGGCCGCGGTCCCGAGGCGGGCGTCGCGTATGCGGTCAGCCTGAACTCGAACATCAAGGGCTTCACGATCACCCACAAGCCGTACGACGACGCGGTGAACGGCGCCCACGATCCCCAGAAGGGCGCGCAGAACTTCACCGACATGGTCGGCAACTCCAAGATCCTCGGAGTCGTCGGCCCGTTCAACTCGAACGTCGCCCGCGCCACCATCCCCGTGGCGAACCGCGCGAGCCTCGTCATGATCAGCCCCGCCAACACGAACGAGTGCCTCACCCAGACGTTCTCGTACTGTGACCCACAGCCATCGGCGCTCCGGCCTACCGGGAAGAACAACTACTTCCGGATCGCCGCGCCGGACACGGTCCAGGGTCCCGCCATGGCCGACTTCGCGATCGACACGCTCAAGATCACGAAGCTCGCGGTCTGGTCGGACAACGAGACCTTCGGCAAGGGCGTTGCTGACAACTTCGCGAAGGAGATCACCAAGAAGAACGGCACCGTCGTGGCTCGGTCGGACTTCGACTGGAAGAGCACCAACGACTTCCGGCCGTTCCTTCAGAAGGCCAAGGACGCCGGCGCGCAGGGCATCTACGCCGGCGCGACCTCGGCGACCAAGGGCTGCATCCCGCGCGCGCAGATGAAGGGCATCTTCACCACCGACATCCCGTACATGGGACCGGACGGCATCGGCGACACCCAATGCATCAAGGACGCCGGTGACAACGCCAATACGAACATGTACTTCACCAACGCCGCCGCCGAGGCGGCCCAGGACCCGGCAAACACCGCGCTGATCAATGACTTCAAGTCGAAGTACACGTCGAAGGAAGACCTCGGGGCCTACACCTTCCCGGGCTACGACTGCGCGAAGATCCTCCTCGACGCGATCAGCCGGGCGATCGACACCGCGGGCGGCAACATGCCGACCCGCGAGCAGGTCGTCGCGGCGGTCCAGGCGACCAAGGGCCTCAAGCTCTCGACCGGGACGTATAGCTTCGACAACAACGGTGACCCAACCTCCGCCACCATGGCGTTCTACCAGTACAAAGGTGGCGACTGGTCCTTCGTGAAGCAATTCTCGGTCGGCCAGTGACCCAGCTCTAAGAGCGATGAGTGGAGGGGGCGCGCAAGCGCCCCCTCTCCATTCGGGGGGACGGAATGGGGACGATCGGCGAGGCGGTCAGGCGACGGCGAAGCGCGCTGCGGAGCGGGCTCACCGGCCGATTCCTCGACCTCGGTCTCATCGTCGTCGTCGCGGCATTCCTGATCCTCCTGGCGACGAGAGTTCTCGAGCACGGCCCCTCGTTCTTCTTGCAGATCCTGACCTTCGCCATCGCCAACGGCGGCATCTACGCGCTCATCGCCCTCGGCTACACGATGGTCTACGGGATCATCGAGCTCATCAACTTCGCGCACGGCGACGTCTTCGCGTTCGGCGCGTTCCTCTCCGCGTCGCTCATCCCGGTCTTTGGCCTCGGCGAGGACAAGCCCTTCGGCGTGCTCCCGGCACTCGCGCTCCTCGGCGTCTTCGTCGTCACGATGCTCGTCTGCGGCGTGTTGAACGTCTCGATCGAGCGGATCGCATACCGGCCACTGAGGCACGCTCCGCGCCTGGCGCCGCTCATCACCGCGATCGGGATGTCGTTCTTCCTCGAGGGCGCCCTGTTCCTCTGGAAGGGTCCGTCGAACGTCCACTACCCGAACGTCCTCCCGAGCGCGGGCTTCAACCTCTTCGGCGCTGAGATCGGGACGAAAGAGATCATCGTCATCGTCACCGCGCTGGTCCTCGTGGTGGCACTTGCGCTGTTCGTCGAGCGGTCCCGGCTGGGCAAGGCCATGCGCGCGACCGCCCAGGACCGCGACGCCTCGCTGCTCATGGGGATCGACATTGACCAGACCATCGCCGCCACCTTCTTCATCGGCGCCCTGCTCGCCGGTGCGGGAGGCACGATGTACGGGCTCTACTACAACACCTCGGTGTTCGATCTCGGGTTCTCGGCCGGTCTGGTGGCGTTCACGGCGGCGGTGTTCGGCGGGATCGGCAACATCTACGGGGCGGCAATCGGGGGCCTCCTCATCGGCATGATCCAGTCTTTCTGGGACGGCTACTTCGAGTCTGCGTGGACTCAGGTGGTGATCTTCGCGGTCCTGATCCTCGTCCTCGTGTTCCGTCCCACCGGGATCCTCGGCATGCGGGTGCCCGAGAAATGACCTCGCTCCGCCAGTTCTGGCAGTCAGGACCGCGGCGCGACCCGAACACGGTCGCGTACATCGTGCTGCTTGTCGTGGCGATCTCCTTCCCGATCCTTGCGACGGTGGCGACCGGTGGTCAGGGCGAGGTGATGATCAACGTCGCGGCCGACGCCGGCGTCTACGTTCTCCTCGCGGTCGGGCTGAACGTCGTCATCGGCTTCGCCGGACTGCTCGACCTCGGCTACGCGGCGTTCTTCGCGATCGGGGCGTATACGTACGCCTTCCTCGCCTCCGACCACGGGCGGGTCACGCCGCTGGGCGAGCCGATTCACCTCCCGTTCTGGATCGTGCTCTTCATCGCGATGTTCGTCGCGGCCTCGTTCGGTGTGATCCTCGGCGCGCCGACGCTCCGCTTGCGCGGGGACTATCTCGCCATCGTGACTCTCGGGTTTGGAGAGATCGTCCCCCGGATCTTCAAGAACGCGTCGGTGTGGACGAGCGGTGTGAACGGCATCTCCGCGCTCGACATCCCCGCGCTCCCGCTCTGGCTGCAGGGGCCCTGGTCCGGCGATCCGTTCGCGATCGTGCCGGACTTCAAGATCATCTCTCCGCTCGCGTACTACGTCATCATGGTCCTGCTTCTCATCATCTCCGTCGTCCTCGTGCGTAACCTGCATCGATCGCGTCTCGGTCGCGCCTGGATGGCGGTGCGCGAGGACGAGGTCGCCGCGGCGGCGATGGGCGTGAACACCGTCGCGGTCAAGCTCCTGGCGTTCTCGATCGGCGCGGCATTCAGCGGGTTCGCCGGCACGTTCTACGCGGCCAAGCTGTCGCTCGTATCTTCTGAGAACTTCGGTTTCTCTGTCTCGATCACGATCATCGTGATGATCGTCCTCGGTGGGATGGGGAACATCCCCGGGGTGATCACCGGGGCGCTCCTCATCTACGGGGTCATCTTCATCCTCTTGCCGCAGATGCCGGAGTACGCGACCGGCTTTGCGAACTCGGTCGGTCTCTCTGGTCTGACCCATCCAAGCGGCGACTTCCCCGGGATCGGCGAGTTCATCTCGCGCCTCAAGTTCCTGATCTTCGGCTTCATCCTCGTGGTTGTGATGCTGGTGCGGCCACAGGGGCTCCTGCCGAGTCGCCAGCGCGAGCAGGAGCTCCAAAAGGGGATCGCGCACGAGGACACGGTCATCGAGGACGTGACGGCCGAGGTCGGCGGGTGACGGTTCAGCCGGCCGCCGAGCCGATCCTGCGAATCGATCACGTCACGAAACGTTTCGGTGGTCTGGTCGCGGTCGACGACGTGACGTTCGACGTCAAACGCGGAGAGATCTTCGCGCTCATCGGCCCAAACGGGGCCGGCAAGACGACGCTCTTCAACGGGATCACCGGGATCTTCCCGCCGACAACGGGACGCGTCGTCTTCCAAGGCGGTGAGATCACCGGCTCACCGCCACATCGCGTCGCCGCCCTCGGCATCGCACGGACGTTCCAGAACATCCGCCTCTTTGAGTACATGTCGTCGCTCGACAACGTCCGGCTCGGGCAACACTGCCGCATGCACGCGAAGCTCTGGGACTCTTTGTTCAAGACGCCGGCGGAGCGCGCGGAGGAGAAGCGGGTCACCGACAACGCGATCGAATTACTGAAGTTCGTGGGCATCGAAAAGTACACGCACGTATACGCGCGAAACCTGCCCTACGGCTCTCAGCGCCGCCTCGAGATCGCGCGCGCGCTCGCCACGAGCCCGGCGCTGTTGCTGCTCGACGAGCCGGCCGCCGGCTTCACCCCGCAGGAGAAGGTCGAGCTCATGAGCCTCGTGCACAAGATCATCGAGCGTGGCATCACCGTGTTCCTCATCGAGCACGACATGAAAGTCGTCATGGGCGTGTCGCGGCGGATCGTGGTCCTCGATCACGGGGAGAAGATCGCCGAAGGAACGCCGGAGCAGGTGCGCAACGACCAGCGTGTGATCGAGGCGTACCTGGGGAAGCAGCATTAGCCATGGCGCTTCTGGAGGTCTCGAAGATCGACGTCTTCTACGGCCGCGTGCAGGCGATTCGCGGCCTGTCCATATCGGTGGGCGCCGGCGAGATTGTGGCGCTCATCGGCTCCAACGGTGCGGGAAAGACGACGACGCTGCGGACGATCTCGGGACTCATGCATCCCGCCGGCGGGAAGATCAGCTTCGACGGACGCGACCTCACGCAGACCAAGGCCCACGAGATCGTGCGGATCGGCATCTGCCAGTCGCCCGAGGGCCGGCGCCTCTTTCCGCGGATGATCGTGCTCGACAACCTTCTGATGGGGACCTACGCGCGCAAGGAGCGCAGCGGCATCCAGAGCGACCTCGCGCGCGTGTACGAGCTCTTCCCGCGCCTCAAGGAGCGCACAAAACAGCTCGCAGGCACGCTCTCCGGTGGCGAGCAGCAGATGCTCGCGATCGGTCGCGCGCTCATGGCACACCCAAAGCTGCTCATGCTCGACGAGCCTTCGCTCGGGCTCGCGCCGATCCTCGTCGAGACGATCTTCCGCGTGTGCACCGAGATCAACGCGCAGGGGACGCCGATCCTCCTCGTCGAGCAGAACGCGAGCAAGGCGCTCGAGATCGCGCATCGCGCGTACGTCCTCGAGACCGGATCGATCGTGCAGACCGGAACGGGCAAAGAGCTGCTCTCATCGCCCGACGTGCAACGCGCCTATCTCGGCATGTAACGGCTCGCGTTCTTAGACTTCGCGAGTGACCCGAACAGCACCATCGGTCCATGTTCCTGCCGCGGTCGAGCGCGTCCTCGCGCGTCTCGAGAAGGCGAATTACGAGGCGTACGTGGTCGGCGGCAAGGTCCGTGACGCCGTGCTGGGCGTCGAGAGCAGGGGCGCGTGGGATCTGACGACGAGCGCCACTCCCGAGGAGATCCAGAAGCTCTTCCGTAGCTCCTATTACTTCAATCGCTTCGGGACGGTCACGGTCCGTTCCGGAGACGAAGAGGTCGAGGTGACCACCTATCGGACCGAGGCCGATTACACCGACCATCGGCGTCCCGATCACGTGAGCTTCACGCGGTCCCTTCGCGAGGACCTCTCACGTCGCGACTTCACGATGAACGCCATGGCCTGGCGTCCGCCATTCGACGTCGCTCCGCGCCCAGGGGCCCCTGCCCCTGAACCGGGCGAGCTCGTCGACCCGTTCGGCGGGCAGCGCGATCTCGAGGCCCGGATCATCCGCGCGGTCGGCGAGCCGCGCGAGCGCTTCGCCGAGGATGCCCTCCGCATGCTGCGCGCGGTGCGGTTCGCCACGCTCCTCGGTTTCACGATCGACGTCGAGACCGCGCGCGGCATCCGCGAGTGCGCGGCATTGGCGAAAACACTCTCCGGCGAGCGGATCCAGCAGGAGATGGTGAAGATGCTCGGCGCGCCGCGGCCGTCGGTCGCGCTCCGCATGCTGTCGGACCTTGGGCTCCTTGCGGTGATCTGCCCCGAGCTCGAGGTCTGCAAGACGACGCCGCAAGACAAAGCGGTCGCCCAGGACGTCTTCGAGCATTCCCTCGCCACGGCAGACGCGACGCCGGCCGACGACCTGCCGCTGCGAATCGCGGGCCTGTTGCACGACATCGGAAAGCCGGCGACGTTCGCCGACGGGCACTTCCATCAGCACGAGTTCGTCGGCGAGGCGAAGGCACGCGAGATCCTTCGCCGCTGGCGCTTCGACAAGGAGACGATCGCGCAGGTCACCCATCTGATCCGCAACCACATGTTCTGGTACCAAGAGGAATGGACCGGTTCGGCGGTCCGGCGTTTCGTGCGCAAGGTCGGGCTCGAGAACATCCCGGCGCTCTTCGCGCTCCGCCGTGCCGACAACATCGGGAGCGGCGCCCGGACCGGGCGCATGTACGCGCTCGAGTCGCTGTGGGAGCGGGTCCAGGAAGAAATCCGCGCGGCATCGGCCTTCTCGCTCCGCGACCTCGCCATCGACGGCGACGATGTCATGACAGAACTCGGCATCGCGCAGGGACGCGAGGTCGGAAGGATCCTCAATGAGCTTTTCGAGCGCGTCACCGAGGACCCTTCGCTCAACACCCGCGAGAGCCTGCTCCGGCTCGCTCGCGAGATCGGCCGCGGCGAGAAAGGTTAGCTAGCTCGATACGTACGGCGTTCCGCCGACCGAGGTCGGCTGCCGGGACGCGCCGTTTCCGTCGACCGGCTCGGGCCCGCGCATGCGCTCGACATTCTCGCCAAGCTTGCGGCGCGCCTCCTCCCCCGAAATCGGCGCAAAGAGCAGCGAGAGGGCTGCGCCGATGATCGCTCCGAGCACGAGACCCAGCACGAGAGTACCGATCAGCTCGCCATCGGAGTGTCCGCCTACGACGTTCCGGACCTGACTCTTGCTGTCGCCGAGGAGCTCAGATGCGCGCTTGCTCGCCTGATCCTTGAGGTCGTCCACAACGTCCTGCAGGTCTTTCACGTTGACCATGCCGTTCTCCTTCCGCCGCTAGGGCTGACGCCGCTCGACCGGTGCAGGGGGGATGCCAGCTTCCCCGCCCGCCTGTCCTGGGCGGGAGAGGGCCGCCTCGATGAAGGCGTCGATGTCGCCATCGAGCACCCGTTTGGCGTCGCCGACCTCGACCCCTGTGCGCAGATCCTTTACCTGGGTGTAGGGATGGAGCACGTACGATCGGATCTGACTCCCCCAGTCCGCTGCCCGCATCTCGCCGCGTTCCTTGGCCTGGGCCTCCTCCTGCTCGCGGACCTGACGCTCGAGAAGTCGCGCGCGCAGGATCTTGAGCGCCGTCTCCTTGTTCTGCAATTGCGAGCGCTCGTTCTGGCAGGCGACGATGATTCCCGTGGGCAGATGCGTGATGCGGACCGCGGTCTCGGTCTTGTTCACGTTCTGTCCACCCGCGCCGGTGGAGCGATACGTGTCGATCTTCAGATCCTCGGGCCGGATCTCGACTTCCGCTTCGCTCTCCACTTCCGGGGTCGGGTCGACGAGCGCGAAGGACGTCTGACGCCGCTTCTGGAAATCGAACGGCGAGATACGAACGAGCCGATGCGTGCCGCGCTCGGTCTTCAGGTATCCGTATGCGTAGTCGCCGTCGACCGACAGGGTCGCGCTCCGGAATCCCGCCTCGTCTCCAGGCGTGAACTCAAGAAGCTCGGCCTTGAAACCGCGGCGCTCGGCCCAGCGCAGATACATGCGAACGAGCATCTCGGCCCAATCCGCGGCATCGGTACCGCCGACACCTGCGGAGATCGCGATCATCGCGCTCCGCTCGTCGTACGGTCCCGAAAGCTGTGCCTCGAGACTCGCCTGTTCGACCTCGCCGGCGAGCTGCACGAGCTCGCGCGACACGTCCGCGTCGAGCCCAGGGTCATCGCCTGCCAGCTGCGCGAGCTCGGTGAGGTCCTTCGCACGCGAGCGGAAGCGCTCCCACTTCTCCACGCGCCCGCGCACGTGTCCGAGTCGCCTAAGGACCTGCTGCGCCCGCTGGCGGTCCTGCCAGAGATCGGGCCTCGCGCTCTCCGCCTCTAGTGCGGATGCCTCGCGCGACAGGGAAGGAAGGTCAAAGGAACACCGCCATGCGTTGGATACGTTCGTTCAGCGCGGCGAGTGCGCCTTGGTCGATGGACACGACGGCGCGCGCTACCGCTTGCGCGGACGCTCGAAGGTGGTGGTGACGGGCGCGACGACTGGGGCGAGCTTCCCCGCCGCGAACGAGACGAACGTCACGCACGGGCAATAGGTATTGCGCGGGCACCGAGGGCAGTCGCCGTCACAGTCGAGGGTCGCTCCGTAGGAGCACTTGAGGCAGTTGTCCTCGCAGACGATCCATTCCTTCATGGCGGATCCCTTCTAGAAGCGGTATCGGGAACCGAGCCTCGACCCACCTGCGTTTCTCCCCCACTGGGTCTCGGCCGCTTTTCGTACGCGAGCATATCCGCCGAACCCGCGCTTGAGAAGGGGTCGGAGTGCGAGTTTTCCCCCATTTTCTGTGCTTTTTCGTGCGCAGCGTCGCGGCCGCGCACAGATGACGGGGGGCGATCAGCGCCGCCGTAGGTAGTCGAGGGCCCCCTTGAATGGGCGGGGTCGGACACCGAAAACGGGCTCTAGCGCGTTGTTTTTGGGCGTGTTGTCGACCGCGAGCAGGTCGAGCTGATCGATAGTCACCGGCGGGTCGGGCATCACGGTCATGGCGAACGCCGCCGGCTTCACCAGGAGGACCGGAAGGTGCACTCGCGGTCGGCGGATGCCGGTGCCCCGCATCGTCTCCTCGAGCATCTCGTCGTACGTCACCGCCTCGGGCCCACCGAGCTCGTGCACGCCGGAGATGTCGCCGCGCTCGAGCGCCGCGACGAGGGCCTGGGCGATGTCGTCGACGTGCACCGGCTGGAAGCGAGCCTTCCCGTCACCTGGAACCGGGACGATCGGGAAGTAAAGGCTGAAGCGAAGCCGCGGGAAGAAGTCGTCGCCCTCGCCGAAGAGGAGCGAGGGCCGCAGAACGACGTGTGGGATGCCGGCTCCGGTGACGAGCGCCTGACCGCGGCCCTTGCTGCGGAGGTATGGATATGGCGACGCGGGATCCGCACCGATGGCCGACATGTGAACGATACGGGCGACATCCGCGCGGCGCGCCTCCTCGACCACATGAGCAACACCGGCGACATTCACGTCGGCGAATTTCTGCTTGCGCTCGGTGGGGATGGCCACGGTGTGCACGATCGCGTCGACGCCGTCGAACGCTCCCCGCAGCGTTTCGGGTCGGCGGACGTCGGCTCGCCGCACCTCCATGCCGGCGCCGCCGCCGGGTAGCTCGCCCTCGGAACCCGGACGCTCGCTCACAAGGGCACGCACCTCGTGGCGGCGCGGCAGCAGCCGGGCCACGACGTGACGACCGACGAAGCCGTTGGCGCCCGTGACCGCGATCTTCATCTACTACTCAGACGTAGTAGTACCACGCGTGCCGGCACGGTCAAGCCGCTCGCGGGCCGACAGGACGGGGAGCATCACCGCCCCGCCGATCGCGTAGAGAAAGCCCAGGACCTGGGCTTCTTGCCATCCCGCGAGGAAGATCGGATCGACCCGCAGGAAGGAGGTGAGGAACCGCGCGCCACCGAAGAGGAGAAGATACGCCGAGTAGGCGCGTCCCTCCGGCGGCCTCCCTCGGACACGCCGCCAGTATGCGAGGAGCACGACGAAGATCGCGAGCATGATCAGCCCGTCGTACGCGGCGATCGGATGCACGTAATCGGTCTGGCCGAGCGTGGCCGGGTTCGTATAGCGAACGCACCACGCGAGGCCGGTGCAGGCGACTGCGTGGTGCTCGCCGTTGATCACATCACCGATCCGGCCGACCGCCTCGCCGAGCGCGATCCCGATCACCGAGATGTCGAACATGAACCCGAGGGGCAGCCGAAGGCGCCGCGCCATTACGTAGCCGGCGATGCTCGATCCGATCGGCGCGCCGGTCGTAGCGATGCCGCCGTTCCAGAACGCCACGAGCTCGAACGGCCGCCCCGCGTAGACGTTCCAGTTGTCGGATACGTGAGCGATCCGCGCCGCGACGAGGCCGCCGACGACGACGGCGATCGCGAACGGGTAGATCCGGTCATCCTTCACGAGGTAGCGGGCGCAGCGGAACGAGACGAAGCTTCCGACGATCATCCCCACCAGCGAGAAGATCGAGTGCCACGCGATGCTCGTCGAACCGAGGTGGAGGTTTGGGTCGAAAGGGAGGTCGATCA
The DNA here is from genome assembly GCA_005889075.1 of Chloroflexota bacterium. Taxonomy (GTDB): domain Bacteria; phylum Chloroflexota; class Limnocylindria; order P2-11E; family P2-11E; genus 3-1-20CM-2-70-9. The sequence continues at coordinate 17,502 of VBDQ01000069.1, forward strand.
GGCTGCGATCGGCGTGGGCTTCGTGACCCGCGCCCGCGTGAGGAGGCGCGCGAGCACCGTGATGGCCGCGGCGAATACCAGCACGGCGATGGTCTGATCCTCGCGGAGTCCGAACGCGTACGTCGGGTCGCCGACGCGGAGAAAGCCGAGGAAGAACCGGCCGACCGCGTACCAGAGCGCCCACACCCAGAAGACCGCGCCGTCCGGCCAACGGCCGGCGGTCGCGCGACGGAGCCACAAGGTGAGCGCGACGCCGACGAGATCCCAGGCCATGTCGTACGCGACGACCAGATGGACGGGCCCAAGCTGGCCGAGGGTGTCCGGATGGGTGTAGCCGACGCAGAGTCCCTGAGACGGCGTGCACGCGACCGCGTGGTGTTCGCCGTTGATGATGTCTCCGATCCGGCCGATCGCGAAGCCGAGGCTGATCCCGGGCGCGGCAGCGTCGGCCGCGTAACCGATTGGTACGCCGCGCCGGATCGCCGGGATGTAACCGCCGATGACCCCGCCGATCGCCGCGCCCCAGATGGCGATCCCTCCGGTCCAGATCGCGAGGATGAGCTCGGGGTGCGCCGCGTAGTACGAGAACTGGTCGATGACGTGGACGACGCGCGCCCCCACGATGCCGCCGATGACACCCCACCAGGCGACCGCGTACGCGTCGTCCTCGCGCACCCGGCCGCGCAGGAGCCGGATCGGGAGCGCGACACCAAAGAAGATCCCGACCGCGGTGAAGATGCCATGCCACGCGAGGGTGATCGGACCGATGTGCACGTTCGGATCGAAGGGCAGCTGGATCACAACGGAGGCCGGCCCGACGCGCGGCAGGTCCTGTCCCGGGTTCGGGGTTGCGCCCGAGCCTGCCGGTCCGCTCCCCACCACAGGCGGTCGACGCGCAGCGGCGCGGCCGGCCGACGGCTCGTACGCAACCCGCTCACCCGTGCCACCCGCGGCGCGCCGCCGGCAAGCGCGGCGGTGCAGCTGATGTTGACGTGATCCAGCTTCCCTTCGATCCAAATGTCCATCTCGGTCCGATCACGCTCGCGTGGCACGGGATCTTCACCGCGGTCGGGATCTTCTTTGGTGTCGCGCTCCCGATCCGGCTCTTGCGCGGCCGGGTGCGCGAGGACGACGCGTACGCGGTCGCCTGGTGGGGTGTCATCGGCGGCATCGTGGGCGCGCGCGTCGTCCACGTCATCGACCAGTTCTCGTACTACGCGGCGCACCCCGAG
>VBDQ01000070.1:0-11462 GCA_005889075.1 Chloroflexota bacterium
TCTCGAGGTTCCAGTCCTCGGGATCGCGTGAGAGCGCCTCGGCCTCGACGAGGCCTTCGGCTTCCTGATGGAGGAAGTCGAGCACGGTCTCGCGGACGTCCCCCTGCTCGAGGATCTTGCGACGGTCCTCGTAGATCTTGTTCCGCTGGTTGTTCAGCACGTCGTCGAACTCGAGAGCGCGTTTGCGGATGTCGAAGTTGCGGCCTTCAACCTTGACCTGCGCTTGAGTGATCGCCCCGGTCACCATGCGCGACTCGATCGGCGTCGAATCGTCGAAGCCCAGACGTGTCATGAGGCCCGCGACGTTGTCCGAGGCGAAGATGCGGATGAGATCGTCCTGCAGCGAGCTGTAGAAGCGCGAGCTTCCGGGGTCGCCCTGGCGGCCCGAGCGGCCGCGGAGCTGGTTGTCGATGCGCCGGGCCTCGTGCCGCTCGGTGCCGATGACATGAAGCCCTCCGAGATCTGTGATGCCCTCGCCGAGCAGGATGTCGACACCACGACCGGCCATGTTGGTCGATAGCGTGACCGCGCCTGTCTGTCCGGCTTCCGCGATGATCAGCGCCTCGCGCTCGTGGTTCTTGGCGTTCAGGACCTCGTGCTTGATCCCGTGCCGGCGGAGCTCGTCGGAAAGCCGCTCGCTCTTTTCGACACTGGTCGTGCCGATGAGCACCGGCTGCCCCTTCGCGTTGCGGTCCTTCACTTCCTGGACTACCGCGTCCCACTTGCCCTGCTCGGTCCGATAGACGAGGTCGGGAAGATCCTTTCGGACCATCGGCTTGTTCGTCGGGATCTGTGTGACCTCGAGCTTGTAGACCTTGTAGAGCTCCTCCGCCTCGGTGGCCGCGGTGCCCGTCATGCCCGCGAGCTTCTTGTACATGCGGAAATAGTTCTGGATCGTGATCGTGGCGAAGGTGCGGGTCTCGCGCTGGATCTTGAGACCTTCCTTCGCCTCGACCGCCTGGTGCAGCCCGTCGCTCCAGCGCCGTCCCGGCATGAGACGGCCGGTGAACTCGTCGACGATGACCACCTCGCCGTCCTTGACGACGTACTCCTTGTCCTTGCGATAGAGGGCCTTCGCCTTCACCGCGTTGTCGAGGTAATGGACCGCGGTCACGTCGCCCTCGTAGAGGTTCTTCACCTGGAGGAGCTTCTCGGCGCGGGCGATCCCGTCCTCGGTGAGATTCACGGCATGGTATTTCTCTTCGACCACGTAGTCGGAGTCGGGGTGCAGCTGCTCGGCGACGCGCGCGAACGTGTAATACGTCTGGGAAGAGTCCTCGGCCGGCGAGCTGATGATGAGCGGCGTGCGCGCCTCGTCGATGAGGATCGAGTCCGCCTCATCGACGACGGCGAAGTTGAGGCCGTGCTGCACTTGGTCCTTGAGGTCCATGACCATGTTGTCGCGCAGGTAGTCGAAGCCGAACTCGCTGTTCTGCCCGTACGTGACGTCGGCGAGGTATGCCTCGCGACGGGTCACGTCCCGCCAGTGACGGTGGCGCCAGTCCACTGCCTCGAGCTCGACCGCGGGGTCGTATACCGCGCTCTTCTCGTGCGCGATGTAGGCCACGGAGATCCCGAGCGCGTGGTAGATCGGCGCCATCCAGCCCGCGCCGGTCTTCGCGAGATAGTCATTCGTCGTGATGAGATGCGCGCCCTTCCCCTCCAGGGCGTTCAGGTAGAGCGCGAGCGACGCGACGTGGGTCTTGCCCTCGCCTGTCCGCATCTCGGCGATGTGTCCCTTGTGGAGCACGAGACCGCCCATGAGCTGGACGTCGAACATGCGCTGCTTGAGCGTTCGTTTCCCCGCCTCGCGGACCGCCGCGAACGCTTCGGGAAGAACGTCGTCGACCGTCTCGCCTTTGGCGAGACGGTCGCGCAGACGCGGGGTGCTGTCTGCGAGCTCGGCATCGGAACGCTTCTCCCAATCCGGTTCGAGCGCGCTGACCCGAGCGACGACCTTGCGGAGCCGACGCAGCTCCGCCTCGTTGGAGTCGAGGAGACCGCCAAGGAAGCTCAAGGCCGGGACCTGCTCGCTAGTTGACCTGCAGCGGGAGCTGCAACCCCGGCGGGTGGAACAACACGCCGACCGACTCGCCCTCGTGGATGCGGCGAATCGCCTCCGCGAAGAGCGGCGCGACGGTGAGGACCTCGATCTTGCCGGTTGCCGCGGCGGACGGCCGCAGCGGGACGGCGTCGGTGGTCACGAGCTTCACGATCCCGCTCGCGACGAGACGCTCGGCCGCGTCCCCTGCCAGAAGTGCATGGGTGCATGCGACGTAGATCTCTTTCACGCCCCGCTCCTTGAGGATGCGGACCGTGTTCAGGATTGTCGTCCCCGTCAAGATCTCGTCGTCGATGACGATCGCGCGCTTGCGCTCGATGTCACCGATCACTGCGACGACCTCGCTGCGCCCGCTGTTGTCGCGGTGGGTCTTCTGCATGAATACGAGCGGGATCTCGAGCGCCTCGGCGATCCGGCGCGCGACGTTCGCGTAGCCCAGGTCGGGCACGACAAGCACGACCCCGTCGGGGTCCTTCTCGACGATCTCGCGGAAGGCCTCCACCAGGAGGTTGCGCGCCGAGAGCTCGTCCCCGGGTATCGAGAAGAAGCCCTGGATTTGCATCTGGTGCATGTCCATGGTCAGGAAGCGGTCCGCACCTGCGACGCCGATGAGATCGGCGAGCAGTCGCGCCGTGATCGGGACCCGCGGCTGGTCCTTCTTGTCACTGCGGCCGTACGCGTAGTAGGGCATGACCGCGGTGATGCGGCCGGCGGAGGCGCGCTTGAACGCGTCGAGCATGATCAGCAGCTCCATGATCGCGTCGGAGACGGATGGTCCGACGAGCGATTGCACGACGAACACGTCGTGCTCGCGGGCGTTCTCTTTGATCTGTACGAAGATCTCGTCGTTCGCGAACTTGAAAACGTCGGCGTCACCGATGGGTATGTCCAAGTAGCTGCAGATGTCTTTGGCGAATCTGGGGTGGGCGTTTCCGGTGTAGACAGACAGTCCTCGGAACACGGACTCCCCTCCTGCCGCGGATCGCAGGTGGTCCTGCATGAAAAGTATACGGGCGCTAGCCTGCGAAATGTGAGCCCCGCGGCGGGTCATCGCGCTCGCTGGATCGGCGTCTGGGTGCTGGTGGTCGCCTGGTTCGTCGCCCAGGCCGCGAACGTCGGCGGCAACGCCGTGCACCTCGTGCTCCTTGCCGCGATCGGACTCCTGGTCTACGAGCTGCTCGCGGAGGACGTGCCCGCGACCTAGCGCTCCGCTCGGGCCGGCCGAGCGCCTGCGAGGAAGCGCGCGTGCGGAAGACCAGCCTCGTCGATCATCACCGCGGTACGGGCGAGTGGCTTCAGGTCGAAGTGAGTGTCCGACCCGACCGAGAATGTGGCGCCTCGTCGCGCCGCGCGCAACAGGAACTCGCGATGTGGAACGCCGTAGCTCTCGTTGATCTCGATAGCGATCCCACCCGCTACGCACATCGCGATGAGCCGCTCCTGCCATTCCTCGGGATACACGACCTCGGGATCACCAATCGGCTGGAGGGCCGAGAAGGTCGGGTGGCCGAGGATGTCGATGCGGTCGCGCTCGATCCCCAACGCGACGACCTCGAGCGTGCGCTCGAGGATCCGCGAGCGCAGCTCGACGGCGCCGAAGCGCTCGGCCTCCTTGAACCGCTGGGCGCGGCCCTTGACGAACGCGCCAGCGTCGTCGTATCGGATCCACTCGCCGTCGAGCTCCACCTGATGGATCGCGCCGATGACGTAATGGAGAGCGTCGTGTGTCCCGCGCGAGAGCGGAGGCGCGACCCCGAGGTCATATTCGATCCCCACGCGCAGGCCGAGCCGGTTCGCATCGTCGATGTAGCGCTTCAGGTCCTCCTCGTTCCGGAGCTTGTCCCGCCAGGGGTAGTGGTCGGAGACCCCGTGGGGCCGGATGGCAACGCTCTTGGCGCGGTCGGCGAGCGACACCGTTCCGTCCGAGCGATCGCTGTGGATATGGTGGTCGAATAGTGCGAGCGTCACGGGTCGGGGTGCCCGTGCCAAGCCGCCTCGACCATCGTCCAGAACGCGCCGGACACGAGCGTGTGGCCGCCGAGCAGCAAGGGAAATGAGGCGTCGCGGGCGGCCTCGGTGAACTCGCGGAGCGGCTTCGTCGCGATGCGGTCGGCCATGAACAGGTACGACGCGAAGCGCTCGGGCGCGCCGGGCCGCCACCCGAGGTGCGCGAAGAGAACGAGCATGTCGAACAGCATCCCGTCGCATAGCTCGCCCATCTTCGCGAAGAAGTCGCGCGGACCGACGAGCTGATAGAGGAACCCGAGCGCGCTGCGAGCTGCGCCCGACACGTCCCGGCCGGCCGCTTGCATCCCGCGCTCTTCCGCGAGCATGCGCACGCGACAAGCGGTCTGGGACTCGATGAATGTCCACACCGGCGCGCCGACGCGTCCCGCGACCAGGAGCTCCTTGTCCGGCGTCGTCACGAGCCGCATGAGCGCTTCGATCCGGTCGGCGAGTACCGCTTGCCAGGCGTCGAGACGCTGCAGCTCCGGCGGACACGCGGGGTGTCGGACCAGTAGGGCCGCATCGGTCGGCGTGTCGACGTCGAGCAGCGTCGCCGCCGACTTTTCAAGCTGACGCGAGGACAGGCCGGCCTGCTGGTGCAGACGACGCGGAAGCGGGTTGTCGGTCGCAGGGAGCTCGATCGCGTCGAGCGCGGACGCCGGCGTGAACGCGACGAGATCGGCGGAGTACGAATTGTTCGAGAGCACGAGCATCTCGGTCGACTCCAGATCCTCCCGGATCGCCCTGAGCTCGGCGACGGTGAGGAGCGCGCCTGCACCCGCGCCGATCGTGCAGACCCGGTCGAGCCTCTTTTCGCGGACCGTGGCCTGCAGCTCGCGCCCGAAATGGAATGGGTCGGTCTGCGGGCTCAGGATCTGCGCTCCCCGCGAGCGGAACGAGGACGCGGCCTCGCCATCGGTCGTAACGCCGAATAGCGGGGTGAAGCCTGCCTCGCGCGCCCGTCCGAGCACCACCGCGCCGATCGCGATCTTCACCGCGTCGAGCTGGCGCTCGAGTTCGCTCAGTCCGCTCCGACCGAAGAAAAGCAGGAATGCGGTCACGCCGCGACGCTATCACCAGCGGCGCGCAGCTCGATCCGGATGAGCAGGACGATGAGCAGAAGACTCAGGATCACCGCGGCGATGACCTTGGGCCCGCCGTCCGGGACCATACGCAGCACCGCGAGCCACTGCGGATCCGACCAGCTGAAAAGCTTGCTTGGATCCACGTTCACGTTCACCGGCACGGTGTCCCACGACTGGTCGTAGACGAGCGCGGCGGCGTTGAAGAGCAGAAACGACCAAGCCGCGAGGACGCCGAAGAGGGCGCGCGTGACGACCGTGCGCAGCATGCCGGTGCCAATTCCCCACGCGAGCGCTGCGAAGAGCAGCGGTGCGAGGTCGTCGAGGAAGCGCGTGCCGAAGACTCGGCCGCCCCACCACTCGGCATAGCTCGCATACAGCACGAGGGTCGCGAGCCAGACGAGCGAGAGCGTGCGAAGGCGCCTCGCGGTCTCGCCCGGCCAGCGCCAGGCACGCAGCAGCGCGGCGAGTGCGAAGATCAGATAGGGCGTGTAGATCAGGAGCCCTCGCGACGGCGAGAGCAGGAGTCCGTACAGGCCGGTGGCGATAGGGGCGTCGAACGGCTTCGTGCCGTACCCCTGCTCGAGCGGCGATCCGAACGCGAGGTAGTTGTACGCGAGGAGCGGCGCGGCGCCGATCGCCGCGCCGGCGAGGCCGGCCAGGAGCCGCCGCGGAGAGAGGCCACCGATGCCCAGCGCGACGAGGGCTGTCGTCTGACGGACGACCGTGCCCAAGCCGAGGGCGAGGCCCGCGACGAGCTCGCGACCGTACCCGACGGACTCCTCGCGCAATACCACACTGAGCGCGAGCGCGACGGCGAGATGAACGCCCGAGTGCTGCCACAAGGCCTGGCTCGCGATCGTCCGGACGCTTGTCCCGAAGAAGGAGAGCAACACGAGCACGAGCGACCACCGTGGTCCGACGAACCGACGTACGCACGACCACAGCACCAGCGTGGCAAGGACTTCGACGAGCGCGCCGACGACGTGTCCCATGCGAACGAGAAGACCGAGGTCGAGGGGATCGAACCCGGCAATGACGAGCGGCGCGAAGAACGGGAGCGCGAGGATGGCCATGCCCGGAGGGAACACCGAGCAGACGTGGTCGTTCGGGCCGGGAGCGGGCGGGCCGCCCACGCTTCGAGGCGCCTTCGGCGGTTGCGTGGCGGTCGAGACGCCGCACGCGCGGAAGAAATAGGCCTCCGAGTCCAGTCTCCCGGGACTGCTCGGCTGGTTGGGCCGGAATACGAACTCGTCGTAATCGACGTTGCGCTCCTTGATGGCCGTCCAGGCGAAGAGCGCATTGGGCAGGACGTCCGGCGACCAGATGTCGTTGAGGTTGGTGAACGCGAGCGCGAAGAGGATCAGGCCGCGGACAAACGCGCGCCGCTTGCTCATTGGCCGCGAACGCGGGTCATCGATAGTCTGTCGTCACTCGTCGAAGGCGACGACGTATGCACCGACCGAACGCGCTCCAGCGGCGCGCGCGGCGGCGGCGGCATCGGCGAGCGTCGCGCCGGTCGTCGCGACGTCGTCGACGAGCGCGACGGAGAGCTTCCGCAGCGATCCGGCCTCGGCGACAAAGGCCCTGCGGACGTTCGCGGCCCGCGCGGAGCGGTCCAGCTCGACCTGTGGTCGACCCTGGCGGATCCGGCGCAGCGCGCGACGGACCGGCAGTCGCGTCTCGCGGCCGACCGCCTCGGCGAGCAGGGCCGCCTGGTCGTAGCCACGCGCGAGCGCGCGCGAGCGATGCAAGGGAACGGGAACGACGACGTCGATCGTCGCACCGCGTGCGATGTCGCGGGCGAGCTCCTCGGCGACGAGGGCGCCGAGATCGGCCGCGAGTGCGCGATCGCCGCCGTACTTAAGCCGATGGATCGCGCGGCGCAGAGATCCTTCGTGCTCGCCGACGGCGCGGATCGCGACCGGGCCGCGAACCGAGCGCGCCTCTGCCTGATCGCGACAGGAGACGCAGTACCACTTTCCTGGGTCGCCGCAGCCGGCGCACCGGGGTGCGAGGATGGCGTCGCGCAGGGCCTCGATCACATGCGCTCGACGGGCTCCCAAGAGAGTTCGTCACCGACTTGCGCGCCCGCGCGCGCGACCGCCCCGGCACCCAGCTCGAGGACGCTCTTCGTGCCTCGCGGTGCCGCGATCATTGGCGCCCAGGGTCGGATCCGCTCCGCGACGCGAAGCACCCGGTTCGCGCCGTCGAGGAACAGCGCATCGATGGCGAAGCGCATGAACAGCATGGTGATCGATCCGGTCCTTGTGAGAAGGAGTCCCTCGTCGTCGCCGAGACGCGAACGCGGGATGAGACCGAGGCCGCGCGTCAGCAGGTTGTCGGCGACAGCGCAGCGGGTAGCGAGGACGGTGCCGCGGGTCCGATCGCGAACGGTGAGCGAGCTGCTCGCGGTCCTAGAACGAGCCGCAGGACTTCATCGCGGAGAGCGCGGCGGGCGCGAGGATCACGATGAAGAGCGAGGGGAAGATGCAGCCGACCGTCGGCAGCATGATGAGGATCGGGGCACGCGCGGCCTTCTCCTCCGCGCGCTGGCGCCGCTCGGTACGGAGCGTCTCGGACTGGATCCGGAGGACCTTGGACATCGACACACCGAGCTGGTCGGCCTGGATGATCGCGGAGATGAAGCCCTGGAGCTCCTTCACGTCGACGCGGTCGTTGATCCCCCGCAGCGCTTCCTGCCGGGATTTGCCCACCCGCTGTTCGGCGGCGGCTCGCTTGAACTCGTCGCTGAGCGGTCCCTTCAACTTCTCCGTGACCTTCACTATCGCGGCATCGAAACCGAGCCCTGCTTCCACCGAGATGGTGAGAAGGTCGAGCGCGTCAGGAAGCTGATCGAGGATCGCCGAGCCGCGCCCGTTCGCGCGGCTGCTCAGATAGAAGTCGGGCGCCATGAAACCGAGGATCGCGCCGCCGGCGACGCCGCCCACCGTGAATAGCGCGTCACCGGTGAGGAGGTTCAGGAGCGCCGATGCGCCCACCGCCGCGATGAGCGCGACGAACGCCTTGACCCCGAGGAAGAACTCCACACTCGTGGTCTCCATGGCTGCGCGCTTGAGGCGGAGCTGCAGCGACCGCGCCGTATTTGCCGGGTAGAACCGCGAGATGAGCGACGCGAGGCCCTGCACGATCGGCCGCACGGTGCGCTCGAACATCGGGCGCTGGAGCTCGAGCTCTTCGAGGGTGCGGGGCCGGACCGAGATCTGCTGCAGGCGCGCCTGCACCGGGTCGAGCTGACGACCGACGAGGAACGACGCGAACACGAGGAACACGCCGACGCCGGCCATGATCGGAAGGACGAGGAGGAAGAGGTCCATCTATACCTTGATATCCGTGATTTCAGCGTGATCGCGATGCCGACCGGCAAGAACGCCACGAGGTAGCCGGAGTAGCGGCCCTGCGCGGTTAGCGTGCGGATCTCCCCCTTGATGCGCACACGTTCGCGGATCGTAAATGCGATCGTGTCGAGGATCTCGGCGAGGTTGCCGCCGACCTGCTGCTGAACGCCGATCGCCGTCACCATGAGATCGAGGTCGTCGCTCTTGATCCGGCGGACCATGTTGGCGAGGGCCTCCTCCATGCCGAGACCGAGGTTGACCTCACGGACGACGCGGCCCATCTCGGGTCCCATCGGTGCAGGGGATTCGCGCGACACGAGCTCGATCGATTGCAGGAAGCTCGACCCTGCGCGGAGCGAGTTCGAGAGGAGCGTGATGGTGTCGGGAAGCTGCTTGTTGAAAGAGTTGAGTCGGCTCGAGATCCGCCGGCCCACCCAGATTCGGGGGCCGAAGTAGCCGATGAGCGCGCCGACGACGGCCGAAAGCGGATCACGCAGGACCCAGAGCAGTACGCCGACACCGAGGGAGAGGCCGACGCGGATGTAGTAGTACTCGGCGACGTGCAGGGTCAGGTTGGCCCGTGCGAGGTCGCGCGCGACGCGTGAGACAAGCCGCTTGTCCGCGACGTCGCTCGAGAGCGTCGCGAATGGGTCGACTTCGCGGCCGCGCTTCTCAGGCTTCTTCTTCTGGTCCTGCTGCGTCTGCGGTCCGCCAGCGTAGCGGGCCATGCGCGACTCGAGCGTCTCGGGGCCGCCGCCACCCATCATCGACGAGATGCCCAAGAAGAAGAGCAGCACGCCGATGAACGCGGTCGCCGGGATCAGGTATTCGGTGGGCATCTAGCGCAGGTTGGCGCTCATGTCGCCGAAGGTGTTCTGGGGGAGCTTGATGCCGGCGGCCTCGAATTTCTCCGTGAACTTCGGGCGGATGCCCGTCGGGCGTAGGCGGCCCTGGACCTTTCCGTCGACGTAGCCGGTCTGCTCGAAGATGAACACGTCCTGGAGGACGATGGTCTCGCCTTCCATGCCCTGGACCTCGGTGATGTTGACGATCTTGCGCGAGCCGTCCTTGAGCCGGCTGATCTGGATGATCAGGTCGAGGGCGCTGGCGATCTGTTCTCGGATCGCGCGTGCCGGCAGGTCGACGCCCGCCATGAGGCACATCGTCTCGAGCCGGGCGAGGATGTCGCGCGGTGAGTTCGCGTGCCCGGTCGAGAGCGATCCGTCGTGGCCGGTGTTCATGGCCTGCAGCATGGAGAGCGCCTCACCACCACGGGTCTCGCCGACGACGATCCGCTCCGGTCGCATACGGAGAGAGTTCTTGACGAGGTCCATGATCGAGACGGCGCCCTTGCCCTCGATGTTCGCGGCACGCGATTCGAGCCGGACGACGTGGTCCTGGACGAGCTTGAGCTCGGCCGCGTCCTCGATGGTGATGATCCGCTCATCCTCGGGGATGAATCCCGACAGGATGTTGAGGAGCGTCGTCTTTCCGGAGCCGGTACCGCCCGAGATGTACATGTTGAGGCGCGCTTCGACGCACGCGCGCAGGAACTCCATCATCTCGGCCGTCGCTGTCCCGAACTTGATGTAGTCCTCGACGGTGATGCGGTACTTGGGGAATTTTCGGATCGTGATGACCGGACCGTTGAGCGAGAGCGGCGGGATGATGATGTTCACGCGCGAGCCATCGGGAAGTCGCGCGTCCTCGTATGGTTTCGCTTCGTCGACGCGACGCCCGATCGGCGCGATGATCCGCTCGATCACGCGCGAGACGTGTTCGTCATTCACGAACGTCACGTCAGAGAGCTGCAGCTTGCCCTTGCGCTCGATGTAGGTCCGGAACGGCCCGTTGACCATGACCTCGGTGATCGTGTCGTCGTTGAGAAGCGGCTGGATCGGACCGAACCCGAGGATCTCGTCGAGGATCAACTCGAGCATCCGCTGACGCTCGACGCGCGTTACGACGATGCCTTCCTCGTCGATGTATTTGTTGAACATCTCCTCGATCGAGGAGCGCACCGCCTTGGCGTCGGAAAGGTCGAGCCGCGGGTCGAGGTTGTTGATGATCTTGGTCTGAAGGCGCACTCGCGCGTCGCGCTGGGTGTCGCGCCCCGGGGATGCGCTCTGCGTGAGCGGGCCCTCGGCCGGAGGTTTGGGGGGCTGCTGGCCGGGTGCGCCTGGCTGCTGCTGTCCCGACTGGTCGGCGGGTCGCTGGCCTTCGATGCGTCTTAGAAGTGACATGTGTGCCTGTTTAACCCTGCCTTCCGGCACCCGTTATCCGGGCGCCTGCTCCCTCGGCCGGAGTGTATGGCTGGCTGACGCTTGTACGCCCGATCAGACGAGGATCAGCCGGAGCGAGCTAGCGAGCGAAAAGGCGCATGCCACCGGCGCGGGCGGGGGCCTTGGCGCCAGCGGCGGCGCCGGCGGCCTCTGGGGCGCCCGCGACCAGACGCTGCGCGAGGGTAAAGATGTCTTTCGCGACCTGGCTTTCCTTGTGGCTGATGACGAATGGCACGCCGCGATTCACCGCAAGTACCAGGGTCCGACCGTCGCTCACGATCGTGTGCGGGATCTTGCGGCCGAGGCTTGCCTCGACGTCCGAGGCCTTGATCCCGCCGGAGCTGTCGTTCCGGTTGGCGACGAGCTGCAGCTTTTCTTCTCCGTAACCGAGCTTCTCCGCGATCTCCATGAAGACGCGGACGTTCTTGAGGCTCGTGATCTCGAGCGTCATGAGCGTGAGGATCACGTCTGCCGCGTCGAGCATCGTGATCACCTGCTCCTGGAAGCTCGGCCAGGTGTCGACCACGATGTAGGCGTATCGCTCGCGCAGCAGTTCGAGGGCTCGCTTCATGTTCGCGCCGGTGATCAGCTCGGCGGATTCCGGCGTCGGCGGTGCGAGCATCACCTTGATCCCGGTCGAATGCGGAACGAGGACCGATTCGAGGACGTC
>VBDQ01000070.1:11490-26374 GCA_005889075.1 Chloroflexota bacterium
TCTGGTGAAGAGCGACCGCGAGGTTCGTCGCGATCGTGGTCCGCCCCACACCGCCCTTCGGCGAGAAGAACGTGATCACCTGCGACTGGTCACGGGCCGTCGGCGCCGCGGCGGCCGCATTCGCTGGCCCAGCGGCGGCGGGGGCGGCCTGCGCGTACCTGGCGCGCTTCACCTTCTCGAGCTCGTGGACATGGCGGATGGCGTTGATCAGCTCGTCGGCGGAGAAGGGCTTGACCAGGAATTCGCGGGCCCCCGCGAGCATGGACCGGCGCAGGTAATCCTGCTCGCCCTGAACGCTCATCATGATGATCGGCGACTCGGGGACGGTGTTCGAGATGATCTCAGTGGCTGTGATCCCGTCCATGTCGGGCATGTTGATATCCATGAGGATCACGTTCGGTCGCTCTTTCTTCGCGAGCGCGACCGCCGCCTGTCCACCGTCGGCGGTGCCGGCCACTTCCATGTCCGGCTCGAATCCGATCAGCTTTGCGAGGTTGTCACGAGTATCGGCAATGTCGTCGACGATGAGGATGCGGATCTTCTCTCCGTCGGCCATGCCTTGACTAACGCCCCCTAAGAGACTGACGTTGTTCGCTCGTCCCGCCCGCCAGGCAATATACAGGCAACTCGTCCGCCCGAGCGACAGGTGTCGTGATGCTTGTCACGATGTCGCTCCCGGCAACCGGCCCGCAAGCTCGAGCCAGAGCGTCACCAGAGTGCCGATGCCAAGGGCCACACCGTACGGGATCCACGAGCGCATGAGCTCGGCGACCGAGACGTGCTCGCCGTTCGCGGTGGGTGCGAGTCGCCGCACCGCGACATAGAGGAGCGCGACGAGACCGCCTACGAGCGATCCGTAGAGCGCACTGAAGAGAACGAATCCCGTGCCGCGGAGCGCTCCGACGGCCATGAGGAACTTCACGTCTCCGCTCTTCAGCATGCGTCCGGCGACGATCGGATAGCCGATCGCAAAGACCGCGACGATCGCGACCAGACGGTCGACGAAGGCATTCGGGAACGACTCGAAGACGGCGAAGGCGAGGCCCAGGAGCATCGTCGGATACGTGACGAAGTTGGGGATACGGCGCCAGCGCATGTCGGTGAAGACCATGCCGGCTACGAAGATCGCGAGGACGACGTCTTCGGCGGCGCGCGCCGTATCCGTGGCTACCGCTCCCTTTGAAGACGGACCGGGCGGCGTTTGCGCGCCGCCCGGTCACGTGTATTCCGCTGTGCTCGTGCGCTAGGTGAGGTTGTTGCCGATGTTGCTGAAGATGTTCTGAATCTGGCCGCGCAGGAAGATCATCGCGACGATCACGGCAATGGCGATGACGGCGATGATGAGTGCGTATTCGACCAGGCCCTGGCCTTCGTCGTCGCGCAGGAATGCGAGCATCTCTCGGGTCCCCCTTTCCTGTCGATCTCGGATGTCAGCCTGCCCGTCCGGCGAAGTGCGAACAACTAGGAAGGTCGTACCTCCGCCGTTTGGGCTACCCATATTTTGCCTGCTGCAAGGAAACTCGCAGCCATTTGGGCTATCGACCTGGTGTCTATGCCGATTAACGGGCGGCAATCTGATCCGATTCGGCCATCTATCCAAGGAGCGAAAGCAGCGGCGGCCCGAGGAAGACCGCGAGCAAGGCCGGCAGCACGCAGAACGCGAGCGGGAAGAGCATCAGCACGGGCAGTCGCCGCGCTTGCGTCTCAGCGCGCCGACGATCCGCCGCGCGCAAGAGATCGGTTTGCGTCACCAGCATGTCCGAGAGGGGCGATCCAAAACGCGTCGCGGCCGCGACGAGCGCGGCAATGCGCGCTTCGGTCGGCCCGGTTGCGGCGAATGCCGCGAAAGCCTGACCGCGGCCGCGACCGAGCGCGAGGTCTGCGAGCAGACGCCTGGCCTCCGGCGCTCGCGAGATCGTTGGCGATCGCGCAACGAGCGCCGCAAGCGCGAGCTCGAAGGTGAGACCGGCATCGAGGCCGACGATCACGGCGTCGAGCAACGACGCGAGATCCGCTTCGACTGTCGTCGATCGGAGGATGCGGGCGAGCCAGAGCGCGCCGACGATCTCGAGCCCGACCGCGACGGCCAGGAGCCAGCGGCCGCGGTCGAAGAGGACCGCGACGTAGTCGGGAGTCATCAGCGCGAAGAAGATCCCGCCCAGCGGTGCGAGCGAGACGAGCACGATCGCCGACATCCGCCCCTGGGCGGTCAGGGCGTCGCGCTCGTCTTCCAGGGCGAGACGCCCGCGAACGAGTGACGCGACCCGCGCAAGGCTTCGTGCGATGCGCCCGCCGCTGCGGGCGAATGCCGAGAGCACGATCGCGAATGGAGCGAGATCCCCCGCAGGGACCGCACCCTCGTACGAGCGCAGAGCCTCGTCGATGGATGTGCCGAGCGTCAGAGCAGCCGCAGCTCGTTCGGTGGCGATCGCCAGCGGACGCGGCAGCGTGCGCGCGACCTCGGCGAAGGCTTGCGTGATCGAGAGACCGCTCGCGAGAGCCGCCGCGACGGCGTCGATCAATCCCGGGAGCGCAAGCCGCCGCTCACGCAGCTGCGCACGTCGTCGCGGGTCGAGCTGCCGAAGCGAGCGCAGAACGATCGCGGCGCGTCGATCGTCGAGCGTTCCGACCGCCAATAGGAATGCGCCTGCGAGCGCCAGAAGCATCGTCACCGGATCACGGGAACGAGCTCATAAGGATCGCCGCGGTCATCGGCGAGCTCTGCGATCTCCACGATCCGCCGCGTGCCTGAGGCGTCGCGCTCCTGGTGCACGACGATGTCGATACCCCGCCGGATCTGTTCGCGGACCGCCTCGAGAGGGATCTCGATCCCGCCCATGAGCGCCATCGTTTCGATGCGCATGAGCGCATGTCGCGCGCTATTCGCGTGCGCGGTCGTGAGCGACCCACGATGCCCGGTGTTCATGGCCTGGAGCATGTCGAGCGCCTCGCCGCCACGAACCTCGCCAACGACGATCCGATCGGGTCGCATCCGGAGCGCCGCACGCAGGAGCGCGCGGACGTCGATGGCCCCAGTCCCTTCGACGCTCGGTGGTCGCGTCTCGAGGCCGACGAGGTTCGGCTGCGGCAGCCTGAGCTCTGCGGCATCTTCGATGGTCACGATTCGCTCGGCCTCACCGATGGCGAACGCGAGCGCGTTGAGCGTGGTCGTCTTCCCGCTTGATGTCCCGCCAGCGACGAGGATGCTCCGTCGAGCGCGAACGGCCTCCAGCAGATAGTCCATCGCCGCCCGACCGACCGTTCCGTTGCGCACCAGATCCTCGGGCGCAAGGGCGTGCGCGGCGAACCGGCGGATCGTCAGGACCGGACCGACCAAAGAGATAGGCGGGATGACAGCGTGCACGCGGGAGCCGTCGGCAAGCCGGCCGTCGACCAGCGGGCTCGCAAGATCGATTCGACGACCGAGCGGCGCGACGAGCCGCTCGATGAGGACGAGGATCTCCTCAGGGTCGGCGAATCGGATCCCGGTCTCCTCGAGCTTTCCGTCGCGTTCGATCCAGACGCCTTTGTTCCCATTGACCATGACCTCCGTCACGCGCTCATCGCGCAGCAGTGGGGCGAGATCGCCGAGGCCGAAGAGCCGGTCGTCGAACCATCGCTCGAGCGTCCGGAGCTCGCGGGCCGGAACGACAAGACGAAGGTCCGTCAGGGTCTGACGAAGCGATGACGCAAGCTGCTCGCGACGCGGCCGCCCATCCGGAGCTTCGCGGAGCCGAGCGACCAGACCGCGCTCGATTTGCGCGCGCGATGGCTCGCTCACGATGCGTCGATGGCGATGAGTCCCGCGAGGTCGTCGTATGCCGCGCCGAGCGCTCCACTAGCCGCCCGAGGCCCGCTTGCCGCGGCGATGACCGCGTCTTCGTCGCGAGGCAGGACGCGAAAGATCTCGCGACCGCCAAGCGCCAAGGAGCCTCCCTGCGATCCGATCAGCCACGCGTCCGGGGGCAGATCGATCGCGTCGAGCGATGCGACAGAGACCGGATCCGCATAGCTGAGCACGAGCACCCGGTCGACACGCTCGACGATGATCTGCGTGCGCGGTTCGGCGAGGTTCGCCGCGTCGATGACAACGAGCTCGGCGAGCTCGAGTCCCGCGCGCAGCACGGCGAGACCCAGAGGCCCGCTCGGAGCGGCAGGTGGTCCACCCGCGAGACGCAGTCCGGGCGCGGCCTGGACCGCCAGCAGCGCGAGGTGGTCGACGTTGAGCTCCTCGCTCATGCCTTCGAGCTCGCGCCAGCTCGAGGGATGCGCGCCGAGCCACCACGCGAGATCGCCCGAACCGGTCAGGTCGATGGCGAGCGTGGGTCGTTGTCGCGCGAGCCGACGCGCCAGGTTCGCGGCAAGAAGCGTTCGACCGGCGCCGCCGCGCACCGAAGTGATCGCGATCGATCGGGTTGCCGGTCGTCGTACCGCCGGTAGCACTGCAGCGATGAGCGGTCCGAGGATCGCCGGCTCGCAGCTGGGCGCGATCGCCGAGAGTGGGAATCCCAGCGCGTCGATGAGCGGACGATGCCCCTCGGCCGTGACGAGGATGCGCGGCAAGCCTCGCGGAAGGCCAGCCGCGGCGGAGACGAACTCCGCGTCGCGAAGGTCGACCACCGCGACGCTCGCCTTGTCGGGGTCGGCGATCTCGATGCCAAGAGCGCCCATCGCGGCATGAAGCTCTGGACCACCGCACGCGACCGCGCGGATGGTCATCGCGTGGAGCGGACGAGGGGAACGATAAGGAGGCCCGACGCTCGTGCCGAGGCGATGGCCGTCGCGTCGTCCTCGTCGACCTGGAAGACGATCGCGGCGTCGCCGACATTCATCACGCGAAGATCGGCGGCGATGGGAATGGCAAGCGGCCGATCGCCCATGCGGACCGCGAGCAGATCCACGCTCTGACCCGCGCGCACCTCGGCCACTGGGGCGGCGAGCCACGAGGTCGGAAGGGCGAGGGCCCAGGTAGATGGCGCGAGCCGATCAACCAGCGGCTGTGGCTGACCGGTTGCGGTCGTCGATCCCGCGCTGCTCATCAGGGTTCCGACGAGCGTGACCGCGAGCATCGCGCCACCGATGCCGACGGCGATCAGGCGCCGCGCGTTCTTCTGACGCGCGACGAACGTCAGTGTCGGGAGCATTCGGGCGCACTGAAACCCGCATGGTGCGGCCGTTCGTCGACGCTGAGCCACGCCTCGACGCGGCCGCCGGCGCAGCTGAGCGTGAGGCTGCCAATCCTATCGACGCCGTTGGCGCGTGCTAGGGCACTCGCGGCATTGCTGGCATCGGCGACGACCCGCGGTTCCGCCAGGAGACCGACGATGTCCGGGCTCGGGCGTGGGCCCGAGCCGCTCGTCTTGATCGACATGAGATAGGCGACGTAGGCGTCGGCTACGGAAGCGAGTGCGGCCTCGGCTGCCGCCTCGCCGGCGCGCTGCGAATGCGCGCCCGCAAAGATCCGCGACTGCGCAGCCTCGAGCCCAACGATGCTCACCGCGGCGATTGCGAGCACAAAGACCGTGGCGACGAGGGCCTGACCCTCGTCGGCGTTTACGGAGACCACTCGATCCGCCGTGCGGCGTCGCCTTGGATCACCACGTTGGAGAGTCCGACGAAGGCGAGCGGCATCGGGATCGTGTAGCGCAGCGTGACGTGGAGGAGACTGCCACGCGGGTCGCCGGTCCGCGGCGGATGGTCCTGGGTGGGATCGATGCTCACGCGCACCTTCGCGGCGTCGAGCGGGCCGACCGAAGCAGCGATCGTTCCGCGCACGAGCGCGTCGTCGTTCGTCAGCGCGCCGGTCCGCGCGCCCTCCGCCGCTCCATGCTCGAGCGCGAGACGCGCGACGCCAATCTCGGCTACCAGCAGAACGGCGAGGAGCATCGCGCAGATCATCGGCAGGACGAGCGCGAATTCGACGAGCGCCTGACCGCGCTCGGATCTCACCGGCCGTGCGCGCGTAGGAATGCCGTCGCCTGTGCGTGAAGCGATTTGAGCTTGTCACTGCAAAACGGCATGCGCATCGCCAGAGCGAACCCGCAAGACGCGAGCACGAGCCCGCCGAGCAACAACCAGCCGGCCTTCACGGCGAGCGGAGCGATCAGCGGAACAAGAAGCAGGGTGAGGAGGCTTCGATGATCGGGCGGAACGCGGTGCGTTTCGATCGTTTCGACGACGACCGCCCGAAGCTCGTGGTTGCGAAGGCTTCCGCCGTGGCCCTCGAGCTCGCTCAGATCCAGTTTTCGACCGTTGATGTCGACGTGCACTTGCGGCAGGTAGAGCCGTTGCTGGACACCTGGATCGCGTGAATCGTCGCTGGAGACCAGGACATCGTTGACCAGGCTGAGGTCGAGCCGCGCGACCCGGGAGGGTGGCCGAACCGACCGGAAGCTCGCGAGATCGTTAGCGGCCAGGCTCTGTGGATCGCTGGAGTACCTCACTGCCTCGGCACGGATGATGTCCGCGACCGGCGTGACCAACGGCAGCGCAACCGTCGACACGCGAGCGTACTTCGATCCGCTATGCGGGGACGCGATCGCCACCGAGACGGCGACGCCGTCAGTCGATGACAGCCCGTCCGCGAACGCGCGGTCCGCGACAACGCCGCCCATCGAGTGGGCGATGATGTCGACGCTCGAATACTTTTCCGGTTGCGATCTGATCTGTGCGATCAAAGTCCTCGCGCTGTCGTCGACAGGACCGTACGTGTCGTATGGGAAGGCCGGGTCGTCGCCAAAGCACGCGATCTCATAGCGGCCGGGGTCGAACCAGGTCCTTACATCGGCGCAAACGCCGTCGTTTTCCTCTCGAGACGATCCGTATCCACCGATGAAGATCACGAGCTCCTTCTTGGCTGCCCCGCGATTCGTCTGGGGTGGACGCGGCAACGACTCCGGAGCGACGCTGGGGATCGGCGCGGTCTGTATCGCGCTCGGTCCGAGCTGGCTCTTCGGGATCGGGACCGGCGAAGGAGGATGGCCGCCCCCGCCCGACTGAGGACGGCCATCGTCCGCGTCCGCCGGAAGCGCTCCCAAGGCCGGAAGGAGGGCCAGCGCGAGGAGAGACGCGCGAAGGAGCGTTTGGACCGGCATGGGGCGGAGTGAAGCTGGCCGTGCGGCTCAGACGAATGGGAACAACGGTCGGTACCGGAGTACCGCTAGGGACGCGTCCGGGCGACCTCGACCGCTTGGGTCCGCGCGAAAGCCTCGTCGCTATCGTCAAGGACCTTGAGCTTCACGTCGGTGTTTCGCCGCGCGAGAGCCCACGCCAGCAGCTGATCGGCCAGCCACGGATTCTTCGGGAGACACGAGCCGTGGAGGTAGCAGCCGATGACCTTCCCCTGCACGGCGCCCTCGGTCTTGTCTTCGCCGTTGTTCCCGTTGCCAACGATGACCGTTCCGAGTGGTTTTGCGGCCGAGCCGAGATAGGTGCGGCCGGAGTGATTCTCGAAACCGATGAGCTGCCCGCCGGCCGACTCCGCAAGGAGGTTCCCGACGAAGCGCTTCTTGCCGGCGCGGGTCGCCACGTCGAGGATCCCGACACCCGGGATCGCCGGCCCGCTCTCCGGCACGTACTCGTGACCGAGGAGCTGATAGCCGCCGCAGACCGAGAAGATCGCGGCCCCAGCCTCGACCGAGCGCTTCAGCGCGGCGCCGTTCTTTCCCGCGAGGTCGGCGCCGACGAGGTCCTGACCCTGATCCTGCCCGCCGCCAAAGAACCAAACGTCGGGCCAGTCGGCATCCGTCCATTCGCCGAGCGAATAGGGACGGACCTCGACCTCGATCCCGCGCCAGCGTGCCCGCTGCGCCAGGGCGATGACATTCCCCTTGTCCCCGTAAATGTTCATGAGGTCGGGGTAGAGGTGTGCGAGGCGGAGGTCCACGGGCCTAGTCCTCCCAGAAGGGCACGACGGCGCCGCTCTTGGCGAGCGCATCGCGCAGCGCAAGCATCGCGGTGTAGGTCGCGAGCACGACGAGCTCCGTCCGGTCCGGCGAGAGCGCGACCGCGCGTTCGATCGCCGCGGCCGGGGCACTCACGAGCTCGAGTTTTTCCTTTGCGAGCCCTGCGTATTTGAACCGGAGCGCGAGGTCGCCACTGCGGACGCCTGTGATCACGGCATGTTCCACTGCCGGGGCGAGCGACTCGAAGTCTGCGTCCCAGATCCAGGACACGTCGCGTCCGTCGGCGTCGCGATCGTTGAGCGCTGCGACGAGACGCGGATGGCGCCCGGTCTCGAGCAGGGCCGAAGTCGCAGCGTTGAAGCCGGCGGGATTCTTGACGAGAACGAGGCGCAGCTGCCGGCCTTTGAAGTCGACCGTCTCGAGACGACCGAACGCGGGCCGAAAGCTCGCCAGCGCGCGCAACGCGTCGGCGAGGCCGATGTCGAGCGCGCGAGCGGCCGCCAACGCCGCGAGCGCGTTGTACGCGTTGTAAAGACCGGGGATCGGGACCCGAGCCCTCTCGAAGACGCTCCCGACGGTGCCCGCGAGCTCAAGCTCGGTCGAGCCCTCGGCGAGCACGACCTTCGTCGCGGCGACGTCGCGGCGTGGCCGCGCGAGACCACACGACCTGCATGACCAATCGCCCTCGTGCGCGAGGACGACCCGCCGGTAGACGAGTGGCGATCGGCAGCGCGGACAACGCGTCGCGTCGCTGATCGCCTGCGGCAAGCTGCTGCCGACGTCGGGATCGTCGATACCGAAGAAGACGGTGTTCGCCTCGCGGCGCACCGCCAGGTTCGCGACAAGGGGATCGTCAGCGTTAAGAACCAGCTTCGTGTTGGGATCGAGCGATGCGAGGGCGTCGCCGATCCGCTTGGCGAGTGTGTCGAGCTCGAAATAGCGATCCATCTGGTCGCGAAAAAGATTCGTGATGACGACGACGCGCGGCTTGAGCTTCCCGACGGCGCCGGGCAGCGACGCCTCGTCGATCTCGAAGAGCCCGAGGTCGCCGCTTGGCTCCGCCGACCAGTTCGTTTCCGCGACGAGCGCGGACGCCACCCCGCGGTCGAGGTTGGATCCCGAGCGGTTATGGATCGGATCCCACCCGGCGGTACGGGTCATGTCGGCGAGCATCCGCGCGGTGGTGGTCTTGCCATTCGTCCCCGATACGCAGATCACACCGTGAGGAAGAGAGGAGGACAGCGCGCCGATGAAGTCGGGATCGACGGTCAGGGCAACGAGTCCCGGGAGGGCCGTTGCGCCCCGTCCGCTCACGCGAAGGCCCTCGCGCGTCAGCTTGGCGGCGGCGTTCGCGAGGATCGCGAGCGCATCGGCCACGAACGAAGCGTATCGGGGCTAGACCGAGGTGGGCTGCACCTCACGGAGCAGAAGCTCGAGCTCGTCGATCGCCCGTCCGAGCCGGAGCGCGACCGACTTCGCCGTGTCACCGTTGGCGTGGTGCCCATCGAGCGTCCCCTGGGCTTCGAGCCGGGCGAGCGAAGCGACCGCCCTACGCAGCCGGGCGATCGTGAGTGTGGCTGGAAGCGCCCGTCGGAACTCGCTGATGCGCGATTCCATGCGCTCGAGGCGGGTCCGAAGCTCGTGTTCAAGGTCGTCGGCGGGCATCTCGTCGAGCCGTTTGGCCTCCGCCTGCAACGTGGTCATCTCACGCTGAACCATGCCCGCTGCCTTCTCGAGCGAGTACCCCTTTTCGAGCGCCTGCCGGATCCGGATGACTCGCTCCATGGCGTAGACGTCGTAGTCGTGGTCGCCGTCGGCCGAAGGCTTGACGAGGCCCTTCTTCGTCCAGTAGATGAGTTGGCGCGGCGTGACGTTACAAACACGCGCCGCCTCGGCGGCGGAGAGCCGCAGGCGGCTCAACACTTCGCCGTCGTTCGCGATCAGTACCTGTGCGAGCGCGTCGCGTGCGTCGGGCTCCGCCACCGCCCTAACTCCCCTTGGTGCCAAAGTCGCGGATGGGCAGTGTTGTCCGGCCAAGCATCACGTGTCAATGACCCGAACAGATGCCCGAGTGTGCTAGTGCGTACTCCTACCTAACTGGCGCTGGCTCTGCCGGTAGGCGACCTTGACGGCGGCGTGGTAGCGCCGCAGGCGCGCGCCGTCGAGCTCGGCCCAGAGGCGACCGACTTCGACCCCGACCGGCTCCTTCACCTTCGCGGCCTTGACCGCCGCGACCACCGCGGCGTCCCAGCCGCGATCCGATTCGCCCGTCGCCTCGACGAGACGCAGGACCGCAGGGCCGGCCGTTGTGGTCTTACGTGTCTTCGCGGGCATCACTGCGTCGGGTCGCGCGCCGCGTGCGCGGCGCATCGCCGCCGTTCTGATCTGCGCGGGCGCTCTCGATTGGCGGGAGAGCGGCCAGCTCGAGGATCTGGTTCGCCACGACGGTGAGCTTCTCGCCGAGAAGCTTTCGCGTTTCGACGCCCGCGCGCGGGGCCAGCAGCGTTCCCGCGATGAAGCCGAGCACGAACATCCGAACCGAGGCTCGGAGCACCACGAACATCAGGCCGCGCGCCCCTTTGGCGGATAACCCTCGAGCGCGTACTCCTTGATCTTCGCGTAGAGCAGCCGACGGTAGATCCCGAGCATCTCGGCGGCCTTCGAGCGGTTGCCGTTCGCGTCGCGCAAGGCCTTCATGATGAGGTCCTTCTCGAACTGCGCGACCGATTTCTTGAAGTAGCTCTTCTCGACTGAGACATCCTCGCCCTCTTCCTCGTGATCGCCCTCGTGATCGCCGAACGGAAGCTCGCGGCTGGTAATGATCTGCCCGCGCGAGAGGACGACCGCGCGCTCGATCACGTTCTCTAGCTCGCGGACGTTGCCCGGCCACTCGTACTCCATGAGGCGCTTGAGGGCTTCCTCGCTGATGGCCGCGGGCTGCGCGGTGGCGCTATAGCGGTGTTTTGCCAGGAAATGCTCGACGAGCGCGGGGATGTCCTCCTTGCGCTCGCGGAGCGGCGGCATGTTGATGTTGATGACGTTCAGGCGATAGAAGAGGTCATCGCGGAACTTCTGTGCCTCGACCTGTCGTTGCAAGTCTTTGTTCGTCGCGCAGATGATCCGGATGTCCACCTTGATCGGCAGCGACGAGCCAACGCGCTCGATCTTGCGGTCCTGGAGGACGCGCAGCAGCTTCGTCTGCATCGGCAGGCTCATCTCACCGATCTCGTCCAGGAAGATCGTGCCTTTGTCGGCGAGCTCGAAACGCCCGCGACGCTGCGCCTGCGCGCCGGTGAAGCTGCCTTTCTCGTGTCCGAAAAGCTCGGCTTCGAGAAGCGTTTCGGGAAGCGCCGCGCACGAGACCTTGACGATCGGTCCCGAGCGCCGGTTCGAGTTGTAGTGGAGGGCTTCGGCGACCAGCTCCTTGCCGGTCCCCGATTCACCCGTGATGAGTACCGTGGCGTCGGCTTTCGCGACCTTCCCGATGGTCTTGTAGACCTCCTGCATCGCCGCTGAGTTGCCGACGATGCGCTCGGTCTGGACGAGCGAGCTGATCTCATCGCGCAGGACTTGGACTTCGCTAGTCAGGTCGCGGTACTCGATGACGCGCTTGACGGTGTGGCTGATCTTGTCCAGCTCGAACGGCTTGGTGATGTAGTCGAACGCGCCGAGCTCCATGGCGCGGATCGCGTTGTTGGAGCTCCCGAACGCGGTCATGATGAGGACGCTCGTCTTCGGCGAGCTCACTTTGAGCTTCGAGAGCGCCTCGATGCCGTCGAGCTCGGGCATCCGCACGTCCATGATCACGAGGTCGGGGTTGCTGTCTTTCACCTTCTCGACGACCTCGGTTCCCGTGGTCGCCTCGACCACTGCGTATCCCTCATCGGACAGCAGCTGTTTCAGGAGTGAACGGATCGAGGAATCGTCGTCTGCGACCAAGATCGTCCTCTGCGCCACTTTCGTACGCTTCCTTCCCGTTTTTGGCGAAGCGAGAGCTAGCATGGCCCATCGCGGTTGCGACCGAGAGAGTTTGTGTGGCACTGACCGTACATGTCAAACCGGGTGGATTCTGAGGCGCTTGTCAGGGCGAGGCTCAGGCGGTCAGGCGACCTCGTACACAGAGCGTACGCGCGTGCCGACCAGCGCGACACCGAGCGTTACCGCGCCGGCGACCGCGATCAGCAGACCGGGGTTGAAGACGTCAGCGAGCAGCCCGCTGATGAAGATCAGTGGCAACCAGCTCAGGTTGGTGAGCGCGATCCGCGCACCGAAGACTCGCGCGCGCGTCGCAGGCTCGGTCCCCTCCTGGAGGATCGTCACAGTTGGAACGTAAAACACGACGTTTGTGGCGCCAAGCAGAACGAAAACGAGAACGGCTAGCGGGAACGACGGCGACAGCGCCACCAGCACGATAAGGGCACCGTCAGCGGCAAACCCGAGCACGAGAAGGGTTCCCTTCTTGACTCGGCCGAGATATTTCGGGAGGATCGCGCTCCCCAGGACGGCGCCGCAGGCGATGGCTGCTTCCGAGATTCCGAACTGAGCGGCGCCTACGGCCGCGTCATTCGCCGCGAAGCGCTGAATAAGAAATGCCGGTGTGAGCCCGTTCACGATCGGCGTCGAAATCTGGGCCGCCAGCGAGAACAACGTATTCGACCAGAGCACCCTGGAGCGGCGAAGAAGGTTGAACCCGCCCCGCGCGTCAGCAAGGAGGCTCGGCCAGGTGATCCGCCCGATCACTTCCCGCACCGCGACGCGCGAAAGCAACATCGCCGAGAGCGCAAACGTAGCGGCGTCAACGTAGAACGCGTTCGTCCCGATCGTCGCGACGAGTAGACCACCTGCGACCCCGCCAGCGACCTCGACTGTTCGATCGGACGCGTACACGATCGAGTTCCCACGGGGAAGGTGCTCGTCATCCAAGAGCGCCGGCACAAGCGCGATACGAGCAGGGCTGAAGACTGCCGTGCATAGCCCTGCGACCAGGACGATCGTGAACGGCAAGATCAGCGGCGCGTCCAGCGCGAGCATCATTGGGACGAGCGCGACTAGCGTCGCCCGGATGATGTCGCACCAAATCATGACTCGCCGATAACCGATCGCATCCGCGATCGCTCCACCGACGAAGCCGAACAGGGCATTTGGGATGGTGGCGATCAGCACGGCCAGCGCGGTGATGAGTGCAGATTGAGTTCTCTGGTAGGTGACGAATGTCAGGGCAACGAGCGTGATGGGATCGCCGAATCGGCTTATGACTTGGCCTACCCAGAAGAACGCGAAGTTAGGCGAGCGAAGGTATCTCTCCCGGCCCGCCGACGCAGGAGGCTGGAGCCAAATGAAGGGGATGAGGAAACCACCCAACGCGACGAGGAAGTCGCCGAGGCTGAAGACTCCGTGCAAGAAGCTGACTCGAACCAGGTTCACTGGAATGACGTCCGCGAGAAACTCAAGTCTCGTTTCAGGACTTAGCGGGACGTGCAGGGCATCCGTGGGCGGCGGTAGACCGATGGCGGCCGCTGCAGTCGGGTCATAAGGCATTCCGTTGTTGAGGAGGACCACCAAGAGATTGAGGGTCGTCCCTACTACAACGAGGATCGCTCCAGGGATTCTCCAATTCCATGCCGCCACGATCGCGACGGCCAAGAGCGAGGCCGTATAGATCAGCAGGGAGCTCGGGATAAAGCCGGCGATCAACCTGAGGGCCAGGGCGACAACTAGGACCGGCCAGAGCCCAAGGGTGAAGTTGGCGAGCCTGCGCCAGTCCCCGCCGAACGCTACGCCCGCGAAGATCCCGGCTAGAACACCGCTAGCCAGCATGAGCGTCGCGCATTAACGGCTCGGTGGCGAGACGACGGCGTAATTCGGCCAGCGTCTCGTAGTTGATTGGTGGTAGGTCGCTCACCTCGAACGCGTCGTGGCCGCGCTTCTGAACGAGCCGCTCGAGAGCCCGGACGATCGCTGGATCAAATTGGATTCCCTTGTACCGATTTAGCTGGTCCATCGCCCTTTCGTGTCCGATTGCCTTCCGATAAATACGGTCCGACGTCATCGCCTCGTACGCATCGGCGACGATGAGGATTCTTGATCCGAGCGGGATGTCGTCACCCTTCAGACCCTCTGGATAGCCGGATCCGTCGAAGTTCTCGTGGTGATGCAAAACAAGAGGGACTAAGGGTCGAAGCGACACCGACGGCTCGAGGATCGATGCGCCGTAAATCGGATGGCGCCTCATTAGCTCCTGTTCGTCCGGATCGAGACGGACAGGCTTCATGAGGATTCGGTCCTCGACGCCAATCTTGCCGATGTCATGAAGGAGACCTGCTAGCTCGATCTGTTCGATCATTCGTTCCGGAAGACTCATGTGTCGTGCGATAGCTCCGGCGATTCTAGAAACGCGATCGGCGTGACCACGTGTGAACCCGTCCTTTGCGTCGATGGCCTGCGACAACGCGCTGACCGTTCCGAAGAAAAGCTCCCTGGTTTCGGCGTACTTCGAGAAGGAGTAGCGCGCGAGGTAGAGCGGCACCAGAAAGAGACCTGCGGCCCAAAGCCCGACCTTCACGCCGATCTCGGCCATGAGCCAACCGAGTGGAACGAGAGCGACTAGTCCAGTCAGCACGTTGCTGATGCTGAGTGACCACACGCGCGCAAAAGGGGTACCAGTCCGCAGGCTCGCCAGGCTGACAGCAAGCAGGAGATTAACGAAGCTGAAGGCTAAACCCGCGACCAGAATCTGCGCGACGATGCCGAGAGGCTCGTCTGCTATGACGGCTCCGTCGGTAAGCCGAAGCGCGAGCCAAGCCGCGAACGACGACAGCACGTAGTCAAAACGGTTGTAGAGCGTGCCCCACAGAGGAACCTCGCGGCGGACGTCACGGAGTTCAAGAGTTCCCAGAAACGCCACCCAACAAAGCGCGAACGGATTTGGGAGACCACTATCGAACAGTGCCGCAATCAGGGGTGCGGTTGTTGTATGAGCA
>VBDQ01000071.1 GCA_005889075.1 Chloroflexota bacterium
CGCCGTGACCCTGCTGTGGCGAAGCCTCGAAGGGGCCGGCACGCGAGCGGGGCCGGCCGCCGGGCTTGGGCCCGGGGCCCGCTTCATGGAGGAGCGGCGCGCGTTGTATGCGGAACGAGATGACCGCCGAATCCGCGCCGCCGAGCTTGCCGAACGCCTGGTCGCCGAGCTTGCAGTCGAGCGAGAGCTCGTTTGGCACGAGATCTGCATGAGCAGGAACGTGGCCGTTTCCCTGGCCGCCCTGGTGCCGAGCGAGCGTGCTCTCGACCGGAAGGAAGACCTCGCGGCGATCGTCGCCCGCTTCGGCGACGTGACGGGCGTTGTCAATGGGCCGTGGCCGCCCTACAGCTTTACGGCACTTGGGGGGCTTGGCCCCTCAGCCCCCGGGTGACCGCGATGGATACCGAGCTCGACGACTTGCGGCGCGAAGTGGAGCGACTTCGTGGCATCCTGCCCGATCGGGTGGATGTGGATCCGGACCAGGTGGAGCATGGTCTGGCAAAACTCGTCCTTGCGCTCATCGAATTTCTGCGCCAGCTTCTCGAACGCCAGGCGGTCCGCCGGATGGAGGGCGGAACGCTAACTGAAGAGGAGATCGAGCGGATGGGCCTCGCGCTCATGCGGCTCGAGGAGAAGGTGCACGAGATGGCGCGAGTCTTCGGGCTCGATCCGGCAGAGCTCAATCTCGGTCTCGGACCGCTCGGGAAGCTTGTATGACGGTCGACCGGCGCCTCCCGATGCCCCGCGAGAGCACGACCCTCGCGGACCTGCTCGACCGGGTGCTCGACAAGGGGCTCGTGGTCGCCGGTGACATCTCGATTTCGCTGGCGAACGTCGAGCTCCTGACCATCCGCATTAGGCTTCTTGTCTGCTCGATCGACAAGGCGGAGCAGATCGGCCTCAACTGGTGGCGCTACGAACGCGATCTGGTCCGCCGCGACGGCGACGAAAAGTCAGCGATCGGTCGTCTTGAAGCGCGCATCGCACAGCTCGAACGCGATCTCGCACGCTCACGGAATCCTGGGAGGTAAATATGCCGGTCGAACGAGCGCCAGGCGGAACGAGCCTCATCGACGTCCTCGACCGCGTTCTCGACAAGGGCATCATCATCGATGCCTGGGTCCGGATCTCGCTCGTCGGCATCGACCTCGTGACAGTCGAAGCGAGGGTCGTCGTCGCCTCCATCGACACGTATCTCCGGTACGCCGATGCTCTCGGCCTCATGACTGCGCCGAGAAGTACGGCACTCGGCACTGGTGGAGTCGACCAGCAGATGGCACAGGCGCGGTCGCGCACACCGGAGCGCGCCTAAGAGCGGATGAGCTGTGGCTGAGCTCCTGGAGCGGGCCGGGCGACCGACACCGATCCGGCCCGATCCGCGCGAGACGCTCGAGCCGCTGCTCGACGACCTCTTGCGGAGCCTCGGATTCGAGAAGGCGCTCGTTCTGATCTTTGACGAGGCCCGAAGCGCGCTCGTGGGCAGCTTCGGGATCGGTGTCGCCGACGCGGCGGTGCGAGAGGTCGCCGTCCCACTGACGAACGCCGACGACCCGATCGTGGCCGTTCTTCGGAACGGTTTTCCGCAGCGCGTGCCCGACGCCCGAGTGGATGAGCGTCTTGACCGATCGGTTCGCGACCTCTTCGCGACGCTCGGGCTGGGCCCGTTCGTGGTGGCACCCCTTCGGAGCACCGCCGGCCGGCCGGTCTCAGGGGACGGAAAACACGCACCCTCGCCCGGATGGGAGACTCGCGGAGAGTGGGCAGGCGTCGTTCTGCTCTCGCGCGCCTCGGGGGTCACCCAGGCCGACGTCGAGGCACTCGTACCGTTCGGACGTCGGGCCGGTGAGACGCTCAACCGGCAACGAGACGTCGAGCTCCTTCGCGAGACGAGCGAGGCCCACGCGATCGAGAAGGAGTGGCTCTGGTGGATGGTGAATGGCCTCGGCGATGCGGTGCTGCTGACCGACTCGAACAACGACATCATCCTCGAAAACCGCCGGGCCGAGCTCCTGTTCCGCGCGAGCGACGAAGACAGCGCAGGAAAGCGGCGCGCTGTATGGATGAACAACTTCCTCTTCACCGCCTCGCTCTCGAGCTGGAACCTGGAGCGCGGCTCCGCGACCACCGCCCGCGAGGTGACCCTCGTGGACCCGGTCGAAGGGACCGAGCTTATCTACGAGGTCATCACGACGCCGGCTACGAACTACCGCGTCGGAATGCGCGGGACGGTGTCGGTCCTGAAGAACGTCACCGACATCCGGCACATCGGAGAGGAGATCGTCCGCGGGCAGGAGCGGCTCCAATCGGCGGAGGAAGAGATCCGGATCGAACGGGACCGTCTGGACCTCGTCCTGCGGAATGTGCCCAACCCGATCATCGTGGTGGACATCGACAATCAGATCATCTCCATGAACCCCTCCGCGCACCGCCTCTTCAAGGCCGACGTCCCGACCGCGCGCGCGAACCAGCACGCCCTCGCGAACGACGCGCGCTTCACGTCGTTCCTCGCGCAGCTGCGGCTCGACCCGTTATTGGCGAAGCGAGGCGAGATCGCGTTGACCGACCCGAAGACGGACGAGCGGCTCGAGATGGAGGTCAGTGCGACCGAGATCCGCGACAGCCGCGGTGCGGTCATCGCGATCGTTTCGGTCATGCAGGACGTCGGTCGGCTACGTGAGCTCGAGCGCCGTCGCCTCGAGCAGGTGCTCTTCGACTCGGAGAAGCTGGCCGCGACCGGGCGTCTCGCCGCCTCGATCGCGCACGAGATCAACAACCCGCTCGAGGCGGTTCAGAACGCGCTCTATCTCCTCGAGCGGTTCGTCGGAACGACGGTGGCGGGTCAGGAATACCTCGAGATCGCGACCCGCGAGACACAGCGCATGTCACGCATCCTCCGCCAGATGCTGGGCTTCTACCGCCAGACCGAGGCGCTGGCCGAGACGGACCTCAATGGCCTTGTCCAAGAGGCGGAGAGCCTCGTCGTGAAGCGCCTCCGCGAGCGGGGGGTCCAGATCGCCGAGGAGCTCGAGCCCGGTCTTCCGAAAGTGAATGCCTCAGCCGACCAGCTGAAGCAGGTGCTCCTGAACCTGTTGCTGAACGCCGCCGACTCGATGCCCGCGGGCGGGACCATCACCGTCTCGACCCAGACCGGCGCCGGAGCGGAGACCGAGATCGTCGGTCGCGAGGCTGTGCAGCTTCAGGTCCGCGACACGGGTCAGGGTATCCCGGACGACATGCTCGGCCAGATCTTCGAGCCGTTCTTCTCGACGAAACCCGGAAAGGGCACGGGCCTGGGCCTCTGGGTCTCCCAGGGGATCGTCCAGAACCATGGCGGCACCATGCGGGTCCGGAGCCGGATGGGCCGCGGGACCACGTTCACCATCACGCTACCGGTGAAGGGGCCGAGCGATGCGCGAGCCGGCTAGGGTCCTCGTCGTCGACGATGAGGAGAGCGTCGTCGTCACGATCAAGGCGATCCTCCAGCTCGATGGGTACGAGGTCTCGACGAGCACGACCGGGGCAGGAGCGCGGGCGATGATCCGCGAGCGGGAGTACGACCTCGTGCTCACCGACCTTCGACTCGAGGACGGCGACGGGCTCGACGTCCTTCGGGCGGTCCGCGAGCGTACGCCCGAGACCGTCACGATCATGCTCACCGGCTACGCGTCTCTCGAATCGGCGATCCAGGCGCTCCGCGCCGGCGCATACGACTACCTCATCAAGCCCAGCGAGGTCGAGGAGCTGCGCAGCACTGTGGCACGCGGGATCGAGCGGCGCCGCCTCGGGCAGGAGCTGAGGGCCCGCATCGCCGATCTCGAGAGCGCCAATCGAGAGATCGCCGACCTCAACACGTCGCTGCAACGTCGCATCGACGAGGCCACCGCGGAGCTCAAGCAGCGGTACGAGCAGCTTCAGGAGCTCGACCGGACCAAATCGCAGTTCCTCTCCATGGCCTCGCACGAGCTCAAGACACCGATCACCGCGATGTCCGGATTCCTTCAGGTCGCGCTGCGTCGCATGCGCAGGATGAGCGAGGACCGCGACTCCGCGGCATCGGAAGAGATCCGGAGCGTCCTGGAGCAGCTCGAGATCGTCTACCGGCAGACCGGAAAGCTCGCGCGCTTGATCGACGAGCTGCTCGACGTCTCGCGCATCCAGACCGGCCGGATCGAGTTCCACTACGCCGACGTGGACATAGGCGAGCTCGCCAACGAGGTCGCCACGCGGATGCAGCTCACGACGACCGCGCACGAGATCGCGGTGACCAGAGATTCGACGCCGACGATCGTCGCCGACCGCGACCATCTCGAGCAGGTCCTCAACAACCTCGTCACGAACGCGATCAAGTACTCGCCGCGCGGGGGGCCGATCACGATCGAAGTCCGTTCGGACGAGCGCGGCGTGCGCGTGGCGGTGAAGGACAAGGGAATCGGGATCCCGAAGAAGGAGCTCGACGCGATCTTCGGGCTGTTCTATCGGTCGCCCGACCGCGCGGCGCGCGATGCGGCGGGGATGGGGCTTGGCCTCTACATCAGCCGCGAGATCGTGTCGCGCCACGGCGGCGAGATCTGGGCCGAAAGCGTGCCCGCGGAGGGAAGCACGTTCTTCGTCACGCTCCCACTTGTCCCGGTCGGCGCGACGCAGCCCGAACCGGCGAGGTCTGGCGCGGCTACGTCATAAGCTCCGCGCGCCGTTAGACTCGGACCTCGAGCGCGTTCATTGCTGACGGGGTGTGGCGCAGCCTGGTAGCGTGCCTGAATGGGGTTCAGGAGGTCCCGGGTTCGAATCCCGGCACCCCGACTGTATCTTTGATGTTTACGCGCGAGGTCAGCCTTCACGTTCGCGCTGAGGCATCACTCGAACGTCTTCACGCTCGGATCCGCGTCTGCACGAGATGCGTCGACGCAGGTCTCCTCAAACATGCGCGGCCCATCGTCGCCGGTTCGATTCTCGACCGTATCGCCATCGTCGGGCAGGCACCCGGCGCGGTCGAGCTCTCGACCGGCCAGCCGTTCAGCGGACGCTCCGGAGCGGAGCTGCGCCGCTGGCTCGCGCGCGCGGGCATCGACGAGGATCACCTGCCGTACCGAACAGCGATCACGAAGTGTTTCCCGGGAAAATCGGCGGCGGGTGGCGGCGATCGTCGGCCATCGCCAGCGGAGATCGGCCTGTGCGCGCCGTGGCTCCAGGAGGAGCTCGCGCTCCTTCGACCGCGCGTGATCCTGCTCGTCGGCGGTCTCGCGATCGAACGCTTCTGGGGGAAGATGAGCCTCGAAGTCGCGGTCGGGACGTCGCGACGGATCGAGGGGGTCACGTACATCGCGCTGCCTCATCCGAGCGGCGCATCGCGGTGGCTCAACGATGCGCGGCACCGTCTTCTCCTCACTCGCGCCCTCGCGAAGGTCAGCCGAGCCGTGCGAACCCTTGACAACGGAGCGAGCGAGCAGAGAATTCGCGACGAGCGACCAACGCATGGGAGGAGGTGATTACTCAATGCCGAAGAAGAAGGCCGCAAAGAAGAAGAAGCACTAGCAATCCGCCATTGCGTGGAGCGCCGCGGGCGGGCGGCGCTGCCACCCGATTCACTCCGTGAATCCCCTCTCACCCCCTACGAAAGTCCCGCTGCTACGGCTCTGACATAACGGCCTCGTCGAGCCTGTCGTTCACTCAATTGAGATGCGGTGGGATTTCGCGCGCGCAGCCCTGCTGACCACGCTTGTCTGCTTTCCGACGAGCCTGGCGCTCATGGCTCTGCCGCTCGCATCGAGCGCCAACGCCGACATCGTCGCGAACGCCGACATGCTTCTGCTCAACAACCAGATGCGCTTCGCCATCGGTTCGCCGACGGTTCCGACCGACCAGCGTCTCGCCCAGGCGGCGCAGAGCCATGCGAACTACAGCAGCGCGAACGGCACCGGCGGTCACTACGAGACCGCGGGCCTGCCCTACTACACGGGCTATGCGCCGCGCGATCGGCTCATCGCCCAGGGCTGGACTACCTCGTTCGTGAGCGAGGTGGCGACGGGTGGAAGCGGCCTGAGCGGTGTCCGCCAGCTGTGGGACGCGCCGTATCACCGCCTCGGCATGATGCATCCCAACGCCACGACCATCGCTTGGGGCCATTCCGATCTGAACGCCCACGAGTCGACAGTCGGCGACCTCGTCTATGACTTCAGCTTCCGCGCGGTCGACTTCGTTCGGTCGCCCGCGAATCTGCAGACGAGCATCCCGACCTCGTGGAGCGGACACGAGTCGCCGAACCCGTTGCCATCCGGAGTCTCAGGCCCGGTCGGCTATCCAATCATGATCGTCTACTCGGGTGGACAGAACGTCCAGATGCGCGCGGCCGAGGTCGTCGCGCCGAACGGCACGCGCCTTCCCATCTACTACGCGGCGCAGCAGTTCGAGTACGACTACCAGGTCATCATCCCGCAGCAGCCGCTCGCGGCGAACACGACCTACCACGTCCGCTTCGACATCACCGTCGGCGGCCAGTACGTCACCAACGAGTGGAACTTCAGCACCGGCACCACGGTGAGCGGCGGTGGGCAGACCTCGACCTCGACCGATAGCGGCCTGCATTCGGCTTGGACGTCGCAGACGGCCGTCCCGATGCTGCAGCCGGCGGCGACGAGCCCGATCACCCTCATGTTCCGCAACACGGGCACGAAGACCTGGACGAAGGGCGTTGTGGGAAGCCAGGTCGCGCTCGGGGTTGCCGGTGACAGCACCGCATACAGCGCGATGGGCATGAATGGCGGCTGGCCGTCGCCCAACCGCGTCGCGGTGCAGAACGAGCCGTCCGTCGCACCGGGCGGCACCGCCTCGTTCACCTTCGTCGTGCGCGCGCCGCTCAGCGCCGGTACGGTCAAGCTGCCGCTCCGCCCGGTGATCGATGGCGTGACGTGGCTCGAGGACCAGGGCGTTTACGTGCCGGTGACCACCTTCGTCGACTACCACAGCGCGTGGTCCTCGGAATCGGCGTTCCCGACACTCGCGGTCAACCAGACCAGCGGGGCCCTCACCATCACGTTCAAGAACACTGGTAGCCAGAGCTGGAACAAGGGCACGCTGGGGCAGGAAGCGCGGCTCGGCGTGAACCTCGACGACAACACCTGGGCGGGCCTCTCGGTCAACTGGCCATTCACGACGCGGCCCGCGATCCAGACCGAAGCGAGCGTCGCGCCCGGCACGCTCGGCACGTTCACGTTCCAGGTCAAGGCTCCGCCGACGCCAGGTCTCTACGCGATCCATCTGCGTCCCGTGATCGACGGCGTGACGTGGATGGAGGACCAGGGCGTCTTCCTCTACGTGAGCGTCACGAACTAAGTTCCCGCTGCGAAGATAACCTCGAACTCTTCCTTGCAGCGCGGGCAGCGCACCGTCGCCGCGTACGGCGGACTGGGCTGCACGTCGAGATGCTCGCGCGTGACAAAGCGCGGACCGACGGTCTCCTGGCAGAAGGGGCACATCACCCGGTAGTTCAGGAAGTCGCGACGATCCGCGGTGATCCGGCGCCGCGAATCGATCGTCGCCACTGCTGCGGCTAGTCTAGGTTCGTGGCGCCGCCCAAGGGTCGTACCAAGATCGCGAGCGAGACGAAGACGCTCAAGGTCGGTGACACGGCGCCCGACTTCACGCTGCGGTCGCACGACGGACGGGAGATCACGCTTTCTGCCTTCCGCGGTCAGAGCGTCGTCCTCGCGTTCTTCGCCTTCGCGTTCACCGGCACCTGAAGCAGCGAGGCCCCCGCGCTGAGCGCGCTCCAGCAGCGCTTCGCCGGCGGAAAGGCCCAGGTCGTGGGCATCCTGTGCGACTCCGTGTACACGCTGAAGGCGTGGGCGGAGTCGCTCGGTGGGATCGGCTATCCCCTTTGCTCGGACTTCTGGCCCCACGGCAAGGTCACGCAGGCATACGGCGTCTTCAATTCCGACGTCGGCCGGCCGGAGCGAGCGATCATCGTCGTCGACGCCGAAGGGATCTGCAGATACATCGACGTGCATCAGCTCCGCGAGGTCCCCGACGAGGAAGAGATCGCTGACGAGGTGAACAAGCTCGGTCCGAGCGCGTAGCTCCTCAGCGCGTCGGGATCAGATATGCCTTTCCTTCTTCGGCGACGACGAAGCTGATCTCGTCGCCCGTGCTCAGGTTGGAGAGGGTCTCGCCCGCGACGAGGACCTGCGTCCCGCAGTCGACCACGGCGACCTCGCCGATGCTCGTGACGGTCCCCTGCACTTTCGCGCCAGGAGCCACCAGATTACCGGTGACGCCTCGACCAGTCGCCCTCCCAACATCGCGCGCGCGGTACTCGATCGCCATCGTCACCCGATCTCCGAGGGTGAGACGTGACTTGCGGACCGCGCCGGTGTTGTCGCGTCCACGCATGTCCACGTGGTCGGCGCCGTCGCCGACCCGCATGGTTACGAGGATGTCTCCGCGCGTGCCATCGAGCGCGACGACGATGCCGCGCGCGGCGCGCTGTCGCCACTTCTCGATGAAGGCGAGCTGCTCGAAGTCCAACACGGTCGCGTCGATACGATACCGGCGTGGCTCTTCGTGCTGTGTTCTTCGACGTGGGCGACACCCTTGTCGAAGGATGGCTGCCGGTCGACGAGATGAGCGTGCTCATGCGCGAGGCCTACGTCCGCCGCTTCGGCGAGCGCGAGTGGTACGAGGCCTTCGTGTCCGCCCAATTCGCCGCTCCCCCAGACGCCGATCCGCTGCGCCAGGAGACGAACCGCTGGGTCGAGGAGTGGTTCGCCAACAGCGGGATCGGCCTTGACGATGTCGCGGTGGACCACCTTCGGTCGGCGAGCGCGCTTCCGCTCGACACGGTGAGCCGTCTCGTCGCCGGCGCCGGGGATGCTCTTCGATGGTGCAAGGCGAAGGACCTCGCGGTTGTCCTCGTGACGAACACGCTCTGGCGAGGCGACGATGAGGCGTGGGTCGATTGGCAGCGATTTGGCCTCGCGGACGCGATCGATCACATCGTTACCTCGCACACGGCGGGCTGGCAGAAGCCGCACGAGCAGATCTTCCGCCGAGCGCTTGGGCTCGCGGCCGCAAGCCCCGACGGGGCCGTGATGGTGGGCGACCGGATGCGCCAGGACGTCTGGGGTGCGAAACGACTGGGCATGCGCGCCGTGTTTCGCCGATCGTCGGTGGGAGCACCTCAGGAAGAGGTCGACGTCCTCCCAGACGCGACGATCGACGACCTCACCGAGCTGCCGGCCAAGCTCGAGCGCTGGCTGTAGCCGAAGTTGCCTTGCCGAGGCTTGCCCATCCTGTTAGAAACGGCATCGGTGACAGCCAAGCTCCCCTCGTCGCGCCTGACCTGCGTCTGTCCATAGGCGGCGCGTAGCGGCGCTCATCGCGCCCCCGCTCCGCCTCCATTTCCTCGCCGTCTGATCCAAAAGCTCATTGGGAGGGATCCTCATGACTCGTCAATCGCAGGATGTGCTCGTCGAGACCGAGTGGCTCGCGCAGCACGCCACGGACGCGGACGTCCGGGTGTTCGAGGTCGACGTCGACACGACCGCGTACGAGCAAGGCCACGTGGACCGGGCGATCGGCCTCAACTGGAAGACCGACCTGCAGCAGCATCCGGTCCGCGATCTGATCGACAAGAAGCAGCTCGAGGCGCTGCTCTCGAGGTACGGAGTCGCGCCGAAGACGACGATCATCGCCTACGGTGACAACAACAACTGGTTCGCCGCCTGGTTCTTCTGGCTGCTCAAGTACTACGGCCACGAAGACGTGAGGCTTGTGAACGGCGGCCGCGCGAAGTGGGCTGCCGAAAAGCGGCCGCTCACCAACGACCTGCCGACCTTCTCCAAAAGCGACTACCGCGCCGCAGGGCCGGACGCGTCGATTCGTGCGCTTCGCGACTACGTGCTCGACAAGGTGGTCGGCAACGGCACGAAGATCGTCGACGTCCGGTCGCCGAAGGAATACGCGGGCGAGCTCCTGGCCCCCGAGAACCTGCCGCAGGAAGGAGCGCAGCGCGGCGGTCACATCCCGGGCGCGCAGAACATCCCGTGGGCGACGGCTGTCGCAGAAGATGGCCGCTTCAAGACGCCGGAGGAGCTGCGCCAGATCTACGGCGGCAAAGGGATCGACGGCAAGGGCGAGACGATCGCCTACTGCCGCATCGGCGAACGCAGCGCGCATACCTGGTTCGTTCTGAAGTACCTGCTCGGCCACGATCGCGTCCGGAACTACGACGGCAGTTGGACCGAGTGGGGAAGCCTCATTGGAGTGCCGATCGAGAAGTCGTCGACGGGATCACTCTAGCGACGGGAGCGCGCAGAGAAGGAGGCGCGAGCGACCGAGGGACCCCGCGCGGTGGGGAACCGGCCGTCAGGCCGGGGGGTCCGCCGCCGCGTAAAGAGGGTTTCGGTCGCGAGCGCCTCCGCCGCGCCTCCCTGGGCGCGGCGCATCATTCGGCCGGTAATGGATTACGAGCGCGAGCGTGAGGCGATGGTCCGGCAGCTTCGCCGGATGGGCATCAGGGACGAGCGCGTGCTGGCGGCGATAGCCAAGATTCCGCGCGAGCGTTTCGTTCGAGATGAGGACCGCCAGATCGCGTACGGCGATCACGCGCTCGGTATCGCAGAGGGGCAGACGATCTCGCAGCCATACGTCGTCGCACGGATGACCGAGCTTCTAGAAGTGGAGAGCGACCATCACGTCCTCGAGGTCGGGACCGGCTCGGGATACCAGGCAGCAGTCCTGGGCGAGCTCGCTCGGGACGTCGTCAGCGTGGAACGGCACGCGGCCCTTGCGGAGCAGGCCCGAGATCTTCTGAACGAGCTCGGATACCGGAACGTGCAGGTGGTCACCGGTGACGCATCGGCCGGATACGAGAGCGGCGCGCCGTACGATCGGATCCTCGTCACCGCGGCTTCGCCAGCGATCTCGCCGGAGCTCGTTCGCCAGTGCGCGGCGGACGGCCGCATCGTGGCGCCGGTGGGTGACGAGGAGATGCAGCAGCTTGTGGTGCGCCGGCCGAGCGGACAGGAGAGTCGGCATGGCGCCGTGAAGTTCGTCCCGCTGCGCGGCCAGGCGGGCTTTCGGCATTGACGGCGACGCTCTTCGCGGGCGGTCGCGTTCATGTGCGGGCCGGAGTCTCTGCGGAGGCAATTCTCCAGCGCGATGGCCGTGTCGTCGCGATCGGACGAGCGAGCGATCTGACGAAGCGCGCCGGTGGCGCCGAGCGCGTGGACCTCGCCGGCGGGCTCATGACGCCCGGATGGTTCGATGCGCACGTCCACTTCATGTGGTGGGGGTTCCAGATGGCCGAGGTGGACCTGCGCGGCTGCGCAAACCTGGACGCAGCTCTCGAGGTCGTGCGAGAGCGCGCCGCCCGGCTTCCCAAGGGACAGTGGCTCACCGGAGGACGGTTCGACAAGAACCTCTGGGGCGGCTGGCCGACCGCCGCTGACCTCGACCGCGTCACCGGCGGAAGGCCGGCGGTCCTCCGCACGAAAGACGGTCACTCTCGTTGGCTCAACACGGCCGCCTTGCGCGCCGCGGGGATCAGCGCGAGCACCCCAGTGCCCGAGGGCGGCGCGCTCTTTCGCGACGCTCGGGGCGAGCCGACCGGGATCCTTCAAGAGCGCGCGAACGAGCTCGCCGATCGGGCCGTTCCGCCGGCGACCGCGGCCGAGTGCGACGCGGCGGTCGCGCGCGCCCAGGACGAGGCGTTCCGTCGCGGAGTCACCGGGGTGGAGTCGCTCGAGCAGGCGAGCTCGTATGAGGCGCTCCGCCGCTCGCGTGAGCGCGGAGGTCTCGCGGTCCGCGTGGTAATGGGTGTCCCGCATCGCTCGCTTGGGACCTCGCTTCCGACCACGGGGACGCCGCCGCAGATCCGCGAGGGCGGTGGCTACGACTTCGAGTCGGCGCTCGCGCAAGGCATGAAGAGCGGCGACGGCGACGAGTGGCTGCGCATCGGACACGTGAAGTTCTTCAGCGACGGCGCGCTCGGCTCACAGACCGCGGCGCTCGAGCAGCCCTACGAAGGTTCCTCGGACCTGGGGATCCTCACCTTCGACCCTCTGGAGCTGCGAGCCGATGTCGCGCGCGCCGCGGCCGGCGGTTTGGCCGCCGCGATCCATGCGATCGGCGATCGGGCGGTGCGCGTCGCGCTCGATGCCATCGCGCCAAGCCGCGTGACCAGTCGCCAGCTGCGCCAGCGCGTCGAGCATGTACAGCTCATCCGCGAGGACGACCTCGGACGGTTCGGGGCGCTCGGCATCATCGCATCGATGCAACCGATCCACTGCACGAGCGATCGGGACCTCGCGGATCGCCACTGGGGCCCGCGCCGCACGCCTCGCGCGTATCCATGGCGCACGCTCCTCGAGCGCGGCGCGGTACTCGCGTTCGGCTCGGACGCGCCCGTGGAGCCGATCGACCCGCTCCTCGGGATCCATGCCGCGCTCACCCGTCGTCGTCCGAGCGACGCAGAGGCCTGGTTTCCGGCGCAGCGGCTGACCCTCGACGAGGCCCTCCACTCGTATACGGCCGCGGGCGCATACGCGACTGGACGCGAGCGGGAATTCGGCACGCTCGAGCCGGG
This sequence comes from Chloroflexota bacterium, assembly GCA_005889075.1. Taxonomy (GTDB): domain Bacteria; phylum Chloroflexota; class Limnocylindria; order P2-11E; family P2-11E; genus 3-1-20CM-2-70-9. Next base: position 12,581 of record VBDQ01000071.1, read on the forward strand.
CATGCGGTGCGACGCGACGGTCGTCGATCGTGATCTCGCCGCGCTCAAAGAGGACGAGCTTCTCGAGGCGCGCGTCCGCGCGACGATCACCGATGGCGTGATCCGCTTCTCCGAGGGTCTCCAGTGAGGAGCGCTTAGGGCAGCGGCCGGCGCGCGAGCTCGAGCGTGCGGCCCGCGGTCCCCTCGAGATGCGTCCAGTCCCGTTTGCCGGCGCTGTAGTACATCCCTTCGAGGCCGATGTGCAGCTCGTAGCAACGCAGGCGCTCGGCGAGCGCCGGGACCGCAAACCCGCTCCGAGCGTAATGACGCACGGCCTCCGCGATCACGTCGACCTGCGACCACTTTGGGAAGAATGGCCACCAGAACGAAAGCCAGGCGAGGTCGTAGAGGAAGTCGCCGAACATCGCGCTGCCCCAATCCAGGAGCGCGCCGATACGGTCGTCCTCCACGAGCACGTTGAAGTTCAAGAGGTCGGCGTGTATCAGGTGCCGGAGCTCAGGGCATCCTTCGACGAGCGGCGCCATGACGGCGAACGCCTCGTCGAACGGCGCTGTCCCCGTCGGCGACGAGGCCAGTGGCTCGCGACGGCTCGCCCCAAGGCGAGTGGGCCGATCGATGGCGACGTCGAGCAGCATGTCTCGCCAGCTCGCGTGCGGCGCGCGACCGTCGCCAGACCAGACGCCGTAGCCCGTGGCCGAAGGCAGGCCGATCGTGCGCTCCGCGTCGAGGGTCGCGAAAAGCGACGGAAGCACCCGTCGGAGGCCGCCTTCGTCGAGATCGTCGAGATACGCGCCACGACTCCGCACCGTGACCGCGTAGAACCCGCCGAGGCCCTCGCCGACCTCGACCACTTCGGGGATCGGTAGGCGAGGAGCCGCAATGCTCCAGGCGAAACGGTCCTTGTCGAAGTCCTCGCGGTAGGCGCTGAAACGGATGACATACCGCTTTCCGCTTCGCCGAAAGAAGAACGCGCGCGACCACTCCCCTTGCCGAGCAACGGCCGCCACATCGCTTTCATCGCCGAAGCGCCCGTGGAGGAACCGGCGCGCGTCGGCCTCGGCGATGGTCCCGTCGATCGCGGTGTTAGTTCAGCTCGCGACGGTCGCCTCGGGCTCGCAACCGCACGAGCAGATCCCGCAGCCGCTCGGTCTCGCGTTCGAGGAGCCGCGTCTCTTCGCGTAGCCGCTCGGACGCCGTGTCCAGCTCGAGAAGGCTCTGCCGCTCTCTTGCGTCGATGGCGAGCGCGCCCGCGATCTTGTACGCGATCTCCACCGGGGCAGCGCCTTTGAGCTCGTCGACGAGTGCGGGATCCCCACGCTCGTCATCGGCGGCCGCCGCGACCGCGAGCAGGTATGCACCGAGCGCCTCAACGGCCTCGTCGACCTGCGCTCGCGCGCCCATGCCCTCGACCTCGGAAAGGTAGCGGACGCGCCCGACCAGATAGGGTTCGGCATCGGAGATCAGGCCCTCGACCGCGAAGCGCCGCTCGCCCCTGGTCACGATGTACGAGCGACCGTCTGGGAGCGCCGTCATGCCGACGATGCGAGCCTCGGTCCCGACCGCGCACGGATCCGCCGGCGCGCCGACCTCCTCGCCCGCCCGGATCAGCACCACGCCGAAAGGACGTCCGCGCTCGACAGAGCGCTTCACCAGGACGCGATAACGCGGCTCGAAGATATGCAGCGGCAACAGCGCACCCGGAAAAAGGACCGTCGCGAGGGGGAACAGCGGGAGCAATTCGGACACGCCGTCAACGGTACTCTCGGCCCCGCATGAGTCAGGAGGGTGCGCTCGCCGCGATCCGCGTGGTCGACCTGACCCGCGCTCTCGCGGGACCGTATTGCACATTGCTGCTCGCCGATCACGGCGCCGACGTGGTGAAGATCGAGATCCCGGGTAGCGGGGACGAGACCCGCGAGTGGGCTCCGCCGCACATGAACGGTGTCTCCGCGTACTACCTCGCGATCAACCGCAACAAGCGCAGCATCACGTGCGATCTCAAGAGTCCCGAAGGCAAGAAGATCCTCGAGCGTCTCATCGAACGCGGCGACGTCATCGTCGAGAACTTCAGCCCCGGAGTCATGGGCCGGCTCGGCTTTCCCGACGATCGCATCCGTGCGATCAACCGCCGGGCGATCATCTGCCACATCTCGGGATTCGGTCAGGACGGCCCGGGACGCGCGTGGGCTGCGTACGACCTGGTCGTGCAGGGGATGGGCGGGGTCATGAGCCTGACAGGCCATCCCGGTGACGAACCGACGATGGTGGGCGTGCCGCAAGCGGACATGGTCGCCGGGATGTTCGCCGCGTTCGCGATCGCCGCCGCGCTAGAAGCCCGGCATCGCACCGGAGAGGGCCAGGTGATCGATGCGACGATGATCGGCGGGCAGGTCGCGCTGCTCTCGCGGCAAGCCGCACGCTACTTCGCCGACGGGACGGTCCCGGCGCCCGAAGGAAACGTCCACGCGTCAATCGTCCCCTACCAGACGTTCCGAGCCGCGGACGGTTTTGTGAACGTGTGCTGCGCGAACAACGCGCTCTTCGAGCGACTCTGTCGGGCGATCGAGCTCGAGGAGCTGCTCGACGATCCGCGGTTCGCCGATAACACCAGCCGCGTGTCGCATCGCGGTGCGCTGGTGCCGCTCCTCGAAGCGAAGATCGGGACGCTCGCCAAGGCCGAGGTCGTCCGCAAGCTGCGCGAGGCCAACGTTCCAGTCGGCCCGATCAGTGACCTCGCGGAAGTCTTCAACGATCCGGTGGTCCGGCACCTCGGGCTGATCGCCGAAGTCGACCACCCTGTGGCAGGCCGCGTCCGGGCGCCAGGGATCCCCGTCCGCATGTCTGATACGCCGGGATCGGTCCGCCGGTATCCGCCGCTGCTCGGCGAGCACACCGACGAGGTACTGCGCGACCTCGGCTATAGCGACGCGGAGATCGCCAAGCTCCGCTCGGACGGCGCGATCTGATCGGCACGGCAGTCTCGCCGCCACGGCGCCGCCCGCTCTGGCTGGTCGCGGCGCTCACGTTCCTCTCCCTCAGCGTGTACTTGCCGATCTGGCTTGGCTTCACGTGGGCCGAGCTCAAGCGCGAGACCGGCGACGAGCGCATGCGGCCGGTCGGTCACGCGTTCTCGCTGTTCGTGCCCGGTTACGGCTACTGGCAGGTCCATCGCCACTTCCGTCTGATCCGCGACGTGCTCGCGCGAGCTGGAGGCACGGCCAAGGTCGATCCGCTCTCCGCGACGCTCGGGGTCGTCCTCTGGTCGTTCACCTTTCTGCATTACTCGAACGACCCGCTCTTCACCGTCTTGAATGTCGTCGAGCTCGCCGCCGCAACGATCGTCGTCGTCTATGGGCAGCGAGCGATGAACGACTACTGGCGCGCGCGCGGGACCCCGACCGAAGAGCGTGTGCTCGAGACCGACTGGCTCGCGCTCGCCGCCGCGGCGATCTATTTCATCTTCAATCTCGTGGGCTACGTCACGGCGCCCACCGACTAACATCCGCGTCCTGCAAAGACCCATCCTCGTCGTCGGCTCGCTCGCCTACGACGACGTGCAGACCCCGTTCGCGAGCCGCACCGAGGTCCTGGGGGGCGCCGCCTCATATTTCGCGCTCGCCGCGTCGATGTACGCACCCGTTCGCATGGTCGGAGTCGTCGGCGACGACTTTCGCGACGCCGATCTCGACCGGTTCCGGCGGCACGACATCGACGTGGACGGGATCGAACGCCGGGGAGGCCGCAGCTTCCGCTGGCTCGGGCGCTACGACTACGGCCTCAACGCCGCCGAAACGATCAACACCGACCTCGGCGTCTTCGGCGACTGGCGCCCGCACGTCCCGGCGCGATTTGCTGCGAGCGAGCTCGTCTTCCTCGCGAACATCCATCCGGAGATCCAGCTCCTCACGCTCGAGCAGATGCGAAAGCCTGCGCTCGTCGCGCTCGACACGATGAACTTCTGGATCGAGAAGGAGCGTGACGCCCTCGTGAGAGTCATCGGCAGGGTGGATGTCGTGAGCGTCAACGAAGCGGAGGTGCGGCAGCTGGCCGACACCCACAGCGTCTTTCGGGCGGCGAAGAAGGTCCTGGCGCTGGGCCCGCGTGCGGTGGTGGTGAAGCGCGCCGAGTACGGCGCGGTCCTGCTGACGAGCGACCGCGCGTTCTGGACGCCGGCCTACCCGCTGGAAGAGGTCCGCGATCCGACGGGCGCCGGTGATGCGTTCGCCGGAGGCTTCATCGGTCACCTTGCGACCTGCCCCGTGATCGACGACGCGACGCTTCGCCGGGCGATGCTGCACGGGACGGTCTGCGCCTCATTCGCGGTCGAGGATTTCAGTGTTGACGGTATCGAGCGGGCCGACGCAGAGACCGCCCAAGCGCGCGTCCGCGAGCTCGAGACGCTCGCAACGGCAGGCTAGAGGGAACCGCTCGTCGGCACGGTTGTACGGACAGTGAGGACCGACTCCGCGGAGGGCCGGACGGAGGACGCCGTACTCGTGGAACGCGCACAGCATGGTGACGCAGACGCCTACGGAGAGCTCGTGAGGCGCTATCAGGCCGTCGCCACGCGAACCGCGTACGTGATCACCGGCGCGACGGCGGACGCCGAAGAGGCCGCGCAGGACGGCTTCACGAAGGCCTACTTCGCGCTCGACCGTTTCCGTGCGGGGGCGCCGTTCCGCCCGTGGCTGCTGCGGATCGTCGCCAACGAGGCCAAGAACCGCCGCAAGGCGGCCGGCCGCCGTCCGACGGTCGATCTCAGCGTCGCCGAGGATCGCCCCTCGGGTGACACGGCCCTGTCGCCCGAGGCGGCGGCCTTGGCGAGCGAACGAAGGGAATCGGTGCTCACGGCGTTACGACAGCTGCGTGAGGAGGATCGTCTGGTCATCGCATACCGATACTTCTTCGAGCTCTCGGAGGCGGAGATGGCCGATGCGCTCGGCGTCGCCAAAGGCACCGTGAAATCGCGCCTCTCGCGGGCGATCGCGCGGCTGCGTCAGCTTGCTGCGGGCGAGGTGCGCCTCGATGGCTGAGCTGGACGATCGCGAGCTCGAGCGAACGCTCGGTGAGCTCGGCGAGCGGCTCGCCTATCCAAGAGCCGACCTGTGGCCGGCGGTGCGGCAGCGGATCTTGCGAGGGCCATCCCGAAGGCTGTGGGCTTGGCCTCGCTTGGCGCCGGTCGCCGTGACGCTCGGCGTGATCCTCTTGGTCGTGCTCGCGCTGAGCCCGGCGGGGATCCGGATCTTTAGCCTCCCGGGCGTTCAGATCTTTCAATCCAAGGCGACGCCATCTCCCGCGCCGAAGCCCACCGCATCCGCGGCCCTCACCTTCGGCATCCCCACGACGCTCGACCAGGCGCGCCGCGAGGGCTCGGGGGTGATCCTCGCGCCGACCGATCCCGCGCTCGGAGCTCCAGACGAGGTCTACATCGATGGCGCCTCGACGCTCAAGCGCGTGACACTCGTGTATCGCTCGCGACCGGGGATCCCCGTGTCCGCAACGGTCGGCGCCAGCGCCCTCGTCACCGAGTTCCTGGGAACGGTCGACCAGAACGTGATGGGAAAGGTGGTCGGGCCCGACACCACCCTCGAGCAAGTCACGGTCGATGGGGCGCAGGGGTTCTGGCTCGCGGGGGCGCCGCACCAGTTCTTCTACCGGGACGCGTATGGGAACTTCATCCAGGAGACCCTGCGGCTAGCGGAAAACACCCTCATCTGGGAGCGGAACGGCACGATCTACCGCCTCGAGGCTCAGGTCTCGAAGGTGGATGCGCTGAGGATCGCCGCGACCTTCCGCTAGGGAACCTTCGCGCGAAAGCGTTGTACGGAGGGTGATGGCAGCAGCGTTGCGCCTAGCCACGGCCGCCCTGCTCCTCGCATCGTGCGCTGGGGCGGGCCAAGCCCCGTCCGCGTCGGCGGCCGGCGACGAGCTCGTCGTCAGAACCGCCCGTGACATCCAGGTCCGCGACGCGAAGGGTGATCTCTTGCGCTCCTTTGGCCGCGCCGTCGCGGCTCCAGACGGATCCAGGTACTACGCGTTCGACGGCGCAAGCCCTGCCGCACTGCAGTTGATCGAGGGCCGAACGGCCGGTGGCTTGTGCTCGTCGGACCGTCCGGCGAGAGAAGCCGATTCGCCGTCGTGGACACGGGTCTCCTCAAGGTCGCCGCCGACGTCGACGTCGCGGGTGCCTTCACCTATGACGCGATCAGCGACGACGGAACCTCCCTGTATCTGATCGAGCGGATCGGAGCGAAGGCCGCGCAGGCGCTGGTCGGCGTGAACCCCGCCTACGCCTATCGCGTCCGGGTCTACGACGTCCCATCCGCGAAGCTCTCGGAGACGCTGGTCGTCGACGTGAAGCTCGCCGCGCAGACAAATGGCGACAACGCCGAGACGCGCATCGACGGCATCATGAACGGGATCTACCAGTCGTCGGTCCCGAGCCGCGATGGGCAATGGAACTTCAGCTTCTACTACAACCCCCACCGCGGGCCCTTCATCCACGTGCTGCACCTCAACACGCGGAGCGCGTTCTGCATCCTCGATCTGCCGATCGTCGCGAACGGCTACGACAAGCGCTTGCAGTGGTCCCTGGCCCTGGCGCCGTCCGGAGCGACGCTCTACGCGTCAAACGGCGCGCTCGGGCTCGTCTCAGCCATCGACGCGACCACACTGAAGGTGCGGAACTCCGCGACCATCGCGGGTCTTCCCGCCACCACCGCGGGGCCGTCGCGGACGACCGCGAGCTCGGTCCTATCGCGAGACGGCCGGAAGCTGTACTTCCCGGCCGAGCGGGGCGTCGCCCTGGTCGACACGAACGACTTCAGCCTTCGTGGGCTGTTCCTCACCGACCGGACCATCGCCAGCGTTTCGCTCAGCCCGGATAGCCGTCGCCTCTACGCGATGTCGGACGACGGCACCGTGACGGTCGCCGACGCGAACACGGGCCGCGAGCTCAGCGAGTTCACCACCCGTGACGCGACCGCGCTCCTGCGCGTAGACGCGCGCTAGGGGCGGCGCCTCCGCGAAATCGCTTGCGTACGGCGGAAAGCCTGTTCCACGACTCGCCTCTGCGCGGTATAGATTCCGAGAAGCGCGCAGGAGGTGGATGTGAAAAAGGAGCAAGCAAGCAATCTCGTCAGTCGACGAACCCTGCTGAAGGGAGCGGCGGCCGCGGCGACGGCGCCCATGCTCGCCGCGTGCATCGGACAGCAAAGCCCCGGCCCGGGTGGTGGGGTGAGCGCCGCGCCGAGCGCGGCCGCGTCGATCGGCGCCCGACCGAAGCTCAGCGGCAATCTCAACATCCTCCAGTGGAGCCACTTCGTCCCGGACTTCGACACGTATCTCGATGGATGGGCGAAGAAGTGGGGCGACACCAACGGCGTCAAGGTCACGATCGACCGCATCCCGCAGGCCGATCTCCCAGCGCGATTCGCCGCTGAGGTCTCTGCGAAGTCGGGTCACGACCTCGTCGCGCACTTCGCCAACGGTCTGCCGGCGCTGTTCAAGGACTCCCTTGTCGACGTGACCGACATCGCGAACCGCGCCGCGGACAAGTACGGCGGGTGGATCCCGGCGGGCGAGGCGATCGGGAAGGTCGGGGGTAAGTGGTACGGGTTCCCGGACTTCCTCGTCCCATTCCTCTCGTCCTGGCGAACCGACGTCTGGAAGAGCCCGGCGGTCGGCTACACCAAGGACCACCTCGAGACGTGGCAGGATCTCCTCGATTTCTCGCCGAAGCTGAAGGCGGCCGGGAATCCCGTGGGGTGTGCGGTGTCGCAGACCTCGGACGCAGAGCACACCTGGCGTTCGCTGATGTGGTCGAACGGAGCGTACGAGTTCAGCAAGGACGGGAAGACCGTCACGATCGACAGCCCCGAGACGCGGACGGTCCTGAATTTCGCGAAGAACCTGTACGCGAACATGGAGAACTCCGTGCTTTCGTGGGCCGATGTCGACAACAACACGTATCTTCAATCGGGTAAGGGCTCGTGGATCTACAACCCGATCAGCGCGTACCGCACGATCGAGAGCCAGAACGCGGCGCTCGCGGCGAAGATCGCCGTCGACAACCCGCTCAAGGGCACCAAGGACCAGATCGCCTCGATCCAGTTCACGGTCTACGGGATCTGGAACTTCTCCAAGAACATCGACGCGGCACGCTGGTTCCTCATCGACTACAGCGACGACTGGCCGGCTCAACGACGCCCTCAACAACCACCACATCACCGACATGTTCGCGAACTTCATCACCGGCAAGAAGTCGATCGACGACACCATTGCCGACGCCAAGAAGCGGCTTCAGGACTCGCTCACGAAGTTTCCGGTGTAGATCCCAAGCTGCGAACCCGCGACGCGGGTGGGGAGAAGAGGAGGCCGGGCCAAAAGCCCGGCCTCTCCGCGGTTCGCTTCGCAAGACCTACTTCAATGCGCCGCCGGTGATCCCGCGGACGAACGTGTCCATGAAGAGGTTGTAGACGATGGCCACGGGGATCGAGACGATCAGCGCACCGGCCATCAGCGAGCCCCAGAAGAAGACGTCGCCACGAATCAGATCGGTGACCACGCCGAGCGTGATCATCTTCTGGTCCGAGCTCGAGACGAACGTAAGGGCGTAGACGTACTCCTGCATCGCCAGCGTGAATGCGAAGATGCAGATCGTCAGGATGCCCGGCACCGAGAGCGGCAGCACGATCCGGAACATCGCGCCCAGGCGGCTGCATCCGTCGACGCGCGCCGCCTCGGTGATCTCGCGCGGCACGTTCTTGAAGAAGCCCATGAGCAGCCAGGTGCAGAACGGGATCGTGAACGTCGGGTAGACCAGCGCGAGGGACCATTTGTCGTTCACGAGCCCAAAGCCGACGACGAGCTGCGAGAGTGGCAGGAAGAGCAGTGTCGGCGGCACGAGGTAGGTGAGGAAGATGCCCATCCCGAGCGACCCGGACCCGGGGAACTGTGACCGCGCCAGCACGTACGCGGCGGGGACGCAGATGACCACGGTGATGACCACCACTGCGAGTCCGACCTCGCCGGTATTGAGGACCCAGGTGCTGAAGTTCGTTCTCTCGAACAGGTACTGCACCTGGTCGAGCGTGGGAGCGAGTTGGAAGAGGAGCGGATTGTTCTGGAGGTTGTAGAGGTCGTTCACCTGCTTGAACGTGGTGAGGAACATCCAATAGACCGGGAAGCAGGCGAAGATGATGAAGAGGCTGAGCACGAACCAGAAGAGGACCTGGCCGCGGAGCTTCCGTAGCCGGAAGGCGGTCGAGTGCTGGACTCGGGCCTGCGTGAGGACGGCCATCAGTCGAGCGTCCTCGCTTTGAGGTTACGAAGGATGACGATGGCGCCCACGAGCATGACCGGGAAGAGGAAGAGCGACATCGTGGCGCCCCGGCCGAGCGATCCCGCGACGACGCCCGTCTGGAACGCATACGAGGCGATGACGTGCGTCGCATCCACGGGGTTGCCTCTCGTCATGAGCCAGACAACGGTCATGTCGGTGAAGGTGAACACGAGCGAGAAGAGCAGCGCGATGTAGAGGATCGGCGCGATGATCGGGACCATCACTTTGCGCCAGCGAACGAGCCAGCTCGCCCCGTCGAGGCTCGCGGCCTCGATGATCTCCTGCGGCACGGCGCTGATGCCGGCGGTGAGCACGATGGCGGTGAACGGCAGATTTCGCCACACGTTCACCAGGATGATCGAGAACATCGCCGGGTACTCCTCGCCGAGCCAGTTCGGCCCCTGCGTGAGCAGCCCGGCATGAACGAGCACCCAGTTGATCACGCTGTAGGTGGGATTGAGCATCCACGTCCACGCCATGGCGCCGATGGCGATCGGGATCGTGAACGGGATCATGATCAGCGCACGCGCGATTCGTCGTCCACGGAACTTCCTGAGGAGCAGGAACGCCAGGATCGTGCCGAGGACCATCTGAAGCGCCTGCGACGTGAGAGTGAAGATGAACGTGTTGATGAGAGCACGGCGGAAGATCCCGTCGTCGAGCACCGCCACAAGGTTCGTGAGGCCGGTGAAGTTCGCGATTGGATGGGCCACGGTCGCGTTGCTGACGGTGAACCAGAGCGCGATCGCGAACGGATATCCGACGAGCAGGACGATGTACGCGACAGCTGGGGCAACGAGGACGTAGCCGAAGACCTTCTCGCTGTCGAGAAAGTGGCCGATCCAGCCACCCGTCGCGCGGAATCCAACGGATCGGGTCCGAGCGACTTCGGCCACGTCCAAAAGGTTACCGGGTGCTACCCGCTAGACTTCGTTGTTCACGCGGCGGGGTGTAGCGCAGTTGGCAGCGCGCAGCGTTCGGGACGCTGAGGCCGAGAGTTCAAGTCTCTCCACCCCGACAGCCGCCGAGCGAGAGATCGCTCGCCGGAGCGCTTCTTCTGGGGGGCTGGTGGGAATCGAACCCACGACGCCCGCCTTAGGACGGCGGCGCTCTGTCCCCTGAGCTACAGCCCCGCGCAAAGAACAGCGTACCGAGGCGTCACGGTGCTGACCATGCCTCACACTTTTTCCCGTGGTCACATCGCCTGCCGCGGGCGCGCGCCGCCGCCAAGGGTCCCTCGTGCTGCTCATCCCGGCAGTCCTCTTCGGCCTGCTCGTCACCGTGCAGTGGCGCTCGCAGAACGAGCGCAGTGAGCTGACGGTCCGCTACAACACCCCGCTCATCGACGCGGCGAACGCGCTCCAAAACGAGCAAAACGACCTCAAAGCGCAGCTCGCCCAGCTGCGCGCCCGCCTGGATGAGATCCAGGGCAACGCGTCGACCCAGGGCGGAGCCGCTCGTGAGCTCCAGGCGCGGATCGACGACCTCAAGGCGCGCGCCGGCCTCACGCCTCGCACCGGTGACGGAGTCGTGGTGCAGCTCGATGACGCGCGCAACGTCAGCGTGACCGCGCGAGACCTCGACAGGTCCATCTGCCACTCGACCGACCTCACGGACATCGTGAACACCGCCTGGAAGGGAGGCGCCGAAGCGATCGCGATCAACGACGAGCGCATCGTCAACTCGTCGAGCGTGTACTGCGTCGGCTCGACCATCATGGTCAACGGCACTCTGATGTCGCCCCCGTTCAATGTCACGGTGATCGGATCGCAGAACGCGCTCCTCGGCGCCTTCGACGACCCGGGCCAGCTCCAGGACATCAAGCAGCGGCGCGACGTCCAGGGACTCGGCTTCCGGGTGACGCGCGCGGCCGCGCTGCATGTGCCGGCGTATACCGGCGCGCTCAACGTCCGTTACGGCACGCCGCACTAGGTCCGAATGCGCACCAATGCCGGCGCGATCTGGGTCACGGTCGTCGCGCTCTTCCTCGGCCTTGCTGCAGCGACGCAGTTCCGATCGCAGGACGTCTACTCGCGCAGCCTGAATCTCGAGACGCCGTCGTCACTGACGACGTTGATCGCGAACCTCTCCGAGACGAACAACGAGCTCCGCGCCGAGATCTTCGACCTTCGGCGGGACGCCGACAACGCGCAGAACGAGGTCGCGAGCGGTCGGGGAACGTTGACCGAGGGGCAGCGCCAGCTGCAGCAGCTCCGCGTGTTCAGCGCGGAGAGCGCGGTCGCAGGTCCAGGGATCGTGATCCGCATCGAGGGCGCATTCGACGAGCGGGCGATGTCAGACCTCGTGAACGAGCTGCGGAACGCGGGTGCTGAGGCGATCGGCATCAACGAGATGCGCGTCGGCCCGCGAAGCTTCTTCACCGGAACACCGGACCATGCGATCGGCGTTGACGGCCGCCCGCTGCGTGGGCCCTGGATCGTGCGTGCGATCGGCGCAGAGGATGTCGTGTTCGTAGCGATGACGAGGACCGGCGGGATCATCGGGCAGTTCGAGCTCATCTACCGGAGCACGCGTTTCGACGTCGGCAAGGAGAGCAGCCTCGACCTTCCCGCCTTCGTGGCGTCCAAATAGGCCCGCCTCGCCCTTAGACTTCGCGCCGATGTCTCCGGCCCCGGTCAAAGGACCGGTTCCTTTCTATCTCGATGACGTCGTCGTCCTGCGAAAGTCGCATCCCTGCGGCGGCGACACTTGGCGCGTCGTCCGGCTCGGCGCTGACATCGGCCTGCGGTGTTCGACTTGCGGACGGCGGGTCCTCGTCGCGCGTCGCGATCTCGAAAAGGACATGAAGCGGTTCGTAACGCGTGGACCGCTCGCTCCGGCCGACTAAGCCCTGGTGGCCGAGGCAACCCCCGCCGCGCCGGATCGCGGCCTCCTACGTAACCGCGCCTTCCTCGCGATCTGGTCGGCACAGATCCTCTCGCAGGTCGCCGCGAACGCGGTCACGAGCGCGCTCATCATCCTCGTCGCCGAGATCACGCACTCGAACACGTCGTCGTCGCTGCTCATCCTGCTCGCGGTGCTCCCCGCGGTGCTCTTCGGTATCGCCGGCGGCGTCATCGTCGATCGCACCGACAGGCGCCTCGTCCTGGTGGTCACCAACACGCTCCGCGCCGCGACGATCATCCCGCTCTTGCTCTTTGGGACGAGCCTCACAGTCGCGTACCTGGTGAACTTCATGGTGGCGACGGTAACGATCTTCTTCGTGCCGGCCGAGTCTGCCACCTTGCCCGCCATCGTCCCAAAGCGAAATCTTCTGGTGGCCAACTCGCTGTTCACGTTCACGTTCAACGGCGCGTTCCTCGTGGGATTCATCATCCTCGCGCCGATCGTCGTCAGTCTGTATGGCTACGAGCTGCTCTGGGTGATCATCGCGTTCATGTTCTCGATCGCTTCGCTCCTCTGCTCCACGCTCCCGCCGGCGCCGCAGCCAGAGAAGCCTCTCGACGTTCACGTCGCAGGAGAGGTCGCGGGGATGGCCGTCGCGCAGACGCGAGCCGGGATGAGTGAGGCATTCCATTACCTGCGATCGACGCCGCTCGTGACGTGGTCACTCGTCTACATCGCGCTCACGTACACGCTCGTGGCGATAGCCGGCGCGCTCGCGCCTGGTTTCGTCCGGGAGGTCCTGAAGGTCGGCGAGCGCAACGTCGTGATCCTCGTCGGCCCGGCGGGTATCGGTGTGGTGGCGGGTCTCGGGTTCCTGAATGTGGTGGGCGCCCGCTGGCGGCGGCCGAACGCGATCGGCACCGGACTCGTCGTCGCCTGCGCGGCCCTCGTCGCGCTTGCCGCGGCGCGTCCGTTCGCGGCGCTCTTCACGAGCGTCGGATCTCCCGGCCTCGGCGGAGCGTTTCCGATCTTCGCCGCGATCGTTTCGATCACCGCATTCTTCTTCGGGATCAGTTACGCCTTCGTCACCGTCCCGGCGATGACGCTCCTGCAAGAGGAGCTGCGCGACGACATTCGGGGACGCGTCTTCGGCGTGCTCAACATGCTCGTCTCGGTCTTCAGCCTGCTCCCGCTCGTCATCGTCGGTCCTGTCGCCGACGTCTGGGGCGTCGCGCCGGTCTTCGTCGCCGCCGCGATCGTCGTCGGCGGCGTCTGGATCCGCAGCAGGAACGCGCGCGAAAGAGGAATTCGCCCAAGTACACTCGTCACTGAGTGACCTCGCCCCGCTCCACCTTCTTCCATTACCTTGCTCGCTACCGCCTCCAGCTCGTCGCCGGCGCTGTCCTCGCGGCCGGAAGCTCGCTCGCGGCGGTCGTGCCACCGCGGTTCATCGGCGCGATCATCGATTCGCTCGGGCGTGCGGGAACTCAGTTCGAGGACGTCCTGCGATTCGCACTCCTCATCGTCGGTTTCGCCGCGCTCGAGGCATCGCTCCGCGCCGGCGCGCGTTACCTGATGCTGGACGCCTCGCGCAAAGCGGAGTACCGCATGCGCAACGACTTGTTCGCCCATTTACAGCGCATGCACCTCGCTTACTTCCAGCACCAGCGCATCGGGGACCTCATGGCGAGGATGACGAACGACCTGACCTGGGTCCGCCAGATGATGGGACCCGGCATCATGCAGGGCTCGTTCACGATCATGGTCTTCGTCTTCGCGGTTCTCTCCATGCTGTCCGTCTCGGTCAAGCTGACGATCCTGGCGATGATCCTCATGCCGCTCGCCTCGATCACCTTCTGGTACATCGGCCGCACCGTTCACGTCCGCTTCGAGCGTCTGCAATCACAGTTCGGCGACATGTCCACGAAGGCTCAGGAGAACTTCTCGGGCATCCGCGTCGTGAAGGCGTTCTCGCAGGAGAGCGCCGAGACGGATGACTTCGCGCGCGTTAATCGTGAGTACTTCCGCCGCGCCGTGTAGCTGACCGGGATGCAGGGCCTCATCTGGCCATCGATCAGCTTCATCATGGGCCTCGCCGTCCTCTCGGTCCTGTACGTCGGCGGTCAGGACGCGATCCGCGGCGAGCTCTCGATCGGCTCGCTCGTGCAGTTCGTCGCCTACCTCTACCTCTTGCAGATGCCGATGATCAACATCGGCTGGATCTCGAACATGTTCCAGGCCGGATGGGCCTCGCTCGGCCGGCTACAGGAGATCTTCAACGCGGCGCCGAAGGTCACGGACCCGATCGACCCGGTCGAGACCGCGATCCGCGGGGAGGTCGAGTTCCGCGGCGTGAGCTTCGCCTACGGGCAGACCATCGTCTTGCACGACATCTCGTTCAAGATCGCCGCCGGCGGATCGCTCGCGATCGTCGGGCCGACCGGATCGGGGAAGACCACGCTCGTCAACCTCATCCCCCGGCTGTTCGACGTGCAGCAGGGTGAGGTGCTCCTCGACGGCATCAGCGTGGAGCGGCGCCCGCTCGAGCAGCTCCGCCGCGCGGTCGGCTACGTGCCCCAGGAAACGTTCCTCTTCTCGGTCCCGCTGCGCGAGAACGTGGGGCTCGGTCTCGACGATCGGCTGACGGACAGTCAGCTCGATTGGGCCGGCGACGTGTCGCAGCTCAACAAGGACGTCGAGGACTTCCCCGCGCGTTACGACACGATGATCGGCGAGCGCGGCGTGACGCTGTCCGGCGGCCAGAAGCAGCGCACCGCCATCGCCCGCGCGGTCGCCAAGGATCCTCGCGTGCTCATCCTCGACGATGCGCTCTCCGCGGTGGACACCTACACCGAGGCCGAGATCCTCCGCCGGCTCCGCGGCGTGATGCGAGAACGCACGAGCATCGTCGTCGCGCACCGTATCTCCACCGTGAAGGACGCCGACGAGATCCTCGTCCTTGATGACGGACGGATCGTCGAGCGCGGCTCGCATCGCGATCTGCTGGAGCACGGCGGTCTCTACGCCCAGATGTACCGCCGGCAGCTACTCGAAGAAGAGCTCGAGGTCGACGAAGAGCGCGAGGAGCACGAAAAGCGCGTCAAAGCAGAGGTCGACGACGAGGCGCCGCGCTTCGGCCTCCGACCACCGCTCGGGGGCCGGGGGGCAGAGCCCCCCGATCGCTGATGGGCATACACCACGGCGGGGGTGCCGGCGGCCGCGGCGTCTTCGATGAGGACGAGATCCTCGGGAAGGCCTACGACGCCCGCCTCATGCGCCGGCTGCTGGGATACCTCCGTCCCTATCGTGGGTTAGTCGTCCTCGGGCTCGGGATCATCCTCGGCCTCTCGGTGACCGAGGCGGCGCCGCCCGTCCTCGCGAAGTTCATCGTGGACAACGCGATCACGCCGGCGGTGAACGGCCAGATCGGCGTCGACGAAGGGCTCTCCCGGCTCGCGCCGCTCGGACTCGCGTACATCGCGGTCCTGCTGGTGAGCTCGAGCCTGCGCTACGGCCAGAACATGCTCGCGAGCTACGTCGGTCAGAACGCGATGTACGACCTGCGGGTGCAGCTCTTCGCGCACCTGCAGGGGCTGTCGCTCACGTTCTTCGACCGCAACCCGGTCGGTCGCCTCATGACGAGGATCACCAACGACATCGATGCGCTCACCGACATGGTCACGCAAGGCGTGGTCGCGATCTTCGGCGACATCCTGGTGATCGGCGTCATCGCGATCGTCCTGCTCGTTCTGGATCTGCGGCTCGCGCTGGTGACCTTCGCAGCGCTGCCGATCCTGATCTGGCTGACTCTCTACTTCCGGCGGATCATGCGCGACTCGTTTCGGGCGATCCGCATCCGCCTCGCGCGGATCAACGCGTATCTCAACGAGAACCTCTCGGGGATGGCGATCGTGCAGCTGTTCACGCGCGAACGGGCTTCCTACAAGCAGTTCGACGACCTCAACACGGATCTTCTCAACGCTAACCGCGGTCAGATCCGCGCGATGTCGATGTTCTTTCCAGCCGTTGGCTTCACGCGCGCGGCGACCAGTGCCGCACTCTTCGTCGCCGGAGCGTACTGGATCCTGCAGGGGCAGCTGACCCTCGGAACGCTGCTGGCCTTCTGGCAGCTCGTGGACCGGTTCTTTCAGCCGTTCGGCGACCTCGCGGAGAAGTACAACATCATGCAGGCGGCGATGGCCTCATCGGAGCGCGTCTTCCGCCTGCTGGACACCGAGGCAACGATCGTCGACCCGCCGCACCCGCGGGAGCTCACGCACGTCCGGGGCGAGATCGCCTTTGAGAACGTGAGCTTCGCGTACAACGAGGGCGACTGGGTGCTCCGCGACGTGAGCCTCAAGATCTCGGCCGCGGAGAGCGTCGCCATCGTCGGCGCGACCGGCGCCGGCAAGACGTCGATCATCAGCCTGATCTCGCGCTTCTATGACGTCCAGAAGGGCCGCATCCTGCTCGACGGATTGGACCTTCGCGAGCTGCGGCAGGCCGACGTCCGAAAGCACGTCGGCGTGGTGCTCCAGGACCCGTTCATCTTCGCCGGCACGATCGCGTCGAATATCCGACTCAATAACACCGCCATCTCGGACGACCAGGTGCGGAGCGCCGCGAGCTTCGTGAACGCCGACAAATTCATCGAGAAGCTGCCCCAGGGCTACGACACCGTCGTCACCGAGCGCGGCTCGACCCTCTCGGTCGGGCAGAAGCAGCTCCTCGCGTTCGCGCGAGCGATCGCGTTCAACCCCGAGATCTTGCTCGTGCTGGACGAAGCGACGAGCTCCGTCGACACGGAGACCGAGCATCTGATCCAGGACGCGCTCGCCAAGCTGATGGTCGGGCGCACTTCGATCATCATCGCCCACCGGCTTTCAACGATCCAGAACGTCGACCGGATCATCGTCCTGCACAAGGGACGCGTGGTGGAGATGGGGAGCCACCGCGATCTGCTGTCGCAGCGCGGCGTCTACCACCGGCTGTATGAGCTGCAGTACCGCGCGCATGAAGTGGAGACCCGTTCGGTGTAGCCGAGCGCGCCTAGGGCAGCGTGCTGATCGGTGGGATCGACACCGTCGGGGCCGGCCCGAGCGTCGGCGTCGGGAGTGCCGACGGCAGCGGAGCCACGGTCGCGATCGGCGTGGGTGTCGGAGTGCTTGACGCGTTCGCGCTTGCAGTAGGCGAGGGCGACCTCGTCGCGCTCGGGAGGGTCGGAAGGATACCCGTCGGTGTCGCGAGGGCCGACGACGTGGGAGCGGCGGTAGGCGTCGGTTGGATCGAGAGCGCGGGCGTCGCGATGGAGATCGGCGTGACGGTTGGGGCGGGTGAGGCCGTTCGGGCCGGACTCGGCGTCGGGCTTGTGGTCTGAGCCGGGCTCGTGGTCTGAGCCGGCGGCGTCTGCGGAGCTGGCGCGCGGATCGGGCCGGTAGTGCTCGTCGGGGCAGGCGAGGGCGAGGGTCGCGAGGTCGGTGCGGCGGTGGGCGCGGGGGGTGCCGGTGCGGGCACGGGCCGGGTCGGCGGAGTGCCCGGGCTGACCATCGTCGCGCTGCCTGCCGGCACGGTCACCGAAACGCCGGCCGCGGCGGTCTCGACGGACCCGTCGGTCACCACGATCGTGGTGGCGCCATCCGCGTCGACCGAGACGAACTCGCCCGAGCCGGCACGGACGACGGATGCCATGGCCATGGTGTGGACCTCATAGCGCCCGCGCCAGGAGAGGCTCTGCGAGATCGAGTACCACGCGCGGCCCAGGGTCTGGCGCATGCGGACGACGACGTCACCCGCCTCTGTCCCGAGGTACTCGATGACCAGCTCGCTCTCGGTGTCGAGGACGACCGTGGATCCGTCGCCGTAGGTGATCAGGGCCTGACCGGTCGAATCCGTCCGGATGCGGTCGCCGCTGTAGACGACCTTCGCGCTGTCCACCTCCAGCGCGCCGTTTTGCCGGCCCACGGTCACGTGCAGGCTGATAGGACCCAGCAACGCCGACTGAGCTTCGGCCTGCGAGGCGAACACGGCGAAAAACCCGCCGAGAACCCCGACAGCGACCAAGGCGACGATAGCCGCTCGCGCGGGAGGGCCCATCGTGCCAGAGCGTGCGGTCACAAGCCGAGATCGACGTCACTCTTTCGGGGGAGTTCCAGGTAAACAGTTCGTTATCGTCGCGTCGGTGCCTGAGCATCGTGGGCTCACGCGGCGCGCGTTCATCGCCCGGGCCGCTGCGCTCGCCGTCGCGAGCCAGCTGCCCGCCTGTGCCCGGGCGCAGGTCAAGTTCGACAAGTACCCGTTCACGCTCGGCGTCGCGTCGGGCGATCCTCTTCCGGACGGCGTCGTGCTCTGGACACGCCTCGCGCCAGATCCGCTGCACGGCGGTGGGATGAGCGCGGCTCCGGTCGATGTCGCCTGGGAGGTCGCACGCGACGAGGCCATGAAGGACGTCGCGCGGTCCGGGGTCACGACCGCGTCGCCCGATCTTGCTCATTCGGTGCACGTCGAAGTGAGCGGCCTCGAGGCGGACCGTCCATATTGGTACCGCTTTCGCGCCGGCGATGCGGAGAGTCCCACCGGTCGCACTCACACGTCCCCGCCCGCGGGTTCGCCGGCGCAGCGCATCCGCTTCGCGTTCGCGTCGTGCCAGAACTACACGCAGGGCTATTACACGGCGCACGCGAACCTTGCGCGAGAGGATCTTGATGCGGTCGTGTTCCT
Organism: Chloroflexota bacterium; assembly: GCA_005889075.1. GTDB lineage: Bacteria > Chloroflexota > Limnocylindria > P2-11E > P2-11E > 3-1-20CM-2-70-9. The sequence continues at coordinate 31,488 of VBDQ01000071.1, forward strand.
CGGCGACTACATCTATGAGGGAACGCCCCGCGGCATTCTCGTCCGCGATTACGCGAAGAGCGGCTGGAGCTTCACGCTCGCCGACTATCGCGACCGCTACGCGCAGTACAAGAGCGACCGCGATCTCCAGACGGCGCACGCCGCGTTTCCCTGGATCATGACCTGGGACGACCACGAGGTGGAGAACAACTACGCGGGCGGGATCGAGAAGGACGATCAGCACAAGGCGGCGCTCCTCGAGCGCGCGGCGGCGTACCAGGCCTACTACGAGCACCAGCCCCTCCGCGGCCCGCGCCCGCAGGGCCCGGACCTCCGCCTGTATCGCTCGATCTCGTACGGCGACCTGGTCACGTTCTTCGTTCTGGATACGCGGCAGTACCGCTCGCCGGAGGTGTCGCTGTGCCGAGAAGAGGAGGAGACCCCTTCGGGCTACTGCCCGGCGAGCCTCGATCCGAAGCGAACGATGCTCGGCGCGCAGCAACGCGAATGGCTGCTTGGGGAGCTCGGCGGCTCGCGAGCGCAGTGGAACGTGGTCGCGCAGTCCGTCCGGTTCGCTCAGCAAGACTCGAATCCGGATGCGGCGAGGCACACGTTCGATGGCGTCGACAACTGGATGGGGTACGTCGCCGACCGCCAATCGATCGTTGACCGGCTCGCGAAGACGAAGAACCCCGTCGTGATCTCGGGCGACAGCCACGTGAACTTCGTCTACGACCTGCGGCGCGACTTCGCCGACCCGCGCTCGCCGGTGGTCGGCGCGGAGCTGCTCGGCACATCGATCAGCTCGGAGGGCGATGCGTCGCCCGCCTCGACCCAGTTCGACCCGTCGACGAAGAACCCGCAGCTGCGGTTCTTCGACAACCATCGCGGCTACGTCCGCTGCTCGATCGAGCGAAGCCGCCTCACCGCGGATTTTCGCGCGGTCTCTACGGTTCGCCAGCCCACGGCGAGCGTCAGCACGATCGCGAGCTTCGCGATCGACGACGGGCGGCCCGGAGCGCATCGCATCTGAGCGGGCTGGGCGCCGACGAAGCGGTCGCCATCGGGGTCGAGGCGGCGCTCGCGGCGGGGAAGCTGCTCGTTCAGCGCTTCCGCGGCCCGGCCTCGGGCGTTCGCTCCAAGTCGAGCGCGACCGATCTCGTCTCGGAGGCGGACGAGCGCGCCGAGCGGACCATCGTCGGATACCTTCGCGCGCGGCGGCCGGACGACGGCATCGTCGCGGAGGAAGGCTCGAGCGCGAGCGGCGGGACCGGGATCAGGTGGTTCATCGATCCGCTCGACGGGACCATCAACTTCCTCTACGGGATCCCGCACTGGTGCGTCGCCATCTGCTGTGTGGACGAGGGCGGCGGCCTCGCCGGCGTCATCTACGACCCGCTGCGCGACGAGCTCTTCACCGCCACGCGCGGGGGCGGCGCCTTCGTCGGCGAAGCCCGACTCCGAGTGACGGACAAAGCGGACCTCGCGAGTGCGCTGGTCGGTACCGGGTTCGCATATGTCGCAGACAGCAGGCGTCTGCAGGGACGCATCCTGGCGGGTGTCGTCGGCGAGGTTCGCGATGTCCGCCGCGCGGGATCGGCGTCCCTTGATCTAGCTTCTGTCGCTGGCGGGCGGCTGGATGCCTATTTCGAGTCAGTCGACGCGCCGTGGGATTGGATGGCCGGTGCGTTGCTCGTGCGAGAGGCCGGCGGTCGCGTCACCGAGCTGCATCCCGACGATCCCGCGCTCCCCCGCATCATCGCGAGCGCTCCTGCGATCCACGACGCGCTCAATCGATTGCTCGCGGAGGCCGTGCAGAAGGCACAAAACTCAATAGACTGAGGTCGATGGCGATCGACGAAAAGAACCGCGCGCGGCCGATCGACTTCGAGGAGGACGTCATCCAACGGCGTCCTCTTACGACGCAGACGGGGCTGGGCACGCCCGACCCCACCTCGCCAACGCCCGGAGTGCTGGCGAACGACGACAACATCGTCTTCACGACCGTGAACAACCTCGTCAACTGGGCGCGCTCGCGATCGCCCTGGCCGCTCGGCTACGGCCTGGCCTGCTGCGCGATCGAGATGATGGCGGCGTCGATGTCCCACCACGACACCGCACGCTTCGGGATGGAGGTCTTCCGCTCGAGCCCCAGACAGGCCGACGTGATGATCGTGGCGGGCACGGTGACCCACAAGATGGCGCCGCGGCTGCGCCGGCTCTACGAGCAGATGCCCGAGCCCAAATGGGTCATCGCAATGGGCAACTGCGCATCGTCCGGCGGCGAGTTCTGGGACAGCTACGCGACGCTTCAAGGAGTCGACACGATCGTGCCGGTGGACGTCTACGTGCCCGGGTGTCCCCCGCGGCCCGAGGCGCTCATCGAGGGGCTCCTGCGGCTTCGCGAGAAGATCTCGAGGGGCGGCTGAGCCATAGCCAGCACCGAGACCGAGCTAGGGCGAATTCGACAGTCCACCGGGTATGAGCTCCCGACGATCGAGGCCGAAGAGGGCCAGGTCGAGGAGCTCATCCTCAACATGGGACCACAGCATCCGTCGACGCACGGCGTGCTGCGCCTCGTGCTCAAGCTCGCGGGCGAGAAGATCGTCGATTGCACGCCCGTGATGGGATACCTCCATCGCGGCCTCGAGAAGATCTTCGAGTGGCGCACGTACCACCAGGGGATCCGCTACGCCGACCAGGCCGACTACGTCTCGAACATGCTCCAGGAGCACGCGTACGCGGGCGCGATGGAGGCCATTGCGGACATCGACATCCCGCGGCGCGCCGAGTACATCCGCGTGATCGTCGACGAGATGAGCCGCTGCGCCTCGCACCTGGTGTGGCTCGGGACCTACGGTCTCGACGTCGGCGCCACCACTCCGGTGCTGTGGTGCTTCCGCGACCGCGAGGAGATCCTCGACATGTTCGAGGAGCTCTGTGGCTCGCGCATGAACTTCAACTACTTCCGCCCGGGCGGCTTGCTTTACGACCTGCCGCCGGGGTGGGTGGGGAAGCTTTCACGTTTTCTGGATCGGTTCGAGAAGGACATCGAGCAGGACTACGTGCCGATCCTCGATCAGAACGAGATCTTTCTCGAGCGGACCGTCGGGGTGGGCACGATCCCTCCCGACGTCGCGAAGGCATACGGACTCACCGGACCGATGCTCCGCGCCTCGGGTGTGGACTGGGATCTTCGCCGCGACCGGCCCTATTCGGTCTACCCCGAGCTGAAGTCGCTCAAGCCGGTCGTCTACACCGAGGGCGACGCCTACGCGCGCTATCGCGTCCGTCTCGGTGAGATGCGCCTCGCGATCGCGATCCTGCGCGAGTGCCTGGACAAGCTTCCCGGCGGTCCGGTGCGCGCGCGTCTCGGTCACGTGTGGAAATGCCCGAAGGGTGAGGCCTACTACACGGTCGAGAGCGCCAAAGGCGAGGTCGGGATCTACATGATCAGCGACGGCCGAAGCCCCAATCCCTTCCGCGCCAAGATGCGCGGCCCGTCATTCGTGAATCTTCAGATTCTTCCCTGGCTGCTCAAGGGTCGGCTCGTCGCGGACGCGATCGCGATTTTGGGCTCGATCGACATCGTGCTCGGGGATGTCGACCGATGACCCAGAGCAAGCGCCGAGCTCGACCGAGGGCCCCCGCGCGATGGGGAGCCGTCCGCCAGGACGGGGGGACCCTGTCGCGTAGAGAGGGTTTCGGTCGAGCGAGGCGCGATACCGGAGTCATTGAGTGAGAGGAATCCTGACCGGCATGCTGCGGACGCTCGAGCACTTCGTGCATCCGCGTCCGGTGACGAGGAAATATCCGTACGAGAAGCGTGATCTGCCGGAGCGATCGCGCGGGCTGATCGCCCTCTTGCTCGAGCCGGAGACGAGCATCTTCAAGTGCGAGTCGTGCCTCATGTGCGAGAAGGCCTGCCCGCCGCGCGCGATCTCGATCTCCTATCGGTTCCGGGACGGCTTCCGCAAACGCCCGCCGCTCGCGCCGCGCGCGTCGTACTACCGGATCCGCATGGTGCAGACGGCGCCATACGGCGATCGTCGACCGATGTCGACCGCGGTCACGACGATCCCGGCCGAAGACGAGCGCGTCGATCTCGGACCCGTCCGCCGGATCCTCCGCGAGACGCCCGAGGGTGCCGATCGCCTAACGCGCGTGCTCTATTCGACGAACGCCGCCTACGGTTACCTGCCCTGGACCGCCTCCGAGCTGATCGCGGCTGAGTTCGGCAAGACGATGACTGACCTATACACGACGGCGTCGCTCCTCGCGAACTTCCGCGGCGCGCCGCCGGGCCGTGGCACCGCGGTGCCACGAGGTGGCCGTCGGTACACCGGCAACGTCGCCATTGCGGGTGCGTGGCCCGAGGCAAGCCCCGCCCCGGCCCACGACAAGCTCCGTGAGGCCGAGCTCAGACACGTCGTCGAGCCCACCTATGCCGGCTAGGACCGCCGCACGAATCCTCGACGGCGAGGCGCGCGGTGCACTCCAGCGCGCGAGGTCCTACCTGCCCGAGCAGCTCATCGACGCGGTCGAGAAGAGCGGTCTTCGCGGACGGGGTGGGGCGGGCTACCCGCTCGCCGACAAGCTTCGTGCGGTGCGGCGCAACGCGGATGGACGGCAGCCGTACGTCGTCGCGAATGGGTACGACGCCGATCCCGGAAGCCCGCTGGCGCGAACGCTTCTCGCGCGTAACGCCGCGACCGCGCTGCGAGGCATCGCCATCGCCGCCCACGCCGTGGATGCGAAGGAAGCCTTCGTTTATCTCCATCCCGGCGCCACCGAGGCCCGCGCGGCCGTCGAGCGCGCGATCGCGGATCACCAGGACGAGCTTGGGATCGCCATCGAGGTCGCCCTCGGGCCTGGAGGTTTCATGGGCGGCGAGGAGTCGGCGCTGCTCGCGGTCCTCGAATCGCGCCGCGCGATGGCGCGCCAGCGACCGCCTTACCCGGCCTCGCAAGGACTGAATCTGCGGCCGACGCTCGTCTCGAGCATCGAGACGCTCGCGTGGCTCCCGCTCGTGGTCGAGGAACAAGTTCGCGCGAGCACCAAGCTCGTATCGGTGACCGGGGCGGTGTCCCATCCCGGCGTGTACGAGGTCGCCCTTGGCACATCGCTCGGCGACATCGTGAGCGAAGCGGGCGGTACGACGGCGAAGCTCAAGGGGCTCCACGTGGGCGGCCCGACCGGGGGGATCCTGAACGCGACGCGGTCCGACACGCGCTTCGACTTCGACGACCTGCGAGTCGCCGGCACGCACATGGGCTCGGCGCAGGTGCGGGCGATCCCGGTCGGAACCTGCATCGTGAATGAGGCCGCGAAGCTTTTCGCGTACCTCGCGAGGGAGAGCTGCGCCATCTGTGTCCCGTGCCGTGTGGGGACGAAGCGCGTGCAAGGGATCCTCGAAGGCATGTACTCGGGCCTCGGCCGCGACAGCGATCTGCCGTGGCTCGACGAGCTGGGCGATCACATGGAACGCTTCTCACTTTGTGGCTTCGGGATCACCGCGCCGTCGATCCTGCGCACGACGATGCGCGAGTTCCCCGACGACTACCGAATTCACATTCAAGACATGCGCTGCCCGGAAGGAAGCTGCACCCCGGTGCGGTCTCGCCGGTACGAGACGATGGCGCAGCCGTGACCCTAAGGCGCGCGCGACCGGTTGAGGCTCGGGGTGCTCGCGTGCTCGCGGGTCCCTTCGCCCTGCGTCGCGTGAGCGGCGCTACGTCTGTGCGGACGGGCGAGTCCCGCTGCGCCGCGAGTCACCCACTCGCCTTCCCGGCCGCGCTCTGCGCGCTCGCGTGGACGGCCGATAGAGTGAGCTGCGCATGAGCCTGCTCGAGCGGTACACGCAACCGAGCGAGTCACAGATCCCGACGGTGGCGCATGTCGGCGAGATCCCAAGCGGACAGCCGACGTGCACGATCTGGATCGACGGCAAAGAAGTCACCGCGGTCGTCGGCGAGTCGATCCTCAGGGCGGCGCAGCGCGCGGGGTTCGAAGTCCCGACGCTGTGCGACGACGAGAAGCTCGCGCCGGCCGCCGCGTGCCGGATGTGTCTCGTCGAGATCGAGGGCTATCACCGGCCGATGCCCTCGTGCCATCTGCCGGTGCAGCCGGGCATGGTGATCACCCAAGCGTCCGACTCGCTCTTCAAGCTGCGCCGCCAGAACCTCGAATACATCCTGTCGGACCACAACGCCTACTGCATGCCCCCGTGCCAGGTCGGATGCCCGACGCACATCGACATCCCCGGGTATCTCGAGCTCATGGCAAAGGGCCAGCACGTCGAAGCCGCGCGCCTCGTCAAAGAGGTGCTGCCGTTCCCGTACATGCTCGGGCTCGTCTGCCCGAAGCCGTGCCAGGAGGTCTGCCGGCGCGGCCTCGTCGAGGAAGAGATCGCGATCTGCCAGTGCCATGGCTACACCGGCGAGATGGTCATGGAGATGGATCAGGCACCGACCCCATTCCCGCAGCTGCCCGCGACCGGGAAGCGCGTGGCGGTCGTCGGCGCGGGACCTGCGGGCCTCACGTGCGCGTACTACGCCGCGCTCAAGGGCCACGCGGTGACGGTCTTCGACATGATGGAAAAGCAGGGGGGTATCTGCCGCTACGGCATCCCCGAGTACCGGCTTCCGAAAGTGAAGCTCGACAAGGAGCTGAATTCGGTGTGGCAGCTCCGTGACACCGAGTTCAAAGGCGGCATGACACTGGGTCGCGACTTCTCCATCGACGACCTCTTCACCCAGGGCTACGACGCGGTGTTCCTCGGCATCGGGTGCTGGCGCTCGAACGACCTCCCCATCCCCGGCATTGACCTTCCCGGAGTCATCGAGGCGATCAACTACCTGCGCATGAACGCCGAGGGAAACCCCGTGCCAGTCGGCAAGGGCCAGAAGGTCGTGGTCGTGGGCGGCGGATTCACCACATTCGACTGCGCACGCACCTCGCGCCGGCTCGGGGCGGAGGTCACCGTCGTCTACCGCCGTTCGCGCAGGGAGATGGGGGCCCACTACAGCGAGGTCGACGACGCCGAACACGAGGGCATCCGCCTCGAGTTCTTCGCCTCACCGGTGAAGATCGTCGAGAAGAACGGCCGCGTCGGCGGCATCGAGTTCCAGCGGATGGCGCTCGGCGAGCCCGACGCCTCGGGGCGTCGCAGGCCTGTGCCGGTCGAGGGCTCCAACTTCACGATCGAGTGCGACACCGTGATTCCCGCGATCGGCCAGCTGCCGGATCTCGACTTCTTCGAGAAGGAACCCTCCGTCCGCAAGACGAAGCGCGAGACGATCGTGACCAACGGCGCGCTCATGACGGACCGCCCCGGCGTCTTTGCCGGCGGCGACGTGCAGATGGGCGCGCGCACGGTCATCGAGTGCGTCGCGCAGGGAAAGCTCGCCGCGAAGGCTATCGACCGTTATCTCGCCGGCGACGATATGGCCCGCGTCGCCGAAGAGATCGCGCAGGAAGAGGCCGTGCCCGAGCTCATCGACATCGTTCCGTACAAGCCTGAGGAGCCGCAGGTCCGCATGCCGATGCTCCCGTTCCCCGACCGGGTCCAGAGCTTCCAGGTCATCGAGAACGGCTACGACAAGGCGGCGGCGGAGAAGGAGGCGGCGCAACCGCTTCCACCGAGCGGAACCTGTCGACTACCACGACTACGAGTACGACTTCAGCCACGACTTCATCCTTCGGGACCTCAACAAGTGCATCAACTGCACCCAGTGCGTCCGAATTTGCCGGGACGTCATCGGTGCGAACTGCTACGGGCTCATGGGCGGCGGATACGACGCGATCGTGACGACGCCATGGAACGTCTCGCTCAAGTACACCGACTGCGTCTCGTGCGGGGCGTGCGCGGAGACGTGCCCGACGGGCGCGCTGATGATGCGCGAGCGCGATCTGCAGACGTACGAGCTGGACGTGACTCGGTGCATCTACTGCGGCGACTGCGTCGAGGTCTGCCCGCACGGTGCACTCGGCGAGACCTCGAACTTCGAGCTCTCGACGTACGGCCGCTTCGGCCGCACCGTTCTCGCGAAAGAGGAGCTCGCCGTCGCGCGGTCGTGGAAGCCATCGGAAGAGATCCCGCTCGACGGACACAACTCTCCGCGCCCGCCGGAGATCCGACCACCGGGTCCGCCCCGCTGGGGCGCATGACGGTCTGACGCTCGCCGAGCGTCTCGTCGCGCGGATCCGGACGTCTGGTCCCATCAGCTTCGCCGACTTCATGGAAGCCGCGCTCTTCGATCCCGACGACGGCTACTACACCACGCACGCGTCGCTGGGCTTCGGCGGCGACTATGTCACCTCGGCCGATCTTGGCCCGGCGTTCGGACGGACGGTCGCGCGCGGGATCGCCGATCTCTGGACGCAGATCGGAAAACCCGCACCGTGGGATCTCGTGGAGGCGGGAGCAGGGCGGGGGATTCTCATGCGGGATCTCCTCGCAGCCCTCGAGCGCGAGCGCCCTGACGCGGCGCGTGCCGCGCGTCCCGCGATCGTCGAGGTGTCGCCGCGCATGCGCGCGCAGCAGTCGCTCGCGCTCGAAGGCCGGGACCTGCGGTGGGCGTCTGTCGCGCACAACCTCGCTCCCATCCGCGGCGTCGTGTTCGCCAACGAGGTGCTCGACGCGTTCCCCGTCCACGTGCTCTCGCGTACCGCCGATGGCGTTCGCGAAGTCTTCGTCGGCGAAGCAGCCGGCACCCTTGTCGAGACGCTGCGCGTGCCTAGCAGCGCGGATCTGCGCTGGCGGATCCCCGAAGCCGTGCCGGTCGGCGGACGCTGGGAAACGAGCCCGGCGGCCGAAGGTTGGGTCGCGAGCCTGGCGGCGGCGGTGGTCTCGGGGTATGTCCTGCTCGTCGACTACGGCGGCGAAGAGAGCGAACTGCTGAGGCGCGCGGGAGCCGGCACGGTGCGGGCTTTCGCGCAGCACCGTTTGCTCTCCGACCCGCTCGCTGAGCCCGGCCGGCACGATCTGACCGCGAGCGTCGACTTCACGGCGATCCGTCGAGCGGCCGAGGGCGCTGGGCTGCGCTTCGCTGGTGCGGCAACGCAGCGCGAGGTGCTGCTCGCGCTCGGCATTCGCGAGACCGCCGCGCGCGCGGCGACGCCGATCGATCAGCTCCGCGCCGCGAGCCGGCGGTCGGCGGTCGATGAACTGCTCGATCCGAACGGCCTCGGAGCGTTCCGAATCGTGTGCTTCGCGAAGGACGCTCCGGTCGACGGACTGCGGATGTTCGCCGGCGTGCGCGCCGAAGGCGCCGCGCGTTATCCTTGATCTCTCGCGGGCTCTTAGCTCAGCTGGTTAGAGCGCAGCGTTGACATCGCTGAGGTCGGGTGTTCGAGCCACCCAGAGCCCACCGCGCGCCCGACCACCCTCAGGAGCGACGGATGAGTCGCGCCACCGCATCGCTATCTCCAGCGACACCGCGTCGGTTTCGCCAGCCTCGGGACGTTCAGCCGCACGTTCCGCGACATCGTGGGCGAGTCGCCCACCGACTACCGGCGCCGAAAGCGCGTGGCTCCGGTCCCGGCGTGCTTCGCGATGGCGTGGACGAGACCGAGCAGTTTTGGAGAAGCACGACGGCCGCGACCGTTCTAACGTTCCGCCCGAGTTCGGACAGCACCATGGAGGACGCGATGACCGCCTTGAAGACCAGCCCCGGTAGCTCTAAGACCAAAGCCGCCACGATCTACATCGCGAAACAGTCGGCGGATCAGCGCGCTCTGCTCGAGCGGCTACACGCGATCGTGATCGAAGCGATTCCAAATGCCACCACGACGATCAAGTGGGGCGTGCCCTTCTACCAGGTGAACGGAAAGAACGTCTGCGCGCTCGCGTCCTTCAAGGAGCACGTCGGGATCAACTTCTTTGCGCCGCCGGCCGCGCTCGCAGACCCAGGCAAGAAGCTCGAGGGCAGCGGCAAGAGCAACCGGATGTTGAAGGTGCGGAACACGGCGGACCTAGACAAAGCCGCGATCCGGCGCTGGCTGAAGGCGGCCGCGACCGCTTAGAGCGGGCTCACGTTCACCGGCGGACTGGTCGCGCCGAGGCTCGCGTTCGCCGTATCCGTGACCGTGATCGTCTGGCCCGGGAGCGTGGGGATCGTCGGGGTCATGAGCGTGACCGAAAATCCATGGACGCCGCCATCGGCTGCGTTGAACGTGTAATCCGCCGGGAGCGTCGCAAGCGGATCGGAGCTCGTGAAGTGGACCGTTCCCGTGTAACCCGTTGCCAGGTTGCCGAAGCGATCGTTGAGAGTGACGCTTGCGGCAAAGGCCTGGCCTGGCTTCGCGCTGGCCGGGGTCCTGAGGATCAGGCTTGCCGCGCTCGCCGCCTGCACGGTGACGGTGAGGGAGCCCGTGACCGACGCGTTCGCCGCATCGGTCGCGGTGATCGTCTGCGGCCCAGCCTTGATGAGGGTCGCAGAGAAGGTTCCCTGACCGCCGCTCAACGAAGAGTCGGGCGGAAGGATCACCCCGGACGAGGCGTCGGTGCTGGTGAAGTGGACCGTTCCGCCGTATCTGGGTGTCAAACTGCCGAAGCGATCCTGCGCCACGACCGTGAAGGTGAAGCCGGCTCCGGCCGTGGGCCCAGTGGCCGCGATGGCGAGCGCGAGACGCGCCGTCGGCCGAGGCCCACCACCGTAGACGCAGGGCGTTCCCGGCGGTTGCTCAAAGGCGCGTATGTGCCCATCGAAGGCGTCCCTCACCCAGAACACCGGGACCGCGTAGCTCACGTCGTCGCATTCGAGGTCCTCAGCACTCGTCGGCGAGTCGTACCGGTTGTAGGGATAAACAGCGACCTTGCCGCCGGTCTTTGTGTACTCGAAGTAATAGGGACAGCCGGCGGCGGTGATGAAGAGATGAGCGCCACCGACCGCGACACCGCTGCTCTGGCTGTAGCCGCACTGCGGATCCATGTTGTTCGGCGCGACGTCGATATCGATATATGGCGTGCCCGCCACAAGGTCGGCAGTCCCTGAGCCGTCGGCGAAGGTGTGATAGTGGTAGATGCGCACGCCCGCGTCCGAGCTGTACCAGATCGTGTCGTCGGCGGCGTCGTACGCGATCTTGATCTCGTTCGGGTAGTCGCCAACAGGTTGGAAGCCCGGCCTATCGGTTGCCGGATCGATCGTGAATGCGAGCGAGGCGAGGCCACTCTTGGTCAGCAGATAGATCGAGAGGCCGTCGCCGCTGACGGCCCAGAACGCGTCGCGTCCGGAGTCGTAAGAGAGGGTCATGATTCCCGTCGCCGCTCCCTGGATGGTCACGTCGTATTCGCCCGTCGCCGTGCTCGCTCCGCCCGCCGGCGGCACGTTCAGTCGATGGAGGACCGAGTCGCCGTATCCGGTGTGATACAGATAGTGCCCATCGAAAGCGATGCTCGGTGCGACGCTTTGCGGATAGCTCGCGACGGCAAGCACATCGGCAACGAGGTCGCCCGGTGCTGCGAGCGCAGGCTGAACGCGGATCAGCGTGATCTGCAACGCGACGAGCGCGGCGACACCCAGGAGCCGCCAGCATCGCGCTGCATGATGACCCGCTGGATGAAGGCTATGCCGTTGGCGCACGTTTCCATTCGACGCCAGGAGCGTTGAGGCACAGTGCGCGGGGCGCATGAGGCCGGATTCGTGGCGTGCGTGCGCGCTGTTGAGGTTCGGGGACCCTCAACGGCCGATGTCGCTTCGTTACGCTACGGCGATGCGGTCGTTAGGCGGTCGGTGCGCGGACAGCCGTCAACGTGTGAGTTGGGGGACGGATCTCCGCGGTATGTGAGGCTGCGCCACGCTCCACAGGCGCGGGCGTAAGCGCGGTCGCCGAAGGCTGCGGCAGCGGTGCGGCGACCCGCGGGCCCGGCCGCTTGAAGATGTAGCCCACCGCGGGCACCGAGACGATCGTTCCGGGCGCACCGCCTTCGGTCTCGAATTTTCGCCGGAGGTGGCTGATGTGCGAGCGCAGCGCGTTCGCATCCGCACCCTGGCTTCCCCAGACATACGTGTAGAGCCGGCTCGCCGGGACTACGCGACCGGCGTTCGTTGCGAGCAGATAGAGGATCCGGAATTCGGTGGGGGTGAGCCGTACATCTTTGTCGAGCCAGCTCACCTCGTATGTCTGCGGGTCGAGCGTGAGGCCGTCGAGCTGCAACCGAGGCTCGGAGACCTCCTGCGTGACGGTCTTCGCCCGACGAAGGATGGCCCGAACGCGTGCTATGAGCTCCCGGAATTCAAACGGCTTTGGCACGAAGTCGTCAGTGCCGAGATTGAAGGCCCGCAGGATATCCTGAGCGTCTCGTCGCCCGGTCACGATAAGCACGGGCGTGTTGCCGTCCTCGCGGATGCGACGTAAGACCTCGAATCCGTCGAGGCTGGGCAGGCCAAGGTCGAGGATGACAAGATCGGGCTGGTCGGCCTTCCATCGCCGGATCGCCTGGGCACCATCGGATGCTTCGGCGACGACGAAACGCTCACGGCGAAGGACGTACGCGGTCAGATCGAGCATGTCGGGATCGTCTTCGACGAGTAACAACTTGATCACAAGACCCGGACCTCTTCCATCTGTTATGAGGTCACGAGGCCGCAAGGAAAATGCCTTCGTGTGGTGACTTTTATGGAGCGTTTAGGAACAAGGGCGTTACCAAAACCGTATTGCCGCGACAAAGGCGTTACTAGGAGCGGTGGCTCTCCTGCCTGGCCACGCTCGGTCGGAGCTTCAAACCGACCCCAGGTATCGTTTCGATGAAGCGTCGTCGTTGACCGTCGTCGCCCAATTTCCGCCGCAATCGGTGCACCGTCACACGGACGACCTCCCGGGCGGGACTGTCGTCGTATCCCCAAACGTATTTCGCCAATGCCGCCGTTGGGACCACCGAGTTGCTGTTACGCATCAGATACTCGAGAAGCCGGAACTCCGTCCCGGTGAGTCGCAGGTCGTGCCCATCGAGCTGGAGGGTGCGCTCCCGGACGTCGAGACGAAGCGGTCCGACCTCCAGGACGGCCGCCGGGGCGCCGTTGCCGTCGAGCTCCGCGCGGCGCGCCTGCGCCTTGATGCGCGCGACGAGCTCTCGATGCCCGAACGGCTTGACGACGTAGTCATCCGCACCGAGGTCGAGTGCGCGGACCTTGTCATCTTCGGCTCCGCGCGCAGTCAGAACGAGGATCGGCATCTTCGGGCTTCGTCGGCGCAGCTCGGCGAGAAGCTCGAATCCATCCCAGGGCCGAAGATTGAGATCGACGACCGCAAGACTGGGATGTTCCTTCTCGAAGAGCTCGAGTGCTCCCTGGGGCTCTGTCGCGGACAGTGGGATCAGCCCAGCTTGATCGACAAGGAACGCCAGCAAGTCAACGAGATCCTTCTCGTCGTCGACAAGCAAGACGCGAAAACGCCCCGTCAAACCGTTGCCGCTCATCCCCCTGCGTCCCGTGCGGTTGAAGCATACAAGCAAGTGGCTTGCCCATCAGGTGGATCGCCGGCAATGCGGCGGCCGAGTTGGCAGGCCTCCGGCTGGACGTCATGCACGGCGTGCCGGCTTAGTCGACGACGATGTCCCAGCGGCTATAGAACGCGAGACGCGTGCCCGAGATGTGGAAGATCGGCCGTTCGAGCGACGGCGCGAGAGCATTGAGGTACGTATAGACGCTCGGGCAGTGCGTGTAGTCGTCCCACACGATCGATCCAAGCTCCGAAAGCATCCCGAACGCCGCACCGGTAGCGGCTCCGACGTGGCGGCACTCATGCCCCATATCGACGCGGACGAGATCGATCGACCCGCTGTAGGGCGAGAAGTCGAAGTCGGTCGGGTCGCCACGCAGCTCGGTGATCCGCGCCTCTTCGGGAGTCCCCGCGTACCCGGCGGGACCGCCTTGACGCGGATGCGGATCGAGCGTGTAGATCAGAGCCTTGGGGACGTTGTGGGCGAGGAGCCAGCTGGTCTCGCCGGCAAACGTGCCCATCTCGAAGATCCGGTCGCATTCAAGTAGGGTCGCGAGTGCGCACAGGACCAACGGACCGTGACGTACGACGGGACCGTCGACGCGCACGTTCCGGATGCCGCGAATGCTGGTGAGCTCGATCATGCGGACATTGGGGGCACCAAACCGTTTGACATCGATCCACACGTCCCTCAGTAACCGACTTCGGAACCCCCGTCGCTCGACGACCGTTCGCCTCGCGACTCCGCGGACGACCGTCGGGACGATCCGCCACGATCGCGCGTGCCGGATCGGGATCGGGACATCTTCCGGTGCCGGAGTGCGCATTGGCGTCGGGCTCACCGGCCCCCGGCCATCGTCTCAGGCGACCGCTCTTGCTACCGCAGGAGCGTGTCTCGCGACCCTACTGCTGGCGCGGGCGCATTGGTCTTGCTCGGAGCGAAACCAGCCGATCTCTTCGGAGATCCCTTCGGGCAACGAGCGCCGCGCGACGAACCCCAAGGCGGTGCGGGCCGCCTCGGTATCGCAGACGATCTGGAGCCGCCGCCCTGCGCCTGGTTGAGCGGGCGCGCTCAAGATCGGCGTGGACGTGTCGGCAAGCTTCAGCACGAGCTTGGCGAGATCGATCGTCGTCGTACCGATCCCTGTGCCGACGTTGAACACACCCGCAGCTCTGCGCCTCAGCGCCTCCATCGTTGCATCCACGACGTCCGCGACGTGGACGTAGTCGTGCTCGTCTTGACCATCGCCGTTCACAATCAGCGGCGTGCCCGCGAGGGTCGCGCGGATGAAATTCGGGATCGCCCGTGGCACCACCTCGCCCGGCCCATACACGGTCGAGTAACGCAAGATGCTTGCGGTCGCCGCGTCCGCGCCGCAGAGCAGCTGGATTGCCTCCTCGCAGACGAGCTTCGCGATCGCGTAGGGCGTTGACGGCGAAGGCCGATCGTCCTCGCTCACCGGCGAATGCGGCGGGACTCCGTAAACGCTTACGGAGCTCGCGAAGACCACGTGTGGACGACTGCGAAGCGCCGCCCGCACGAGACGAAGGGTCGGGGACACGTTGCAGGTCAACTCGTCGAGCAGCCTTTGCGCCGGCGACGACGAGGTTGGCATGACGTAGCCGAGGAGCAGGAGTGCGTCCGCGCTCCGGAGGATGCGCGGAAGCAGATCCTCGTCCGTGAATGAGCCGTCGCAGCGCAAGAACCGCACGATGCCCTTTTCGACGAGCGACGCGGTGTACCGCGACTTACCCGTGTGTGGGCCGATCAGCGTCACATCCATCCCCGCGCCCACGAGTCGCGCGAGGAGATAGGACCCGATGAAGCCGCCGCCCCCGGTCATGACCACGCGGATCGGCTCAGCCATGTGTCGATGGAACCTCATCCGGATTGAGGAACGCTGCGGTGGCGCCATGATCTTTCCCGGCGTCCCCGCGCGCGCGGCCCTGCCAGTCTCGGCGGCCCACGCCGAACGCCGCACGGCTGAGCACCCAAGCCTTCCAAAGGCAGTAGCTCGGCGCCCAGACCAGTATTCGCAGGAAGACGCTCGGGCCCAAGCCGCCGAGCACGGCCCCGCGAAGGACATAGCCAAAGAGGCATGCGAGAGCGATGGTCGCAAGGACCGTGAGCGCCACCCATCCCGCCGCCATTCCAATCACGAACGCCGCTAGGCCGCCAGGGGCGAGCAGCGCGAGCGGTGGGTTGAACCCGGCCAGTGACGCGCACAGCGCGTTGAGATCGCGTCTTCGCAGGCCTGTTGCGGCGAGTGCGCTGAGCTCGCGGACGTAATCGAACCTGCCGCGCTCCCAGCGCAGCGCCTGAGAGCCGGCCTCGCGTAGCGTCACCGGCATGGTCGAGCGAACCGTCGCGTCGGTGGCTAGCTCGACCCGGTAGCCGCCGCGGACAAGCCGCAAAAACAGCTCGGCGTCCTCGACCACCGAAGACTCGCTCCAGCGGTAGCGGCGGCAAAGCGCGGCGTCGATGCACATCCCGTTTCCAAAGAGCCCGCTCGAACCGCCGAGACGCTCGTACGCCAGCGGCCGAAGGTGGCAACCAAGCTCGAAAGCGAGCTCACGGATGCGGACGAGGGGACGGTCGTCCACGACTTTGACGAGATTGAGCGCCTGCGCCACGACGGCCCCGCCCCGCAGATGACGGCCCATCGCGTGGAGAAAATCGGGCGAGAGCTCGCTGTCCGCGTCCACGATCACGAACGCATCGACGTGGCGATGCTCCGCGAGCACCTCGTCTACGAGCCAGTTCAGCGCGGCCCCCTTTCCGGGGCGATGGGGATCGGTGCGCTCGTGGACGCAGGTCCCCCGGTCGCGTGCGATAGCGGCGGTGTCGTCGGAGCAGTTGTCGGCGACGACGTGCACGCTGAAGCGGTCGCGGGGGTATTCGAGTCCAGCAAGGCTCGCGAGAGTCCGTGCGATGACGCGCTCCTCGTCGTGAGCGGGCACGAGGATGGCGAACGTTTCGCGGTCGGCACTGGGTCCGACGCGCGGCCGCGCGCGCCGGGGCAGGAGGCTGACCGCAGCCAGGAAGGCGAGGTACGCCGATGGAAGCGTGATCAGCAAACCCACAATCGTCGCCGCGATATCGTGGAGATGAGCGCTCATCGCTCACGCCGCCGCTTTGCTGGCCTTGTCGGTCCGGCGGAGCACGCTCACGATCCGGTCGCCGGCACGTCCGTCGCCGAATGGGTTCGCGACCTGAGCCATGCGAGCGTAGGCTTCCGCGTCCTCGAGGAGCCGACGCGCTTCACGGACGATCACCTCTTCATCGGTCCCGACGATCCGCGCGCAGCCCGCCTCGACGGCCTCCGGCCGCTCGGTCGCCGCGCGGAGCACGAGGACCGGCTTCGCGAGGCTCGGTGCTTCTTCTTGTATCCCTCCGGAATCGGTGAGGATGATCGTGCTGCGGCGCATCAGCTGTAGGAGCGACGCATAGTCGAGGGGCGGAATCAAGCTGATCCTGGGATGGCCGTCAAGACGCTCGTGCACGGCGTCGCCGACGTTCGGGTTGAGGTGGACCGGATAAACGATCTGGATGTCAGGGACGTCATCGGCGAGGCGGCGCAGTGCCCGGCAGATGGCGGCGAGGCCGCGACCGAAGCTCTCCCTGCGATGGGCCGTGACGAGAACGATGCGCCGTCCGGGCGGGAGAGCGGCGAGCGGACTCGAAAGGACGTCGTATTCGAGCGCGACGACGTGCCGAAGTGCGTCGATAACCGTGTTGCCCGTCACGAACACCGTCGCCGGATCGGCTCCCTCGCGCAGGAGATTGCGGCGAGCGCGCTCCGTCGGGGCGAAGTGCAGATCGGCAAGGATGTCTGCAATGCGCCGATTTGCCTCCTCGGGGAAGGGTTGGCGCATGTCTCCGGTGCGCAGGCCCGCCTCGACGTGTGCAACCCGCACGTTTTGATAGAAGGCCGCGAGCGATGCGGCGAATGCGGTCGTGGTGTCACCCTGCACGACGACCCATTCGGGTCGCAGGTCCTCGAGGATCCTCGTCATCTCGGTGAGGACCGCGGACGTTAGCCCTGCGAGCTTCTGATTCGGGCTCATGAGGTCGAGGTCGCGATCCGGCGAGATCGCGAACAGATCGAGGATCGGCCGTAGCATCTCCCGATGCTGCCCGGTCACACAGACCTTCACGTCGAACTGATCGGCTGCGCGCCGTAGTGCGTCGATCACAGGCGCGAGCTTTATCGCCTCTGGTCGCGTGCCCAGAACGACGAGAACCCGCGATCGATCCGGTTGTTCGCGGGTCCCCATGGCTCTTACGGTCCTCCCGTCGGCGGCAGGGGTGTCTGCGCGGCGGACGGGGCGCCCGGCACCTTCTCGGCGTCCTGAGCGCTCGCTGACAGAATCGGATTGGTGCTGTCCGCAACACCGACCGATTGGCTCGGCGGCGTCTCGAGCGTGACGGAGAAATCCTTCGTCCCGCCGTCGGCGAGGACGAACGTGTAGTCGGCAGGGAGTCGCACCAGCGGTGACACGTCGCTCGTCGTGAAACGCACGGCGCCCGCGTAGCTCGTCGCGACGTTCCCGTAGCGGTCCCTCGCCGTGACCGTCACGTTGAAGCCCTGGTTCATCGTCGCCGCCGTGGGCGCGCGCAGGTCGAGGGTCGCAGCTGGACCAGCGAGCACGTTCGTGCTCAAGATGCCGGTCATCGTCTGGGTCATGGTGTCGGTCGCCGTGATTGTCTGCGGCCCCGCCTTTGTGAGCGTTGCCGAGAAGGTGCTCTGTCCGCTGGCGAGCGTCGCGTCAGGCGGAAGGAGGACGCCGGGCGACGTGTCGCTGCTCGTGAAGTGCAGCGTTCCGGCGTAGCCCGGGTCGGTATTTCCGGAAGAGTCCTGGGCCGTTACGACGAAGGCGAACGCCCCGCCGGCCGTGGGCGTCGCCGTCGTGCTGAGGACGAAACGGTTCGCGGTGGCCTGCTGCGCGTTGACCGTAATGGCTACCGTCGTGGAGAGCGAGTTCGCGGGATCGGACACGGTCACGGACTGGGAACCGGGAGTTGCGAGCGTGACCGGGAACGTCCCCTGACCGTTCGCGAGGGCCGAGTCCGATGGAAGCGTGACGCCTGATCCACTGTCGCCGCTCGCGAAGTGCACGGTGCCGCTGTAGGAGCTGACCGTGTTTCCCTGCGCATCCTCGGCCACGATCGCGACGTCGAACTGACGTCCGGACTGGACCGCGCCGGGCGCCGTCACCTTGAGGTCGTGGACGGCGGGTGGGAGCGCAGCGGCGGCGAAGGCCGAGAGCAGGTTCGCGGTGATCCGTTGGATCCGCGCATCCACATGGCTGCCAGAGAAGTCATCGAGGCCCCAAGTCCATGACGTCGTGCCCGATGAGAACACCCAAGCGCCGCTCGGGGCCTGGTAGATGGATGCGCTCGCCACCTGAGCCTGTCCATCGACGTCGGTGAAGGGGGAGCGGGAGAGGATCGTGTGCGTGCCGTTCGGCCCGGGATAGGCCGGCATATATCCGTCCATCTCGTAGCCGACGATCCCCGAGATGCTGTCGCCGTCACGAAGTCCGGTCCCGGCGTAGATCCAGTGCGCGCTGTTCGTCACCACGTAGGGGAAGTTGTTGCCCCAGTCGACGTACGCGTTGTTCTGGACCCCGCGCAGGCGCTGCTCGGGACGATTCAGATAGGGGTCGCGCCACGAGACTGTCGTCGTCGCCCCTTTGACCGGGTCAAGGTTCGCATCGCGGTAGCAGACGATCACTCGATTCGGCACGCCCGCGGTCGAGGATTCGAAGCGGATCTGCACGCTCACGGCATCGGCGGAGAAGAAGGCGAGACCGACACCGGCGTCACGAGCGGTCTCGGCCGCGTCGTACATCTCTTTCGACCAGTACTCGTCGTGGCCGCCGGAGAGGAAGGCGCGGTGGGTGAGCAGGGCGGCGCCGTTCGCATGCGTGTCGACGTCCGTCGAGTACGTCACGTCGTATCCGTTCCGCTCGAGCCAACGGACGAGGTCGACCTCCCAGTAGAAAAAGTTGCCCGAACCGTCGTCGGCATACGGCCGATCGAACGAGACCTTTACCGCTCGAGCATCCCCGGCGATCGTGTTCGCGCCGAAGCTGTTGTACGCATAGAGGCTCTTCCCGGTTCGGCCGTCATTGGGGTAGTTGTTGTAGGCCTGGTCCGTCGCGATGGCTTGTTCGTACAGGTATGTCGCGGGTCGGCCGTCTCTGACGACGAACATCGCGTAGTTCTGATAACCGCGGTTGTTGGTGAGCACAGCGACGTAGAGCCCGCTCGTCCAGTCCGATCCGACCGTGAACGTGTAGCTCGGGGTCCAGCTGCAGGCGATGAGACCGGTGCTCGCGTCCGGCTTACACGCGCTCTGTCGGATCCCGGCGAGCTGCCCGGCATGGAGGCGAAGCCTGGCGCCCATCCCGTCGTACCAGCCGATGCGATAGACGTCGATGGAGTAGATCTGCGCCGGGTTCACCGACACGTAGAGGGTGAGGCTCTGGTTCTGGCCGACACTGGTTGCCGACGCGTAGCCCTTGATCTGTCCGGTCGCATCGTCCGCGATGAGGCCGAGCTGCCAGCCGCTCGAACCGGGCTGCTCGTTCTCGATCACGATCGGGTTGTCGGCAGCAAGTGCGACGTCCCGCAATGACGCCCGCCCGCCGCCCTGGAGAGCCGAGGCTAGCGTAAGCAGTAACACGATCGATACTCGAGTTACGCGTCCTTCACGAAACCGGCGCCAGGACGTGTTGGTCGCCCTGGTCGCCGGCCCAATCGTCATGTTCGTGAGCGCTACGGGAGCAGCGGCAGCTTGACATTGATCTGCGCGCTGGCCGTAAGTGCCCCGTTGGCGGTATCCGTCACCGTGACGGTCTGCGTCGTCACGGTGACGAGCGTGACCGAGAAGTTACGCGTGCCGGCGTCGCCGCTCGTGAAGGTGTAATCAGCCGGCAGCGTCGCGAGAATATCGGAGCTCGTGAAGTGCACCGCACCGCGATAACCGGTGGCCACGTTGCCGTAAGCGTCCTTTGCGGTGACCGTGACGCTGAAGGATTGGCTCGCCGTAACCGTTGCCGGCGCGATGAGTGTCAGGCTCGCCGCAGCGCCCGGCTTGACGGTGACGCTGAGCGTACCGGCGATCGTCGCGGTCACCGTGTCCCTCGCCGTGATGGTCTGCGCGCCAGCCTTGATGAGCGTCGCGGCGAACGTGCCCGTTCCGTTCGCGAGCGTCGCATCAGCGGGTAGGACCACGCCCGACGAGGTGTCGGTGGTCGTGAAGTGCACGCGCCCGGCGTAGGCCGTGTCGGTGTTCCCGTACGGGTCCTTCGCGGTCACGCTGAACGAGAAGGCCGTGCCCGCGGTGGGCGTCGAGTTCCCGGTGGCGAGCGCAAGCAGCGTCGCGGACGCCGCGCGGACAGTGACGCTAAGACCGCCGGTGATCGTCGCGTTGGCCATGTCAGTAGCGGTGATCGTCTGCGCTCCGGCCTTGATGAGCGTCGCGGAGAACGTGCCGGTGCCGCTCGCGAGCGTCGAGTTGGCAGGTAGCACGACCCCAACCGAGGCATCTGTGGTGGTGAAGTGCACCGTTCCGGCGTAGGACGTGTCGGTGTTGCCGTAGGGGTCCAGAGCGGTCGCGGTCAGCGAGAACGCGGTGCCCGCCCGAGGCGTCGCGCTCGTCGCGAGCCCAATCCTCGTCGCGGCCGCCGCGCGCACGCTGGCACTCAGGGCGCCCGTGATGCTCGCCGTCGCAGTGTCCGTCCCAGTGATGGTCTGAGCGCCGGCCCTGATGAGCGTCGCCGAGAACGTGCCGATGCCGTTTGCCAGCGTGGTGTCGGCCGGCAGCACTACGCCTGAGCTTGTGTCGGTGCTGGTGAAGTGCACGGTGCCCGCGTAGGTGGGATCCGTGTTCCCGGACGAGTCCTGCGCCGTGACCGTGAACGAGAACGCGGCGCCAGCGGTCGGCGTCGCCGTTGTGGTAAGCGCGAGGCGCGTCGCGCCCGCCCCGCCCACGGTGACGTTCAGGCCACCGGTGATGCTCGCCGTGACGGTATCTGTCGCGGTGATTGTCTCCGCGCCCGCCTTGATGAGCGTCGCGGAGAACGTGCCGGCGCCGCTCGTCAGCGTTGCGTCAGCCGGGAGCTGCACGCCCGACGAGGTGTCTGTGCTCGTGAAGTGCACGGTTCCCGAGTAGCTGGGATCGGTGTTGCCCGACGAATCCTGCGCCGTCACTGTGAACGAGAAGGCCTTTCCGGACGTGGGCGTTGCGGTGGTCGCTAGGACGAAGTGGCTTGCGGCGCCGTGCTGAGCGCTCACGGTGAGCGTCGCGGTCGTCGAAAGCGCGTTCGCCGCGTCCGACACCGTCAGCGTCTGGGAGCCCGTCGTGGCGAGGGTCACGGAGAAGGTCCCCTGGCCGTTCGCCAGTGTCGAGTCAGGTGGAAGCACGACACCCGATGCCGTGTCGCCGCTCGCGAAGTGGACCGTTCCGGTGTATCCGGGGACGGGGCTGCCCTGCGCGTCTTCAGCGACGACCGTGATGTTGAACGCCTGTCCCGCCGTGACCGTCGTCGGCGCGGTGAGCTTGAGGTCGTGGACCGTCTTGGGCGCGCCATTCAGGAAGGCGTTGAGCAGATTCACGGTCATCTGCTGGATCCGTGCGTCCTTATATGACTCGTAGTAGTTGTCGAGCCCCCAGCTCCAGACCATCGTTCCCGCGGCGAACACCCATGCGCCACTCGGAGCCTGGTAGATCGACGTCTGCTGATACTCAGGCTTTGGAGGGTTCTCCCAGTTCAGATAGTTCGAATGCGATAAGAAGGTCTGATTCGTGCCGCCCGTCGGACCGGGGAAGTTCGATTGGTACCGGTCCATCTCGTAGAAGACGAGCCCCGGCACGCTGTCGCCGTCCTTGAAGCCGGTGCCGGCGTAGATCCAGTGGGAGCTGTTGGTCACCACGTAAGGCCATGTGTTGATGGTTCCATCCGACTTGGTCCAGTTGACCTCGTCCATGAACTGGATACCGAGGAGCGTCTGTTCGGCTCGGTTCACGGGTGGCTGGCGCCACTGCACTGTGGTCAGCGGTCCCTGGACGGGGTCGATGCTCGCGTCCTTGTAGCAGACCATCACCCGATTCGGGACCCCTGAGGCCGACGACTCGTAGCGGACCTGCCAGTAGACCGCGTTCGCCCCGAAGAACGCCAGGTTGACGCCGACGTCTCGCGCAGCTTGGACGGCGTCGTACATGCCGTTGGACCAGTATTCGTCGTGCCCCGCGGAGAA
>VBDQ01000088.1 GCA_005889075.1 Chloroflexota bacterium
TGGTACGGGGAACGGCACTTGGCCGGAGCCATCAGACGCCTGCGTTACCTTCGAGACAACGTAGGCCGGGGGCTGGACTGGCGGCGTCGTCGTCGCGGGGGGGACGAGGAGGCACGTCGGTTTCGACGTGAAGTGGCTCTCGCCCACCTGTGTCATGCCGCAGTTCGGCTGGTTGGCCGGAATCGTCTCGTTCAGCGAACCATACGCGCTGTTTGGATCGGTCTGATCACGGAGGTGTGCGTTCACCGCGATGTTCACCCAAATGAACACATCCGGATCGGTCGACAGCGCACTTGGATCGCTCGGATAGGCCAAGGCGCCAGGAGGCGCGTGCGCTACGACATCTGCCGGAATTGCAGCAGGAGGCGCAGGGGGCGGCGGTGACCCGCCTCCGGCGATTGCGCTACACGGCACCTGCCAGCGGCCGCCCCCGACAAGGAACATGTTTCCTGACGCAGCGACCGCGACGTGGCCGAAGACCGCGCCCAACGGATTGACGGGATTCTGGATGAGGGTGCATGTGAGGCCAGCTGGGTAGAGCGTCATTGCGTTCACCGAGTCGGTCAGGCTATTCAGCGTGTCAGTGTCGACGTTCATCGTGACGCTCGTGCCGTCGCTGCACGTGAGCGTCACCGAGATGAGCCCGAGACCGGACACCGGCACACCGAATCCGATCACGATCCCAGTAATCAGCGCGAGTACGAGAACGATGCGCCGCATGTCGTCTCCTCCCGAACTTTGCCAGCTCCTCGACCGCGCCGACGCACGTCCTTACGGCTACCGAGCGGGCTCCTGTGCGTCTGCCCTGCAGGCAGCGTTCCACCCCATCGCCTGGGCGATGCATGTCCGCACCAACAGCGGATGTCAGTCGACGCGACCGCGCCTTCACCCGAACGGGGGAGTGAGCGGCGCCTCGTCGCGCCGGTTCCCCCGCTCAAGGGATGTGTCAAGCGTGGGCTTGGACGAAAGTCGACCTCGCGTTCGGTCGGCACTATCGACCGGCGCACGGGAGGAAACCGAATGCGTCCGCTACTCGCACTCCTCGTCGCGCTCAACATCGCCGTGTGGGGCGGTCTCTTTGCTTTCGAGAACGCTCTCGCCCACGGCATGAGCGTCACCTCGACCGCCACGATGTCGCACAGCGACGCTCAGTCATTGGGACGGTAAGAGCTCACTCAGCCAATCGACAGGCGACGACAGAGAGCGCGCCCGCGTGAACTTGGCCGGACCGTAGCGCGAGATACGGACGCTCTCTCCGGCCCGGCGGCTAGAGTGGGCCGCGGTGGCGAACGACGCGTTCATCGATGAGCTCTGGGGCATGGCTCGCGAGCTCTTCATGCCGGACCATCCGTGGTTCAAGGGCATCGTCGAGCACCGCTGGACCCGCGAGCAGATCGTCCGGGGTGAGATCCAGCACTACCTCCGGGTCCGCACCAACCCCATCTTCTTCGGCTACATCGTCACGAACGTCGCGAGCGAGCGGAACTACGCGCTCATGGACATCGTTATGGAGAACTTCATGGAGGAGCTTGGCGGGGAGAAGACGCACGTCGACATCATGCTGCAGATGCTCGACGAGGCCGGGATCACGCGTGACGCCGCAGACAAGGCCGATCCCGCGCCGGGCACGCTCGCCGCGATCGAGATGATCCGCTCGGGCTGCCAGAACCGCTCCGCGCTCGAGGGTATCTCGCTCCTCTCATTCGTTGAAGCCATGCACGGCGGTCCCGACGGCGCGGCCGCTCGCGTGTTCAAGGAGCTCACCGGCCACTACGGCTTTTCACGGCGCGCGGCCGCGACGTACGAGCTGCATGCCGAGCAGGACACCGGTCACGGCGACCGCCAGATCGAAGCCATCCGCCGGTACGCGACCGATGACGAAACTCGGGAGCGTTGCCGTCGCGCCGTCCGGCTCGGTCTCGAGGCCTTCAACTTCGAATGGGACGGTCACGTGCAGGCGATGACGGGGGAGCGGAACGCGTACTGGAGCGGGAGGACCGGCCGGCTCGAGCTGCGTGGTCCCGAGGTGCGGCTGCCGGCAAGGGTCTAGCTCAGAACGGCCAGTCCTTCGGCAGGTCCGCGCGGAGCTTCTTGAACTCCGGATCGGCGGCGTACCTCTTCTTAAAGGTCTTGAGCTGCTTGACCAGCGCCGCTTGTTCGATTTCGAGCACGTTGGAGACCATACCCGTGGTCTCTTCGAAGCCGAGGCTTCAGTTGCCGCGTCAGCCCTTCATCCGCTGCATGACGTAGCGATCGTTTTGATCCACGCAGAAGAGGTTAGTCCGCCGCGAGCGCGATCCGCGCACGCTCCTCGCCGTGCGCCGCGTGGAGTGACGCCGGTCGATTCCGGACCCAGATCCTCTCGACGTCGATGGCCGTCCATCCCGAGGGAAGGCAGACGGATCGGCGCGGCCATTCGGTCGGTTCCTCCGGCCCGAGCCGGATCCCGGGTAGGCCGTACAGGCACGCCATCAGGAAGCCGCCGAGGTTCGCCTGGAACGGACCGACGCGCGGCCTGTCGGAAAACCGCGTCCGACTGAACTCGTCCGTCTCGGTGAACGGAGCGTTGATGAACTCGGCATAACCCTTCTCGAATAGCTCGAGCGAGCGGTCCCGGTCACCGATCCACGCGGCGTATACGCCGAGGAGTGCGGAGAGCATCGGATGGCCGATGAACTCGCCCACGCGGTCCAGATAGAACCGGATCGTGGCGCGCTCGGTCTCGGGGGACGTGCAGTAGCCGACCGGGAAGAGACCCGCGAGCGCCTCTGGGGTCGCGCCGGTCACGCCTGCCTCGTCGGGCGTGAACCGATCGTGATTCAAGATGACCTCATTCGCCCACGGCACGAAGATCCGTTCCGCGATGCGCTCCCACGCCTGAGCGTCCTGACGCCCGAGACAGCGCGCCGCCTCCGCCGCCTCGCGCAAGACGACCTTCGCCGCCATGTTGACGTACCCGGCGTTGTCGATCGGCTCGTCGCGCTTCTCGGCGATGCCGATGATCCGCCTTATCTCGTAGCCGCGATCGGTGCACTCGACGCGCGAGCTGATCCACTCGGCTACGCCTTCGAGCACCGGCCACGCGCGCTCCCGTAGAAAGTCTTGGTCGCCGGTCGCGTGCACATACCGAGCGAATGCGAGCGCGACCGAGAGGCTGATGTGCTGCTCGAGCGTGACCAGCGGAGCAGAGACGCGGATCATCTCGTTTCCGTCGCGCGGTCCGCTCGCCCACGGGAACTGCAGTCCGCGATAACCGTTCAGCGCGGCGTTCCGCCGGGCTCCTTCGAGCCGGTCGCTGCGATAGCTGAGCAGTGCATCCGCGGCGTGCGGGTCAGTAAGCAGCAACGCCGGGAAAACGAACGTTTCGATGTCCCACATCACCTGTCCGCGGTAGTAGTGGTAGTTCGGCCAATACGCGAGACCGAACATCGAGGTGCTGAAGAGCGAGGAGGTATGCGCCGATGCGTGGAGGTAGTAAAAGGCGGCGTCGGCAAGCTCCTGCCAGCGACGACCGGCCCCGGAGAGGATCACACGGCCGCGCCAGAGGTCGGCCCATGCCTCCCGATTCTCCTTGCGGAGGCGGTCAAAACCGAGCTTCGCGCCGACGGCCGCGAGGCGAGCGGCCTGCCGATGTGGCTCGGCATGCATTTGATCTGCGACGACCGACGCGATCGAACGCACCACGCAGGTCGCGCCGGAACGGGCGCGAAGCGAGTACACGGTGTGGAGCGGTGCGAGTCGATCGTTCTCCTCGCGTTCGCGTTTGGCGTCCTCAGGACCCTCGAAGCGCGTGACGTACGCGGCACCGCAGCTGCCAAGCCCACCGTACGTCTCCCAGAGCAGCGACCCATCGACGATGGGTTCCTTCGCGCCCGGGGTGTCGGTCTCGCGCTTCCGCCATCTGCCCTCGATGCCGATCGGGTCTATGCCCATCGCGATCGAGAGCTCGCATGGGCCGTTCACGCTGACGCGCAGCTCGTGTATCACAACCGTCGGCTGCGTCCGGCTGCAGAGCACGAGGGACTCGACGTCGGCGCGCACGTCGCCGACCTCGAACGCGAACCGGCTGACAAGCTCTCCGCAGGAGAAGTCGTATCGCTGTTCGATGAAGCGAGCTCGCTCGCTCCGTTCGCTGAGCTTCACGCGGTCAATCGCGATGTCGCCGGCGACGACGTATGGCGCTCGGGCGAAGCCCTCGACTTGATCCTCAGGGTGGACCCCGGCCAGGCCGTTGAGCATCGTGAGGCCTTCGATGAGCGGAATCCTCCCGACGCGCAAGCCGATGAGACCGTTGGACAGATACGCGGGGATGAATTCAGGCCGGAAATCCTTCAGGGGCGGCGGGCTGATCGGCTCGCTCATCGGCCTCGTGGGTGCAACGGCGGTGCCAGCCTGCTAGACGGCTCCCACGCGGTCAGTGCTCACGCTGAGCGTGCGGCTCGCAATGGGCTCGCCGCGGATACCTGCGGTCACCTGTACGCGCAGCAAGATCCTCCACGAGACGCCCTCGTACGTCGCGCGAAGGATCAAGAACGGATTCTCGACCACCGTACCCGGCTCTTCGTTGAATCGCACCGGCAGGTCGATGTCGATGGCCCCGTGGGCCGAAAGGTCGCGACCGAGCTTTGTCTCGGGGGTTCGAAATTGCGCGTGGGGCTGTACCGCGGTGTCGATCTGCACCGGCCGCGCACGCTCGTTGTGGATCCTCCAGTGCACGACCCAGCTCCCTGGTGCGCCGTCCACCCAGAACGGCTCGGCGCGAAGCGCGGGGACGCCGCTAGTAACTTGGCGCGGGAGAGCTCTGTCCACCACCGCCGCCGTAACCGCAAGCCGTACCGCCGATCCCGGCGAACGCGGCGATAAGCAAGATCGCGACGAAGAGATGCCTCATCGGGTCAACTCCTTATAGAAGATTGTCGTAGCCCGCATCGTTCCGTCGGTATCCTGCGCGTAGCGCGGGATGACGCCTGAGCGAGTCCAACCGAGCGCGACGTAGAACTTTTCTGCATCGCTTCCCGACTCGGTATCCAGCACCAGCAGCGTCCGTGCCCGCTGCCGCGCCTCACTCTCGATCGCCGACATCAGCGTGCCTCCCAGCTGTCGCCGTCGCATGCTGGGGCGCACGAGCACCTTCGCAACATCGGCGCGATGCGCCTGATTCGGCATTGCCGCGAGGCGAAGCTGCGCCGTTCCGGCGAGTCGGCCGTCGACCCGCGCGACCAGGACGATGATGTGACCCGCTCGCACGCCGTCGTCGATCGATCGCCACCACGCCGACGCCGCTGCGGCGGACAGCGGGCGAAGAAAGCCGACCGATGCGCCAGCGTTCACCACGTCCGCGAGCAGCTCGCCGAGATCGTTGGCCATCGCGTGAAACGCCCCGCCCTCGACGCGGGCGATGATCGGGGCACTCACGCGAACGCGGGCATCACGTCGCGCGCGAACGCCTCGAGCGCGTCCCAGTCGTACGGACCTTCGCGGAGCGCGATGTTGATGCGGAAGACGCCCACATCGCGGAAACGAGCCACGACCTCGCCCGCTTCCCGTGTCGTGCCTCGGAGAAATCCCGTCATGCCTCGCGGGTCCCGTCCCCAGTGGCGGTGATAGAGCTCCTCCTGGCGTCGCGTCCCGCCTGCGTTCGCGCCCATGTAGAAGCCGAGGTTGATGGTTCGCACGATCGCCGCGGGATCGCGGTCGTGCCTGACGCACCACTCGTCGAGCACGGTGCTCTTTCGCTTCCATTCGTCGGGCGAGAGGT
>VBDQ01000089.1 GCA_005889075.1 Chloroflexota bacterium
ACGGCGACGGTCAGCGCGCCGACATCCTTCGCGATCTCGGCGATGATCGGGGCGGCCCCGGTGCCCGTGCCGCCCCCCATGCCGGCGGTCACAAATACCATGTCGGCTTCTTTAAGCGCCTCGTAGAGCTTCTCGCTGTCGTCCTCGGCGGACTTCCGGCCGATCGTCGGATCGGCGCCCGAGCCGAGGCCTTTGGTGACCTTGTCGCCGATGCGGATCTTGTGCGGCGCGTCCGAGAGGAGGAGCGCCTGGGCGTCGGTGTTCACTGCGATGAACTCGACTCCCATGAGCTCGGCGCGGATCATCCGGTTCACCGCATTCGATCCGCCGCCGCCGATGCCGACGACCTTTATGAGCGCGAAATTCTCGATATCGCTTCGGAGGGGCATGGGTCAAAGCCTCCATGACTTCCATGCCGCTGCCCCTCCCCTAGCGGTGCGCTCATGGAGTATTCAGTTCGCGCGCTGACTATAGACCGCTCACTCAACGTTTGGCGAGCACGAACTGTGATGAGCATCGGCGAGAACGCGCGGGCGGGTTGAGCCGGGGGCGGGAAAGACGAGTGCGAGCCCGCGGGCGGGTTGAGGCTCGGGGTGCTCGCGTGCTCGCGGGTCCCTTCGCCTGCGCACGTCGGCGGACCGCTCGCG
Organism: Chloroflexota bacterium; assembly: GCA_005889075.1. Lineage (GTDB taxonomy): Bacteria > Chloroflexota > Limnocylindria > P2-11E > P2-11E > 3-1-20CM-2-70-9. Next base: position 648 of record VBDQ01000089.1, read on the forward strand.
ACTTGGACGGCGAGTCCCGCTGCGCCGCGAGACACCCGCTCGCCTTCCCCGCCCGCATCTCGCTTCGCGTCCCGCTGACCTTCCCCACCGCTCTGCGCTCCCGCCTCGAGCGACTAAGGCATGAGGCCTTTGAAGATCTTCCCCAGACGGCTGGTCACGCCGTCGAGTGAACGCGCGCTCGCGCGCTCCTCGTCGGTCGACCAGTTCCGCGCGCCCCAAAGGAGGAGGCCGCTCGCGGCCGCATAAGGCGGCGCTGAGATCTGGTCGGTGAGGCCACCGAGGCCGCTCGGCGGGACCACCCGCGCGCTCATGCCAAGCTGGTCCCGGGCCGCCCGCGGCATGCCCATGAGCTGCCCGCCGCCGCCGGTCAGGACGAGTCCGGCCTGGAGCCGATTGGTGGCGCCGGCGGCCTCGATCTCGGCGGCGATGAACTTGAGGATCTCCGCAACCCGGGACTCGACGATCTCGGCGATATGACGGCGGGTCACGCCATGGGAGGTGTCCTCGCCGATGGACGTGACCTGGAGGACCTCGTCCGGATCCACGTCGAGCGGCACCGCCGACCCGTACTTGAACTTGACGCTCTCAGCGACGTCCGGCGTCACGCGAAGAAGGATGCCGAGATCCGCCGTGACGCTGCGACCGCCCATCGGGATCGTCGCGCAGTGCGAGATCGACCCGTCCTGAAAGATGGCGACGTCGGTGGTGTCGCCGCCGATGTCGGCGAGCACGACGCCGAGCTCGCGATCCTCGACGCCGAGGACCGCCTCGGATGTCGCGAGCTGCGCGAGCACGAGCTCGTCGATCTCGACGCCGGCCCGCTGCACGCACTTCGTGAGGTTCTGCACGCTCGTCGAAGACGCGGTGACGATGTGCGTTTCGACCTCGAGGCGCACGGCGGTCATCCCGATCGGATCGCGGACACCTTCCTGACCGTCGACGACGTAACCGCGCGGGATCACGTGGAGGATCTCGCGCGTATTCGGGATCGAGACCGCGCGGGCGGCCTCGATCGCGCGCACCGTGTCGTCGCGGTCGACGTCGTGGCGCGAGCCGGAGACGGCGATCATGCCGCGCGAGTTCTGCGAGCTCACGTGGCTGCCGCTGATCCCGACGAAGGCGGACCGGACCTTCAGTCCCGAGAGCCGCTCCGCCGCGTCGACCGCGCTCGCCACCGACTGCACCGTCCGATCGATGTCGATGACCACGCCTTTGCGAAGGCCGTCGGACGCCGCCTGACCGATGCCGATGACGTCGACGCCACCGCGTGATTCGGTCTCGCCGATGAGCACGCAGACCTTTGTGGTTCCGATGTCGATCGCGACGAGGACCGTCTGCTCAGGCACGCCTGAACCTCACACTTTCTCTCCCCGCCTCACCCAATTCACTAGAGAAAGTGGCGACGAATGACCGCGACATTCTGGAAGATGCGCCACCCAAAGGCAAAGAGCGCCACGAGATAGAGGTCGATGCCCAGCCGATCGCCGAGGAACGTGAGCGCCGCCGCGAGGAGCGTGTTCGTGTAGAACCCCGAGAGAAAGATCCGCGTGTCGAAGTGGCCCTCGAGCTCCGCGCGGCCCGCGCCAAGGAGCGAGTCGAGTGCGGCGAGGATACCCACCGCCGTGTAGCGGGCCCATTCGATCGGGAGGTTGAAGCGAAGCGCGAGCCCAAGCAGCACCCCGGCGGCGAGGCCGAGGAGCGGGAGAAGCACCTATGAGCGCGGACTTACGACGATGGAGTCCGGCGTGCGCACGTCGAGGTAGTCTAGCTTTCGCTGCGGGTTCTCCCGCAGAAAACGTTTCGCGAGCGCGATCTTCTCATCGATGCGCTCAGCGCCACCGAAGCGGATCTCCCAGCCCGCGGACACCCGAATCACCAGCCCATCCGCTCCCTTCGTCAGCGTTACGCGCGGGGCCGTCGCGTCGGCGCGCAGGTCCGAGGTCCCTAGGTGCGCGAGCTTCATCGCCGCCCCGACGAGCGCGGGATCGAGTCGATCGCCGGCTTGCCGCGCGCCGCGTTCGTCGGTGACGCGCAGGTCGGGAGCGGCGCGCGGATCGAGCGAGGGGAACAGCACGCCGTCGTCATCGACGAACCACTCGAGCCCGGCCGCGACCCATCTCCCGATCGCGACGCGTTCGGTGACCGCGATCGTCGCGCGGTCGGGCAGCGCGACCTCGACCCGCGCTTCGCGGACCGCAGCCAGCCCCATCAATCGGTCCCGCGCGCGCGCGCCGCTTGCGAGGAAGGTCGGCGCTCCGCCGAGCGCGCTCGTGCTGGTGACCGCATCGACCGTGATGTGATGCGTGCCGCTCACCGATACATCGGTGATCCGAAAGTACGGCCCCCAGACGCAGATCGCGAGCGCCGCGCCGCAAGCGCCGAAGAGCACGCCGGAGAGGACTCGTGCCGGGTCGCCAACCCTCGGAAAGCGCGGACGACGACGCGCACGCGAGCGGGATCGAGAGCTCAGCGTGCGCGCCGGCGCGCGTCCTCGAGTGCCCAGTCGACGAGGCGCGCGAGAAGATCGCCGAACTCGATCCCTGCCGCGCGCGCCGCTTTGGGAAGGAGACTGTTCGCGGTCATCCCGGGCGTCGTGTTCACTTCGAGGACGGCGAGCCGATCGCCCGACCAAATGAGGTCGGTGCGCGACATCCCGCGGCACCCTAGGGCGAGATGCGCGCGCTTCGCGATCTCCTGCGCGCGCTTCGCCGCCTGATCTGGGATCTCCGCGGGGCAGATCTCTTCGCTCTCGCCGGCGTCGTACTTCGCGCTGTAATCGAAGAAGGCGCGCTTGGTTTTGATCTCGATCACCGGGAGAGGCTGCAGCTCGTCGTTCCCGATGACCGCGACGGTGAGCTCGCGCCCCACGAGGCGCTCCTCGACCAGCACCCGCGCGTTCGGACCCGGCGGTTCGTAGCGGAATGCCAGCTCGATCGCGGGCCTGAGCTCGCCTTCGTGTTCGACGATGGAGGCGCCGACGCTCGAGCCGTTCGCCACGGGCTTCACGAATGTGGGCAGGCCGACCGATCGCGCGCTTGCGAGGTCGTCACGACCGGTGCCTCGAAGGACCACGCCGCGCGGCACATCGAGTCCCGCGACGGCAAGGATCCGCTTGGCCATCTCTTTGTCCATGGCGAGAGCGGACGCGAGGACGCCGGACCCCGTGTACGGCACGCCGAGCGTGTCGAGCAGCCCCTGGATACGGCCGTCCTCGCCCCAGGTCCCGAAGAGCGCGAGCAGGACGACGTCGATCGGCTCGCCCTCGTTGGCGATCACCCTCGTCGCGGGAACGAGCGCGCGCGACGCGCTCTCGATCTGCGACTCGAGGCCCCGCGGGAGCTGGTGCGCCGGTTCCAGGACCGCGCCGCCCGCCGCGAGCCGGCGCGCCTGCTCGCGCTGCTCCGCGGTGATCGACGGGTTGTGCAGCATGAACGCGAGCGGATCCAGGAGCACGACCTCGTAGCGGTCGGAGGGGAGGCTTGCCGCGATCTGCGCCCCGGCCGCGAGTGAGATGTCGCGCTCGGCCGACGCGCCGCCGGTGAGGACTCCCACGCGGATGCGGCTCGGGGGCTGGGGGGCGGAGCCCCCCAATTCGCTCACCACTCGCCCACCAGCTCGACTTCTGGCACGAGAGACACGCCGAAGCGCTCCTGCACCTCGCGCTGGCAGATCTCCATGAGCGCTCTGACGTCGGCGGCGGTCGCGGTGCCGGTATTGACGATGAAGTTCGCGTGCCGCTCGCTCACCATCGCGCCGCCCACGGTGCGACGCTTCAGGCCGGCGGCCTCGACGAGCCGGCCGGCATGGTCCCCCGGCGGATTGCGGAAAATCGAACCGGTGTTGGGCAGCGTCAGCGGCTGCTTCGCCATACGCTCGTTGGCCATCTCCTTGATGCGGCGCACGGCGTTCGCCCGATCGCCGATGCGGCCGCGAAATCGCGCCCGGACGCAGATCACCGGCGTGCCCTGCAGCGCGCTCGTCCGATAGGCGTAGCCAAGCTCGTCGGCGCGGCTGCGCCAGCGATGGCCGTTCAGGTCCATGAGCTCGGCGTCGACGAGGGCGTCGGCGGTCTCGCCGCCGAACGCGCCGGCGTTGCCGTGGACGGCGCCACCGACGGTCCCCGGTACGGTCGCCATCCACTCGAGACCCTCGACGCCGGCGCGAGCTGCGCGCGCGGCAACGTGGGCGAGCTCGGTCCCGGAGGACGCCTCGACGATCTCGCCGTCGACGGATGCATCGCGCCATGCGTTCTGCAGGACGACACCGCGGATCCCGCGATCCGCAACGAGGAGATTCGTGCCGCCGCCGAGTACGAACACCGGCAGCTCGTGTTCGCGCGCGACGGTGATCGCTCCGGCGAGGTCCTTCTCGCTCGCGACACGAACGAAGAAGTCCGCGGGTCCGCCGATCCGCAGCGAAGTGTGCGGCGCGAGAAGCTGACCGCGCAGCCCGAACGTGGCGACGGTCATACCGCCGCCCGCGCGCGCAGCAGCTCGAGCAGTCGCTCGCCGGCCGGACGTATGTCCCCCGCCCCGAGGATGAGCACGAGGTCACCGGGCCGAACGCGCTCGGCGAGCAGACGCGCCGCGGCCTCCGCGGTCTCGGCATACGAGCCGCCCGCCCGCGCCGCGAGCGCGCGCGCTCCGGCGCGCTCGTCCGCGCTCTCGCGCGCGGAGGCGAACGTCTCGGCGACGACACGTTCGTCCGCACCGCGGAGCGCTTCGGCGAAGTCGTCGAAGAACGCGCGCAGCCGGCTCGGCGTATGCGGTTGGAACACCACGACGACGCGGCCTGTCGCACGCGAGCGCACCGCGTCGATAGACGCGCGGATCTCGGTCGGGTGATGCGCGTAGTCATCGATGATGGTCACGCCCGCGGCCTCGCCGAGCTCTTCGAGCCGCCGGCCGGTGCCCGTGAACGACGCGAACGCCTTCGCTGCCGCGGTCGCCGGGACGCCGCACGCGTCCGCGGCGGCAAGAGCGCCGGCGGCGTTCCGCGCGTTGTGCACGCCAAAGAGCCTCAGCGCGATGGTGACCGGCGGTCCGAACGGGCCCGAGAGGTCGAACGACACGCCATGCGGGCTCTGCACGACCTCGACCACTCGGTACGTCGCGTCCTGCGCCAGCCCGTACGTCGCGACCGAGCGGCCCGGCAGCCCGCGGCGCGCGGTGAGCGCGAGACGCGCCGCGCCGGCATCGTCCGCGCAGGCCGCGAGCGTCCCTCCCGGCACCACGCGGGCAGCGAAGTTCGCGAACGCGGTCTCGACGTCCGCGCGGGTCGGGAAGAC
>VBDQ01000072.1:0-42344 GCA_005889075.1 Chloroflexota bacterium
CGCCTATGCGTCGGGTCCGCGTGCTCGTCCTCGTCGTAATCGCATTCGCGAGCCAGCCGAGCTTGGCCGCCACGCTCGAGGGCACATGGACCCTGGGGCTGAAGCCGTTTGATCTAGTCATCGATCCAACCGATGGTCGTGTCTTTGTGTCCAACAACGCGGAGACGGATCCGGATGGGCGCGGACGCATTTCAGTCATCGATCCTGCGAGCGGACGCGTGTCGACGCTGACGACCAGCCTCACATCCAACATGCTGGCGATCGACCCGGCGGCTCGTCGACTCTACTCGTCGAACTCGACTCCCGATGCAAGCAAGAGATCGTTTGACGTCTTTGACTTGACGGCCATGACCTTGCTCACCTCACTGCCAACAGGCGGATTGGGTGTCGCGCTGGACCCAACATCCAACCGCGCCTTTGTCGCCGGAGGTCAATACCTTGCGGCGATCGATCTGGCCTCGAACACGATTACCACTCGGCAAGCCCCAACGTCCCAGTCATGGTTCGGAGTGGTCCTAGATGTGTCTCTTCATCACATCTATTTGACCAACACGGATGCGGGCCGTCCCTTACTGGTGGTTCTCGATGATCGCGACCTTTCGCTTGTTGCTGAAGTTCCTTTAACGCTCCGTCCCCGTTTCGGGCTCGCCGTTGATCCGCGAAACCACCTGGTGTATGTCGCCGGCGAAGACCCTTTCGGTTCTCCGTTTGATGCGTCCGCATTCTTCGTTGTCGATCCGACGACGCTCACGGTCGTTCACACGACTTCGACGCCTGGTTTCCCACTATCCATTTCGCTTGCGCCGACGGGCCAAATCTACGTGACCTCGACGGATGCCTCGGGGTGCGGCTGCCACGTCTATGAAATCGATGGCTCGACCTTTTCGATCACGCAGAGAATTCCGGTGCCTTTCCTAGTCCAAATGGGCGCCATCCACCCCGACGGCCGTCTCTACGCCACAGCTTGGAACAGCAGCGCGAATTCGCCCGGTTACTTGGAGGCGGTCGCGCTCGGTAACCACGCGCCGGTGATCCAGAGCGTCGCTCTGTCGCCGGCGGGTCCGCGTACGAACGACCTCGTACAGGTAAGCGCCGTCGCCGCGGATCCAGACATCCGTCCCCTCGGCACGCCCGATCCGACGGCGTTGAGTTACGAGTGGTCGCGAAACGGCAACGTGATCTCCGGGGCCGTGGGGCCGTCGCTCGACCTTTCGGCGCCTGGAGCCGGCAACCGTGGCGACACGATCTCGGTCCGCGTGACGGCGAGCGATGGCCAGCTCAGCTCTACGGCGAACGCATCAGTCGTCGTGGCAAACACTGCCCCCAGCGTCACTGTGTCGTTAAGCGAGTCGACGCCGAAGACAAACGCGGTCCTGACCGCGACCGCGATCGGCTCCGACGACGACCGGGACACGCTGACCTTTACCTACACGTGGCGCGTGAACAGCGTCGCAAAGAGAACGGCAAGCGGGTCGTCGGTGACCGACAGCTTCGATCTAGGCGTGAAGGGCAATGGCGACAATGGCGACACCATCACCGTGACCGTCTCTGCGAGCGACGACTTGTCAAGCTCGGCTCTCGCAAGCGCGACGGCCTCTGTGGCTCCTGGTGGCAAGCACTAAGAGCGAGGGCCATGCATTGAGCCGGCGGTCGTTACTTTTCTTACTGATGGGCCTGGTTGTCGCCTGCGTCCGCGTGCAATCAGGGTTCAGCCTCGGACCTGGGAATGCCGGGGCACGAAGAATGTTCAGGTCGGAAGCGAGCTGCGGCTTGCGCTTCCGGCCGAGCTCGATTGGAACATCGAGTCCACGAATACCTCGGCGCTCCTGTTGAAGAGCGCAGCGCTTGGATCCATCGGGGGCTCGAACCTTCGGATTTGGTTGTTCGACGTCAAGTCCGCCGGACAATTTGTCGCGCGACCGGTCAACCGACGTGCTTGAAGAGCACGCCGCCCTCGCATTGCCGGACGCTCAGTACGAATTCACCATCTTGGCGCGGTAGCCGCTTCCAGAAGCGGGCTCAGATAGTCTAGAACATACGTTCTAGAACGCTCTCGCCCAGGGAGCGGTGGGGAGCCCGGATGGCCGGCTGGGTCGACTTACACGTTCACAGCAACTACAGCTTCCTCGATGGCGCGTCGCACGTCGACGACCTCGTCGACGCGGCGGTCGAGCAGGGCATGGATGCGCTCGCCCTCACCGACACGAATGGGCTGTACGGGGCGGTGCGCTTCGCGAACGCGGCGAAGGAGCGGGGGATCCGCCCGATCTTCGGCACCGAGCTCCAGCTTCTCGACGCGGGGCATCTCGTGCTCATCGCACGCGACCGCCAGGGTTGGACGAGCCTCACCCGCACCATCTCTGCGGCGCAGCTCGCCGGCGAGAAGACGAAGCCGAAGGGCACCTTCAGCCTTCTCGCCGAGAACGCCGCCGGCCTCTACGCGCTCACTGGCTGCGCGCACGGCGCCGTGCCCAAGGCCGCGCGGGCCGGCGATCTCGCCGGCGCTCGCGAGCTGCTGGCGCGGCTCGCCTCGGTCTTCGGCGATCGGCTCTTCGTCGAGCTCTCGGACCATCTCGATCCCGACGATCCTGCGCTCTGCGACGAGCTCGCGGCGCTCGCGGGCGAGACGGGGCTGGGGTGCGTCGTCACCAACAACGTCCACTACGCGCGTCCCGAGGGGCGGCGATTGCATGACGTGCTCCGCTGCATCGACCTCGGGGTCACGCTCGACGAAGCCGGGAATCGCCTCAAGCCCAACGGCGAGTACTGGCTCAAGGGCGAGCCGCTCCTGCGGCAGCGCCTCGCGCGGTTCGACGAAGCATTTCGCAACGCTCGCGCGATCGCCGACTCCTGCATCCTCGATCTGCTCTACGACACGAACATGCCGCGGGCTGAAGCCTCGTTCGTCGGCAAGGACCGCCTGCCGGGCTTCCCGGTGCCCGCGGGCGAGACGCCGTTCTCCTTCCTCTACGCGCTCTGCCACGAGGGCGCGAAGGTGAAGTACCCGCGCATCGACCGTGACGTCGCGAAGCAGCTCGCGCACGAGCTCGACGTCATCGACCGCTGCGGGCTCGCGGAGTTCTTCCTCATCAACTGGGACATCGTCCGCTTCTGCAAGGAGCACCACATCCCCGCGCAGGGCAGGGGATCCGCGGCCGATTCGATCGTCGCGTACGTGCTCGACATCACCAAGGTCGATCCGATCCAGCACGATCTCCTCTTCGAGCGCTTCCTCACCGAAGACAGCCGCACCATGCCCGACATCGACCTCGACATCGCGACGAACGATCGCGAGGAGGTGATCCAGTACGTCTACCAGAAGTACGGCGAGCGCTACGCGGCGATGGTGTGCAACGTCGTCACCTACCGCGCGCGATCGGCGTCACGTGAGGTGGCGAAGGCGCTCGGCTTCCGCGACGAAACGATCGACCGGATGGCGAAATCGATCGATCAATACCACGTCGACCCGTCGATCTATCCGAGCGCGGCGCAGCATCCCGCATACAAACATTCGAACCGCGAGGCCGAGCACGGCTGGGAGGAGCCGCGGCAGCTGGCCGACACCCTCACCGATCTTCTCGATATCTTTGACGAGAAGGAGCGCGCGCGGTTCCCGCTCTTCCGCGAGCTGACGCTCGCGATCGCGGACTTCCCGCGGCATCTCTCGATCCACAACGGCGGGATGCTCATCACCGCGCTGCCGCTCGTCGACACGGTGCCGATCGAGCGCGCGACGATGCCCAACCGCAACGTCGTGCAGCTCGACAAGCGCGACGTCGAGGACCTCGGCCTGGTGAAGATGGACCTCCTCGGCCTGCGGACCTTGTCGCTCGTAAAGGACGCGGTCGCGGACATCCACGCGCGGCACGGGGAGCTCTTGGAGCTCGGCACGCTGCCGCTCGACGATCCCGCGGTCTACGACCTCATCTGCGAGGTCGACACGATCGGCCTCTTCCAGGTCGAGTCACGCGCTCAGGCACAGGCGCTGCCGCGCGTCCGGCCGCGCTGCTTTGCCGACATCGTCGTCGAGGTCGCGATCATCCGGCCGGGCCCGCTGCAGGGGAACGCGGTGAACCCGTACATCCGTCGGCGTCAGGGCAAGGAGCCGGTGACGTACGCACACCCGCTCTGCGAGCCAGTGCTCAAGGAGACACTCGGCGTGATCCTGTTCCAGGAGCAGATCCTGCGCGTCGCGATGACCGTCGCGGGATTCTCGCCCTCGGCCGCGGACATGCTTCGTCGGGCGATGAGCCGCGCGCGATCGAGCGCGGACATGGAGAAGCTCCGCGCGCCGTTCGTCGACGGCGCCGGTCGCAACGGCGTCGACCAAAAGACCGCGAACGAGATCTTCCATCAGATCGCCGGGTTCGCCGAGTTCGGATTCTGCAAAAGCCACGCGGCGGCGTTCGCGCTCACCGCGTATCACACCGCCCACCTCAAGCTCTATTACCCGGCCGAGTTCTACGTCGGGCTGCTCAACAACCAACCCATGGGCTTCTACTCGCCCGCGGTCATCGCAGGGGACGCCAAGCGCCACGGCGTGGCGATCCTCCCCGTCGACGTCAATCGATCGTTCGCGAAGGCGGCCTGCGAAGAGCAGTCACCCGACGTGCCGCGAAGATTCGCGGATTCGTCGAAGACCATCGCAGCGAAGCGCATTTGCCGCGTCCACGACGTGCGGATCGGGTTCGAAAAGGTGAAGGGCCTCGGTGAGGACGAGGGCAAGGCGATCGTCGAGGAGCGCGCGGCGCATGGACCGTACCGATCCTTCGACGAGCTCGCGACCCGCGTCGGGTTGAAAGAAGAGGCGCTGCGGAATCTCGCGCTCGTCGGGGCATTCGACGCGTTCGGCGAGCCACGACGCGCGCTTCTCTGGCGCGCGCGGGACGCCCACCGGACCTCGCCTTCATTCAGCCGCCGCGCGCTCGCGCTTCCGACGACCGAGGCGCCGATCCTGCCGCCGCTCGACGAACAGGAACGGACCGCGCTCGATTACCGCATCACCGGCATCCCGACCGGAGCGCAGATCATGACCTTCTACCGCGAGGATCTCGCGCGGCGTGGAGTTCTACGTACCTGCGATCTCTCGAATCGGCGACACGGAACGTTCGTGACGGTCGCGGGCGCGGTCGTGGTGAAGCAACACCCTGAGACGGCGAAGGGCCACGTCTTCCTCTCGCTCGAGGATGAGACAGGAATGGCGAACGTCATCATCCGACCCGCGACCTACCGAAGATACAAGCGCGTGCTGGACGGCGATGCCGCCGTCGTCGTGGGCGGGACGCTGCAGACGGTGGACGGGGTGATTTCGGTACTCGCCAAGCGGCTCGATGCGCTGAGGCTCTTTGCCAAGATCGCCGCACGGGAGTGGCAGTGACGAGCTGAGCGCTGTCGTACCCTGCCCGATACCCGTGGGGTCATCCGACGAGAAGCGGCATGTCGTACTGCCCGACAAGGCGGACGATGTGAGGCTGGTGGAGCGTATTGCGGGCGGCGACGCCGAAGCACTTGGCGAGCTCTATGACCGCTACGGCCGCACCGCCTTCGGGATGCTCTATCGGATGCTCCCGGGTCCCGAGGCGGCCGAAGAGGTGACGCAGGATGCGTTTCACTCGATCTGGCGCCAGGCGCGCTCCTACCGGCGCGAACGAGGGTCGGTCCGGACGTGGCTCCTTGCGATCTGCCGCAACGCCGCGATCGACTGGCGCCGCACGCGCGGCAAGCGCGTCGAGCGCGAGGTGGCGATCGACGGCGCGGCCGAGCTCCTCTCCGACGCGAAGGTCGACGAGCGCGTGATCGACGCGCTTCGCGCCGAGAAGATTCGCAAGGCGGTCGGTGAGCTCCCCGCCGAGCAGCGTGAGGTGCTCGCGCTGGCGTTCTGGGGCGGCTACTCGCAGAGCGAGATCGCGGCCCGCACGAACACCCCGCTCGGAACGGTGAAGAGCCGGGTACGACTTGGGATGAACAAGCTCCGCGAGCGACTGGCGGACGAGCGATGACGATGGACCGCCATCCGACCGAGGATCTTCCGGCCTACGCGCTCGGAGCGCTCGAAGAAAGCGAGCGGGAGTCGATCACGACGCACGTCGCGAAGTGCGAGCAGTGCACGCGTGAGCTCGCCGCGTTCGAGGACGCGCTCTACGAAGCCGCGGCGGTTGGCGCGACAGGGGTAGGGGCCCCTGGGCGCGAAGCGACCGTGAATCCGCCGCGCGATCTGCGCACGCGGATCGTGCTGCGACATCGCGGCGCGCGCGTCGTCGGCGGGGTCGGTTGGCCCGAGCGCCTCCGCGCGTTTTTCCTGCGGCCCGTTCCACTCTTCGTTCCCGCAGTGCTCGCTGTGCTCGTCCTGATCGCCTTCGCGGTCGTCGGCACGTCGCGTCAACAGACCGACGCGTACGCGAACGCGCTCGCCGGTGTCGCCGATGGGCGCGTGGTCGCGCTTGCGCCACAGGAGGGAAATCCAGACGCGCGCGCGGCGATCGTGATTCCCGCGCGCGGTCAGCCGTATCTCGTCGTCCGCTTGCCGGCACCCCCATCGGGCAAGGCCTGGGAAGCATGGGTGCTCAAGCCCGGCCCGGTCGCCGTTCCCGCGGGCACGAGCCAGGACGGTGGCGTGTTCACGCTCGTGCTCACCTCACCGTTGGGCGCCGGCAACGGCATCGCGATCACACTCGAGCCGATCGCGGGATCGGCGCAGCCGACGACGCGACCGGTGCTGGCAGTCGACAGAACTTAACCTCATCATCGAGGTCGGAGCGGAATGCGACGCCTTTGACCGGCAGTCGATACCGCGGGCGGCTTGTTGCAGCATTGGTCCAGCAGCATGCTCCCGCAGGGCCATAAAGCGAGCAAGCAGCTGCCAGCTTGCATGCAGGGGCGGCAACGGCGGACGCAGGAGTGGGGGACGTGGACAACGACATACAGAGACGAGCAGAGGATCTGCTCGACTCCATCTTCAAGGTCGCCACAGAGCTGGTGCGCGGTGAGCGCGCGTCGCTCATGTTGCGCGAGGACAACTCGAGCGACTTCGTGATCGCGCGCGCCGTCGGGCTCGCCGAGGATGTGCGGCGACAGGTGCGCATCAAGCCGGGAGTCGGTGTCGCCGGGCTCGTCGCGTCCTCGATGCGATCTCTGCTGGTCCGCGACGCGGCGAGCGCGCCGATCGTGACGGCCGGTGAGGGCTCCTACCGGTCCGAGTCGTTCGTGAGCGTGCCGATCGTCGTCGACAACGAGCCGCGCGGTGTGCTCAACGTCACCGAGCGAATCGACGGTCGTCCATTCGATCAGGCCGACCTCGAGACCCTCGAGCTCCTCGCCGGCCACATCGGCGCGGTCCTCGTGCAACAGGAGCAGGGCGAGGCCCTGCAGCGCCTCGCCGAGACGGATCCGCTGACCTGGCTCTTCAACCGCCGGCATTTCGATCGGCGCCTCGAGGCGGAGACCAATCGCGCACTTCGCGCGGAGCATCTGCTCGCCCTGCTGATGATCGACGTCGACCGCTTCAAGCACTACAACGACCACTACGGTCATCGCGTCGGGGACCTCGTCCTCAAGGCCGTCGCGTCGGCGCTGAAGCAGGCTGTGCGCCTCTACGACGTGCCGACGCGATACGGTGGCGACGAGTTCGCGGTCATCCTTCCCGATGCCGATACCGAGGCGGCGACGAGGGTCGCGCGCCGGATCCTCGAGAAGACCGAGTTGGCCTCGCTGCCGGTCGAGCTGCTCGCGGAGCACGAGCATCTCGGACTGTCCATCGGCGTAGCGACCTTCCCGCGGCCGGCGGGCGACGCGAATGGCCTGGTCGAGGCTGCGGACGCGGCGATGTACCGCGCGAAGCAGTCCGGCGGCGGGATCCGCGTCTGGGAGCATTCGCTCGGCGACGGACCGCGCGGCGCGATGCGCTCGCGCACGATGAACCTGCCGCCCGCGCCGTACCTTGCCGATCCTTCGCGTCTTGCCACGAGCGAGCTGCAGCAGCTCGTCCCGAACGGGCTTGCGTCCGAGTTCAACGCGCTCGTCGTTGGACGCGACGGGCAGGTCCTGACCGTGGCGCTGCCGCAGCCGAACCCGTCAGCGGTCGACGCGATCTCTAAGGCGACCGGCTTCGCCGTCTATCCCGTGTTCAGCAACTCGGCGGACCTCGAGGCGACGCGCCGGCGGCTCGCGGTCCCGGTCGAAAGCAAGACCGAGCAGCTCGGCTAGCTAGCGGGGCCGGGCCTCCTCGCGGATCACGCCACCGTCCGCGCCGCGGAACAGATAGCCGACGCCGGGCACGGTCTGGATCACGTCGCGCGGCTTGCCGTCGGCGCCAAGCTTTCGCCGTAGTCGGCTGACGTTCAGCTTCACGAGATCCCCGCCGACGTCCGCGTCGTAGCCCCAGACACCTTCGAGGATCTCCTCTTGCGTCAGCACGCGCCCGGGATTGGCCATGAAGTGACGGAGCAGCTTGAACTCGGTAGGCGAGAGATGCACGGGAACGCCGTCGGCCTTCACCTGATGCGTCGCCTCATCGAGGATGAGGTCGCCGGTCTTGTAGATCGCGGGTGCTGGTCGCCCGCGCGTTCGCACCGAGCGCCGCAGGATCGCCTTCACTCGCGCGACGAGCTCCTTCGGCCGGAACGGTTTGGTGATGTAGTCGTCCGCGCCGAGCTGCAACCCGCGCAAGATGTCGCTCTCGTCCTGACGCGCGGAAAGAAGCAGCACGGCGACGTGCTCGTCGTTGTGGCGGATGCGCTCGAGCACGACGAAGCCCGCGAGCTTCGGAAGATTGATGTCGAGGATCACCAGGTCCGGCTTCTCACGCGTGACCGATTCCACCGCGCTCTCGCCGTCGTACGCCCGCGCGACGTCGTAGCCCTCGCGGCGGAGCGCGTATTCGAGGAGCTCGACGAGGTCGCGATCGTCGTCGACGACCAACAGCTTCAAGAGCTTCCTGCCTCCTCCGCTAGTTGCCGCGCCTTTGGGACTGTGAAGTGTACGGATGTTCCATGCCCAGGCCCACTCTCGATCGCGATGTTGCCGCCCTGGGCGTGCACGATCGCCCTGCAGATCGAAAGGCCGAGGCCAAGTCCGCCAGCCTGCTCGCGGACCGTCCGCGAGCGGAAGAAGCGCTGGAAGAGGCGGTTCTGCTCGTCCAACGGGATGCCCGGCCCCTCGTCCGCGACGGTCACGCGGACGAAGCCATCGGCTGTCTGGGCGCGGATAGTGACCTTCGTGCCCTCCGGCGCGTACTTGCTGGCGTTCGAGATGAGGTTAGCGAAGACCTGCGTGGTCCGGCGCTCGTCGGCCATGACCCGGTCGGCGTCCGGCGGGAGGTCCGTCGCGAGCTCCTGGCCTTTGGACTCGAGCATTGGCTGGACGAAGGCGAGCGCTTCCGACAGCGAGTGGCGAAGGCTCGCGGGCGCCGCGCGGACCTGGAACGTGCCGGCCTCGATGCTTCCCGCGTTGAGAAGGTTCTCCACGAGGTGCTCGAGGCGAAGCCCGCTGCGGCGGAGCGTGCCTGCGAGGACGGTGAGCTGCTCGCGCGGCATCGTCATTGCGTCCTCGACGACGAGATCGACCGAGGCGACCAGCGCAGCGATCGGCGTGCGCAGTTCATGAGCCACCTCCATGAGGAACTCTTCCTTGAGCCGGAGCAGCTCCGCCTGCGACGTGACGTCGCGCACGGTATGAAGCGCGCGGCTAGCCGGCAGAGCGGTCGTCACGATCTCGAGCACCCCCATGCGCTCTTCGCGCGGGAACCAGGCCCGGCGAACGAGGTGCCCTTCTGTGTCCTGGACCTTGGTAGCGCCGGTCACCAGCAGCAGCTCTTCGAAGACCTGGCCGACGAGCGCGTCCTCGCCGAGGATCCGGAAGGCCGCGGGATTCGCGCTGACGATCCGGCCGTCGGGGTCGGTGAGGATGATGCCGTCGGTCAGCGCGACGAACGCTTCGGCAAACGCAGCCGAGGCCAGCGGAACGTCGTCGCGCCGCCGGCCGGCAGTGCGGCGACGCTCGACCTCCGACTCCGGATCGTTCACTGGACTGGGATGGTCAGCCGGACCCGCGTCCCCTGACCAGGGCTCGAGTCGAGCGAAAGCTGTGCCCCGATGAGCCGCGCGGACTCTCGCATCTGGAGCAAGCCGAGGCTCCCGCGCGAGCCGTAATCGGCGAGCGTTGCGCCGACATCGAAGCCCTTGCCGTTGTCCTCGACCATCGCGATCACCTGCCCGCCTTCCTCGTAGACGTCGATCGCCACCTGCGGCGCGCGTCCGGTCTTGACGGCGTTGTTCGCGGCTTCGCGAATGACCGTGAACGCCCCGGCCTCGACCTCCGGCGCGAGCCGGTCGGGCGCGTCGACCCGCCGCGCAATCACCTTAGAGCCATTCGTTCCGTCGATCCGGTCTACCAGTGCGCGGACCGCGGGCGCGAGTCCGCCGTCTTCGAGCATGACCGGTCGCAGGGCAAAGAGGATGTCGCGCAGACCCTTTTGCGACTCGACGAGCCGACCGCGAAGCTGCTCAAGATCCGAGAGGGCGCCCGACACGTCCTGCTTGGCACGGCGTCCGGCGAGCTCGATCCCAAGCGCGGCGTTCGCGAGCGTCTGCGCGACGCCGTCGTGGAGGTCGCGCGCGAGGCGGTGGCGCTCCTCCTCGGCGACCTTGACCACGCGAAGCCGCTCTGCCGCGAGCTCGGTCGACAACTGGACGTACTCGAGCGCCACGCCGGCGGAGCTCGCGAGCGCGACGGCGTAGCGCTCCTCCTCCGGGTGGAACGGGCCATCCTTGTGGTTCACCGCCTGGAGCACGCCAAGGCGGCGCCGGTCGCGCGAATCGATCGGCACGACGAGGATCGACCGCGTGCGGTAGCCGGTGCGCGCATCCACGCTCGGATCGAACCGTGGATCGTCGTACGGGTCGTCGATCCGCAGGAGGTGACCGTTCCGGGCGACCTCCGTCGCGAGGCCGCGGCCATCGAGCGGGAGGCGAATCTCCCGGATCTGGGCCACGCTTTCACCGCGCTCGCCGCCCTCCGTGAGGACGCGCGACCAGATCAAGTTCTTGGCCTGGTCGACGACGTACAGCGTCGCCCGGTCCGCGTCCAGCATGTGGGTCGCCGCGAGCGTGATCCGCAACAGGACCTTGTCGACGTTGGCCTCGAGAGCGAGGTCGCGCTGGAGCTCGAGCAGCGTCGTGAGCTGCTCGGCCTCGCTCAGCGGTGCCATCTCATCTCTCGGCGATTATCGAGGCCCCGTGCGTTTGGGGTATGGCCAGGCCCTACCCTCATGGCTTCGTGACGCTCAGCGGCCCGCGATCCGCCGCACTTCGTCGAGCGTGTCGATCTCGCTCACCGGCTTGTCAGGGCGGAGCCGCACGATCCGCGGGAAGCGAAGCGCGTATCCCGACTCGTGGCGATCGCTCGGCTGGATCTGGTCGAAGGCGACCTCGATGACCGTGTCCGGCGTGACCGTTCGGAACCGACCGTAGTCGCGGACGGTGTGCTCCTGGAAGTACTTCGTCATCTCCGCGATCTCCTTGTCGGTCAGCCCCGAGTAGGCCTTGCCGATGTTGAGGAGCCGCTCTCCGTCGCGGACCGCGAAGGTGTAGTCCGAGAGCACACCACGACGTTTGCCGTGGCCCCACTCGACGCCGGTCACGACGACGTCGATCGTGCGCAGCGCCCGCTTCACCTTGAGCCATTCCATGCCGCGACGGCCGGGGCGGTACGGCGACCGCGGGTCCTTGACCATCAAGCCTTCGTTGCCCCGCTCGCGCGACGCCGCGAACTCGCGCTCGAGTGCGGCGACGAGGTCGGTCCCGGATTCGGCCAGCCGCCGGTGCTCGGGGAACACGACCGGCGGAGCAAACGGGATCTCACGCAGCGCGTCGCTACGCTCGGCGAGCGGCCGATCGAGGAGCCCTCGGCCATCGCGCTCGAGAAGATCGAATGCGACGAGGCTCGCCGGCATTTTCGTGCGGAGCTCGTCGGCGACGCTCTTGCGCCCCAGGCGCGTCTGGAAGTCGGTGAACGGCACCGCGCGACCCTCGTAGAACGCGAGGATCTCTCCGTCGATGACGTAGCTCCCGGGCACCCCGAGCAGCGGCCCGACCAGCTCGGGATAGCGATGCGTGATCCGATCCATCGTCCGCGAGTAGAGCTCGACGCGATCGCCGGCCTTGTGGACCTGCGCCCGGATACCGTCGTACTTGTCCTCCACCACGTAGGGCGGCGGGAAGCGTCTTCCGACCTCCTCCAGCTGCAGCACCGGTGTCGCGAGCATCACGCCGATCGGCGAGAAGTGCGCGAGCGTGGGCTCGCCGTGGGTCCCGTGCCGCGCGCGGAGCGCCGTATCGCCGATGTCGCCGGTGAGCATGTGCGCGCGGCCGACCTCCTCACGTTCGCGCCCGAAGGCGCGCGCGATGGCGTCCTCGAGCAAGCCCTCGCGCAGCCCGATGCGCGTCTCCCCGCTGACGATCTTCACCAGATAGCGGGCCTCGTCGGCGTTCGCGCGGGCGACGAGCGCGCGCAGCAGCTCCCGCTTGGGCGCGACGCCGCGCGCCGCGGCGATGCGATCGAACGTCTCGGCAACGTCCGCGAGCGACAGCGGTTCTCCGGTCCTCGGACTCTCGGAGATGAGATCGGCTGCGACGTCGCCGAGATCGGCGTAGCGCTGGTACGACTCGGCCATATCGCTCCCGGACTTGCCCGAGCGCTCGAGCAGGACGTCGGAGAGCGCGCTCCAGCCGACTGAGAGGACCCGCTCGTCGCGTCGTGGGAACGGAGCGCCTGCGAGCAGCCGCGCGGCGATGACCAGATCGGGATCGTCTAGCGCGCCCAGGTAGCGGGCCAGCGCGGCATGTTTCTCGAGCTTCTTGGGCGTGGCGCGCACGGCATCGGCCGTGCTTACCCAATCCGCGAAGGAGGCGCTCATATGGGACTCATCGAGCTGCTCATCGTCGTGTTGCTCATTCTCTGGCTCCTCGGATATTTCGGTCGTGGCCGCTTCTACGCGACGGGTCCAGCGGTCTCGACAAGCGGATGGGCGGGCAACGGGGTGCACCTGATCCTCGTGCTCGTCGTCATCCTCGTCGTGCTCCGCTTGCTCGGCGTCGGGGTCTGACCTCATGCGCGGCTAGTCTTCCTAGCCGTGTCCGAACGACCTCGCTACCTCTCGGTCCCCTACGGCGACGGCGAGCTCGAGTTCATGGTCCAGCCATGGTTCGACGTCGACGTCGTCGAGTCCGCGTCCGCCACGCCGGTCGCAGATCTGACGGTGGCGACAGGCCGTGCGCTCGCGTCGCCGCTCGGGTCGGCGGGTTTGGCCGATCTTGCCGCGGAGGCGATCCGTCGCGGCCCCGCTGCTCGAGCGATCATCGGCGTCACCGACCTCACGCGCGCCTCACCCGACGCGGTCCTCGTGCCGCCCCTGCTCGATGAGCTCAATCGTGGTGGCATTCCCGACGAGCGCATCACGGTCATCGTCGCGATCGGCCTGCACCGGGCGACGACCGAAGCCGAGAAGCGCGAGAAGCTCGGCGGCGCCGTCGACCGCGTCCGTGTCGTCGACTCGGACGGTCGCGATCCCGCGAAATGGGCCGACCTCGGCGCGATCGAGCCCTACGGCGTGCCAGGCTTCACGCAGAAGCTCATCAAGGAGGCCGAGCTCGTCGTCGCGACCGGGATCGTCGAGCCGCACCAGTACGCGGGGTACTCGGGCGGACCCAAGACGGTCGCGATCGGCTGCGCAGGCGAGCCCACGATCACGGCAACCCACGGAATGCGCTTCCTCGAGGATCCGGGAGTGCGGCTCGCGAAGGTCGAAGGCAATCCGTTCCACGACACGGTCCGCGAGCTGGCGCGGCGTGCGGGGCTCGCCTTCTGCATCAACGTCGTCACCGATGATCGCGAGCGCGTGGTCGCGATCGCCGCGGGCGATCCCGACGCGGTGTTCGCGGAGCTCGCCGCGAAGGCCGCCGCGCTCTACACACGTCCCATCGCGAAGCAGTACGACATCGTGATCGCCGGGGTAGGCCATCCCAAGGACGTGAACCTGTATCAGGCCTCGCGTGCGGCCACCTACCTGCGCTTTGCCCCGACGCCGGTGGTCCGGGAGGGCGGCGCGATCATCATCGCGGCGCGCCTCGAAGAAGGAGCGGGCGAGGGGACCGGGGAGCAGCGCTTTCTCGCGGCTCTCGAGCGTGCCGCGTCGCCGGCCGCCGTCGTCGAAGAAGCGCGCGAGCATTTCGCCGGCGGTGAGCAGCGCGCGGTCATGGTCGCGCTGACGCTGCAGCACTGCGCCGTGATCGTCGCGGCATCCGAGGCGCCCGAGGTCGTGCGGCTGGCGAAGCTTCGCGCCGCGGTCGACGTCGAGGAGGCGCTCGATCTGGCATACGAGCACATCGGCCGGCCCGCGAGGGCATCCGTCTTGCTCGTCCCTCGCGCGTTGCACACGCTCCCCATCGTCCAGACCGGGGTACCCACCTAAGCCGTGGGCTGCTGCCTCGTCGGATGCCTTCGGCTCATCTTCTTCGCGCTCTGGCGCGCGATCCTCGCGGCGCTCATCGCGCTCGTCCTCGCGCGCATCGATGCCTACGTCGAGGAACATCACGGCGAGAACCTCGCCGGCCGCGCGTGGCGGACATACCGCGACCGCGGCGGAAAGCGCGTGCGCCGGGGGACGCCGCCCGACGCGGGCACCGCGATCGACACGCAAGGGCGCCCGCGCTAAGCGCTACTTTCGCGCCAGTGCCGATCGCGATCTTCGACATGGACGGCGTGCTCTATCGCGGTGCGAACGTGTTGCCCTACGCGCGCGAGTCGCTCGACCGCCTGCGACGAGCCGGCTGGGGCGTGTACTTCGCGACGAACAACTCCACCGCCACGCGCGATGACTACCTTCGTCGCCTCGCCGATCTCGGTCTCGGCGGGGAACGCGACCAGATCGTCACGAGCGCGTACGCGACGGCGCACTACCTCGAGCGGCGCGAGCCGCGGCCGAACGATGTGTTCGTCGTTGGCGCGGATGGGCTCCGCGAAGAGATCCGCGCAGTCGGCATCCACGTCCGCGCGGCCTCGGAGCTCCCCGGAAACGCACCGCCGCCCGACGCGGCCGCCGACGGCCGGGATCCGGCCGCGATGCGGCGGTACCTCGTATCGCTGGAGCTTCCACCGCCACCCGACACGGTCGTCATCGGGCTCGATCTTCATCTCACGTACGCCAAGATCGCCGAGGCGCAGCGCGCCGTCCTCGCCGGGGCGCACCTGGTGTGCTCGAACCGCGACCGCGCCTATCCGGTGGAGGGCCGTCTTCTACCGGGCGCGGGCACGATCGTCGCGGCCATCGAGGTCGCGACCGGCGCGCGCGCGGTCTGTATCGGCAAACCCGAGCCTTTTCTCTTCGCGGAGGTGATCCGGCGAGCGGGAAAGAACGGCGACCGCGTCGTGGTCGTCGGAGATTCGACCGAATACGACATGGTCGCCGCGCATCGCGTCGGCGCGACCGGAGTGCTCATCACCACCGGCCTCACAGAGGCGGGATCGGTCAATCGGGCTAGCGGGGATGCGGTGCCCGACCACGTCGTTCAATCGCTCGAGGATCTCTTCAGCCTGCCGGAGTTCGCTGGGGCCTAGATAGCGCGCGTCACCGAACCGTCCGACGCCAAGGTGACGCGTCGATTTGCTGGACGCCTAGTCGAGCCCGACGGGGTTCCACTCCCAACTGACGCCGGCCGGGTCAGGAACATCACCGTCCCCGGCCCACGCGGTGCCGGCCATCGCGAAGAACGAGACGGCGAGCACCGCAACGAAGACGACCTTCTTGACTGACTTCATCCTGCTGATCCTCCCTAGCTCGCGACCTTCACGGCCTCGAGCGCCTGCTCGTACATGTGCTGGTGCGGCTGGACCGTTCCCTTGCCTCGCGCCGCGCGACGGCGCTCCTCGATGACCACCTGGATGAACGCTTCCACCACGACGGGGTTGAACTGCGTGCCGGCGTTAGCGCGCAGCTCGCGCAACGCCTGCTTCGGCCGCAGCGCCAGGCGGTAGGGCCGCTCGCTGGTCATCGCGTCGTACGCGTCGGCAACCGAGATGATCTGCGCGGCGAGCGGGATCTCGTTGCCCTTCAGCCCCTGGGGATAGCCGGTGCCGTCGAAGTTCTCGTGGTGCGCGAGCACGATCGGCCGGATCCGGTCGAGCATCGGCACGTTGCCGAGGAGGCTCGCGCCGATGGTCGGGTGAGCCCGCATCTCGACCCACTCGTCCTCGGTAAGCTCGGCCGGTTTGGTAAGCAGCGACTCGGCGATGCCGATCTTTCCGACGTCGTGGAAGAGCGCGCCGAGCTTGATCGCCGCGATCTCGTCCGCACCGAGTGCGAGCTTTCGTCCGACCTCGACCGAGTAGTGCATCGTCGTCGCCGCATGCCCGCTGAGGTGCTCCTCCTTCGCCTCGAGCGCCCCGATGATCGCGCCGATCACCGAGAGGTGCGACTCCTCGAGCCGATCGTTCGTCTGGCGCAGGAGCTCGTTGACCGTGCTGAGCTCCTCGTTCCGCTGGCGGACCTCGGTGGACTTGCCCATGTAGAGCCGGAACGAGTACCAGGCCACGCAGAGCGGGACCGTGAACACGAACACGCCGAACATCCCGAGGGCCTGATAGGCCAGCGCGAGCGCCGCCCCCTGGATCGCCGTCGCGCCGAAGTTCACCGGCATCCAGCTGTAGTTGGTGCGCCATACCGCGAGCACGCTCTGGGCTTCGGACATGGCGATGGCCGCCGCCGTGAGCGAGGTGTTGACGATGAAGTACGCCGCGGCCGAAATGCCGACGCCGATGAGCGTGGGCGCGATCGCGGTCGGTGGCGTACTGCCGCCGCTCAAGCGGTAGATCTCTCCGGCGAGATACGCCGAAACGGCGAACGAGCCGAAGTTGAAGGCCATCTTGCGCAGCGGCTTGCGGCGTGGGGTCACCGAGTTCACCACCGCTTGCGCGAGGCTCACCCAGACCGCCGCGCCGGTGCCATAGAGAACGTACGCTGCGATCACCGCCGCGAACGAGACCGAGATCGCGCTCGAGCGGAACAGGAATACCGGGACGCGCTGGGCGACGACCGCGAGGAGAACGAGGACCGCGAGCATGAGCGGATCGATCGCGCGGAGAGACTCGAGCCGCGAACTGGCGACGAGCCCTACCAGTCCGGCGGCGGCGACGGTCCCGACGTAGAGGTTGATGCGTCCGTTCCCGGTCATCGGATCGCCTCGCAGACGTCCCACGACACGGTGTCCCACGACACGCTCTCCCATGCGATCCCCTCCCAGCTCACTACATCCCAGCTCACGCTCTCCCAGCTCACGCTTTCCCAGCTGATCCCTTCCCAGGTCGTCCCGCTCCCGTCGAGCGCGCCGGTCGCCTTCAGCATCGTCACCAGGACGAGGGAAGGGATGAGTCCGGCGTTCGCACGCGCCGGCCGCGCGACGAGTGCACCGGCTGCGTCGAGGCCGGGCGTCCGTGTCCCGACGATGCGCCGGCCGCCCGCCACGAGCGCGCCCTTTACCTCTGTCGGCGTGTAGGTCGCGTGCGCTTGCAGAACGAGCGCGGCGGCGCCGCTCGTGAACGCGCTCGACGCAGACGTGCCTGAGAGGCGTGCGTAGCCGCTTCCGCCGTTCTCGGACCTGTCGAGCGAGGTTCCCGGCACGCGAAGCGACATGACGTGCTCGCCGGGAGCGAGGACGTCGGGCTTCGCGAATCCGTCGAGCGTCGGACCGCGGCTGCTGAAGGCGGATTCGCGATCGTCGTTCGGATTGGTCGTTCCCTGATCGTCGAACGAGCCCGCGGTCACGACGAACGGATCGGCCCCGGGCATGGCGACCGTCCCTGGCTTCGGGCCGTCGTTGCCGGCGGCGGTGACGACGGTGACGCCGGCGAACCAAGCCGACTCGACGACGCCCGCGAGCAGAGTCCGGTGATAGGTCGTCGTCTGCGGAGCGCCAAACGAAAGGTTCAGCACCTTTACGTGGTACGCGGCGCGGTTGTGGAGCACCCAATCGAACGCCGCGAGCACCGAATGCATCGTGCCGCGTCCCTGCGCATCGAGCACCCGCAGGCTGATGAGCTTCGCGTCCGGTGCGACGCCACTAAAGGTGCGGCCGTGCGCCGCGATCAGCCCGGCGAGGAACGTCCCGTGGCCGCCCGGATCGAGCGACGTGGCGCCGTCGTTCACGAAATCGACGCGCGCGACGACCGAGCCCGCGAGGTCGGGATGATCGGCGATGCCCGTGTCCATGAGCGCGACGACGATCCCTCGTCCGGTCGCGGTGCTCCAGGCCTGCCGCGCGCCGATCGCCTCGTTGCCGACGCTTGGCTTGCCCTGCGGCCTCTCGTAGTGCTTCTCGTCGGAGGCGGCCGTCACGATCGCGTCGGATGCGATGAAGGCCACACGCGCGTCACGGCGCAGGCTGTCGAGCGCTGAAGACGTGACCCGTGCGGAAACGACGTCGATCGAATCGAGCGACGCGACGTCGTCGGCGCCGAGTGCCCGGGCTTCGTCCCCCGGGAAGCAGCGTCGCGATAAGAAGGAGCGCCGCGACCATCGTCGCGATACGCCCTCGCACCTCACCCAACCGCCGTGTCATTTCCCCCAGAACTCCCACCCGAGTACTACCTACAGCTCCAGCGGAGGTCATCCCCTGTGTGGGTGATGTTCACCAAGACAGGCGACCGCGCAATGGTTTGCCGAGGGTGCGGGCGAGGGTCGACACGCAAGCGACACGGGCGACCCGACGGTCTCCATCAGTTGGAGGAGGCGGCGCTCCGAGTGGACAGCGCGGCTAATGCAGGTTGATTAGCTGGCGCGCTTGATCCGCAGGTACAGCTCGCGCGTCGCGGGCTCCGGCTCGGCGCCGAGGTCGCGCCGGAGCATAGCCTCGAGAGCCTGGTAATGGCGCACGGCGAGCGCTGAGTCACCGGACTCGTGGTGTGCCCTCATAAGGAGGCGGTGCCCTTCTTCGTCGTACGGCTCGCGTTCGAGAAGCTTCTCGAGCGGCCGGATCGCCTCTTTCGGCTCCTTCCAATCGAGCTCAAGGGTCGCGAGCTCTTTCGCCGCGGCGACGAGCTGACGATCGGTCTCCTCCCGCTGGCGCTCGATCCATGGAGCGGTCAGGTCCGCGAGGAAACGACCACGATGTGCCGCGACCGCCGCGCGCAGATGCTGGATCGCATCGCGCGATCGGCCCGCATCGCGCGCCTCGCGGCCCCGTCGCAACGAACGACGGAAGACCTCGAGGTCCACATGGATCGAGGCGGGTAGAGCGAGACCGTAACCGGCATCTGACCGAACGACCACGGTCGCCTCCGAGGCACCGGCCGACGCGAGCGCCTTGCGGAGCGCATGAAGCGTGAAGTGGAAGTTCGAGAGCGCCGCGGCGACGTCGGTGTCCGGCCAGAGCTGCGCCACGAGCTCGTCACGCGGGACGAATCGCTGTCGGTCGAGGAGCAGCAGCGCGAATAGCTCCTTGGCTTTGCTGGTGCGCCACCCCCGGTCGCTGATCCGCGCACCGCTCGCGCGAAGCTCGAACGTGCCGAGCACGAAAGCCTGGATCGTCTCTGCGGCGGAGGTGGGAAGCGGCGGCGCCGCCGACGGCGCTGCGACCTCGACCGGCTGGAGCAGCGTCGCGAGCGCGCGCGTGTCGTCCGCTGGCAGCTCGAGCTCGGGAAGACGCGTGCGCAGCGCGTCTGCGAGGGCCGGGCGAAGCAGCAAGAAGTCCCGATAGCGCTCGGCGGCCACGCCATGCAGAGCTGCCGCGACCGCTTGAGGGTCCTCGGTCATCGTGGTCGCGAGGAGCGTCGCCTTCGTGGCCAGATAGCGCGCTCCGATGCGCTGCGCGGATGCGCGCGCTTCGTCGTATGCGGTCCGCGCGTCCTCGCTTCGTCCTTCGGCCTCGGCAAGCGTGCCGCGAGCGAGTGCGGTCCGGATCGCCGCCAGCGGACCGGGCGATGCGGAAGCGAGGGCCTCAGCCGCGCGAAGCGCGTCGTGTCCCGTATCGGCCTCGCCGCGCAGCGCGCGCAGCTCCGCCGCGGTCGCGTGGAGCTCGCTGATCACGTGGTCGTCACTTTGCTCGCGGCAGAGCTCGACTCCGGCGCGGTACACCTCTTCGACGGCGCCGCGCTCCCCTGACAGCGCGTGTACGGTCATGAGCGTTGCGCACATAGCGGCCTCGGCGAGGCGCAAATCGTTCGCGCTCGCGACCTCGAGGGTCTGGCGGAGCGTGTCAAGCGCTTCGCCGATATCGCCGCGCCGCGTGCGTACGTCCACGAGACCGCTCTCGGCCCAACACAGCGCGCTGACGTCGCCGGTTCGCTGCTGCAACGCGAGCGCGCGCAAGTACGTGCGCTGCGCCGCGTCGAGATCGCCGAGCAAGTGCTGCAGCTGCGCGAGCGCTACCGCTTCGGCGAGCTGCCCCGCGGCGTCGCCCAGGAGCGAGAACATCGCCTCAGCGCGCAGGTGCGCTGCGGTCGCCTCCTCGAGCTCACCGAGGTCGGCGTGGGCGCCGCCGACGAGATGCCAGAGCCACGCGGCCTGCGCCGACGAGCCCGGGGCGAGGAGGCCCTGCGCCTCGCGTGCCTGCTCGAGCGCTTCGCGCGGACGCCGCAAGTAGCGAAGCGCCTGCGCCGACCAGAACAGCCCGCGGGCGAGGCCATCCTCGTCACGCGCGCGGCGAAGCTCGGTGATCGCGTCGCGGTACTGCGCGAGCGCGCGCTCGTAGTCGCCGCGAACGCGATGCAGCAGGCCGCGCAGGAGCACGATGAACGGGAGGCCCTGCTCGATCCCCGGCGGGAATCCGTCGAGCCAGCGCCCGAGCGTCGCTACCTCGCTGGACTCGAGGACGCGCTCGCCGTTATCGCGGACCAGCTGCGCCGCGCGCTTGTGCTCGCCGGCCTGTTGCAGGTGTCCGATCGCGCGATCGATGTCGCCCCGCGCCAGCGCGCGCTCGGCGTAGGCGCGGTGTAGCTCGACGATCGCCGCCGCAGGAAGGAGCTCGCGGGCACGAGCGCGCAGGAACTCCGCGAAGAGCGGCTGGAAGCGATGACCTCCGCCGGCTCCGGTCTCACGCGATACGAGGCCAGCTTGCTCGAGCGCGCTCACCAGCTGCGCGGTGGCACCCCCCGCCGACACCCCCTCGTCGTCGTCCAGCCGCTCCAGGAGCGACCAGCGCAGGAGCGTGTCTTGGTCGGCCCGCGATGAACGGCTCAGGACCTCGTTGTTGAAATAGGCATAGAGCTCCGCGCCGCTGCCGCGGAACTCGCCAAGCTCGCGCCAGCCCCGCTCGTGCACGAACGCGGCCGCCAGGCGGATGCCGGCAGGCCATCCGCCGGTGCGCCCATAGATGGCATCGATCGCGTGCTCGGGAAGGTCAAGCGCGAACTCGCCGCGCAGCAGCTCGATCGTCTCGGGTCGGGTGAAGGCAAGCTCCGCCGCGGAGATGTCGAGGACGTTGCCCGCAAGTCGCCAGCGCGGGAGGCCCGCGAGCTGCGGCGTTCGACGCGTCGCGAGGACGAGGTGCACGTTGTCGGGCAGCTGCTCGACCAGCTCGTCGGCGAACGCTGCGAGCGAGGCGACGGCGCGCAGCGAAGGATGGTCGTCGAGGAAGATGACGACGTCATCGAGCTGCGGCAGCTCCTCGGCGAGCGAGCCCGCGAGCTGGGCGAGGCGACGATCGAGACGCCGACCTTGATCGAGCGAGTCGGTCAGGTGCTCGCCAAACTCCGGATGATCGCGACGGAGCGCGCCGACAAGATCGCCGAAGAGCACGAGCGGATCGTCATCGCTCCGTTGCAGGGTGAGCCACGCCATACGGCGTCCCGACGCGCGTAGGAGGTCGGCGTACTGAACGAGCGCGGTGGTCTTGCCGTAGCCCGCCGCCGCATGGACGAGCGTGAGGCGATGGCGCTCGGCACCGGCGAGCCGCTCGAGGAGTCGCTGCCGACGCAGTAGCGGCAGTGGCAGCGACGGCGGCACGTAGCGGGTGCGATCGGGGGTGCGACTCGCGGTGGCCAAACCGCGCTAAGGATGCACTCCGACGGCGCGGAGGACGGTCGCGGTGACGTATCCGAGCACGAAACAACTGGGGATGGTCAGCACCCACGCGGTGACGATGCGCCCCGCGATCCCCCAACGGACCGCCGACAGCCTGCGGGTCGCGCCGACGCCGAGGATCGCCCCCGAGATCGCGTGCGTCGTCGAGATCGGTATGCCGAACCGGGTTGCGATCTCGATGACGGTCGCGGCGCTCGTCTCGGCGGCGAAGCCATTGACGGGCCTGAGCGCGGTGATGCGCATGCCCATCGTGCGGATGATTCGCCACCCTCCGGTCGCCGTCCCCAGGCCGATGCTGACCGCGCAGATGATCTTGACCCAGTCCGGGATGTAGAAGCCGGAGCCACTCGGCACCGCACCGTATGCCGCAAGCGCCAGCGCGATCACACCCATAGTCTTCTGCCCATCGTTCCCGCCGTGGCTGAACGCCATATAGGCGCTCGACAGGATCTGCGCGCGCCCGAAGAAACGGTTCACGAATCGGTAGCTGACGTTCCGGAGCGCCCAGTAGATCGCGAGCATGAACAGATAACCGAAGGCGAAGGCGACGAGTGGCGAGTACACGATCCCGAACGACGTCTTCTGCAGGCCGGGAACGATGATGACCTCCACTCCGTGCACCGAGACCGCGGCGCCGATGACGCTGAAGATCAGCGCGTGGCTCGACGAGGTCGGCAATGCGGCGATGAAGGTGATGAGGTCCCACACGATCGCTCCAACCAGAGCGGCGATGACGAGATCCTGCGTGACGACCTTCGCGTCGACGATCCCGTTGCCCACTGTTTTCGCGACCGCCTCGCCCGAGAGCGCGCCGGCGAGGTTGAGGATCCCGGCCATGAGGATCGCCTGGGCGGGGGTAAGGACACGGGTAGCAATGACCGTCGCGATCGCGTTCGCCGCGTCGTGGAACCCGTTGACGAATTCGAAGATGAGCCCAAGCAGCACGACAAGGGCGAGAAGAACGGTCGCGTTGTCCAAGCTAGCTGTGCTTCACCACGATGGTCTCGACGATGTTGGCGACGTCCTCGCAGCGATCGATGGCCACCTCTACGAGCGAGTGAATGTCCTTCCACTTGACGATCTCGATTGCGTCGTCGGTGCCGGCAAAGAGCTCGGCCACCGCCTCGCGCCAGATCTGGTCACCCTCGTTCTCGAGTGTGTGGATCGTGATCCAGTGCTGCTCGAGGCCCTTGAGGCCCTCGAGGCTGCGAAGCATGACGAGGACCTCCTTCGCCGCGCTCACCAGCACCTTGGCTTGACGCAGGGCGGCCGGCCGGACTCGTTTTACCTTGAAGAGCAGCACCAGCTCGGAGACGTCGTAGCAAACGTCGGTGATGTCGTCGATCTTCGTGCCGAGCCCGAGGATGTCCTCCCGGTCGAGCGGAGTGACAAATGTCTCGTTTAGGTGACGAACGATCTCGTGGTTGAGCTTGTCGCCGTAGTGCTCGATCGCGTGGATGTCGCGGACCTTGTTCTCGACGTCGGTGAAGTCGGCGAAGAGCTTCTCCAACGCCTCGGACGCTTCGACGGCGTTCTGAGCGTGCTGCTCGAACAGGACGAAGAACTCGCTCTTTTTTGGCATCAGCGAGAAACGCACCCGTCTCCTCCTTCTCGTCTGGCGCGCCTATCCTGCCCGACCGGCCCGCCCGGAGGCGTCCACGTAAACGGAAGGTGAAGCCGTCGGCCGTCCGGCGGGCCATGGTGCCATGCGAGGGAGCGATCAAGCGCCGCTGGCATGCGCTTTGCTCAGGGGCTCGCCAGACGAGCTCGCATTAGGCGAAGAAATGAGGACACGATGGTGCTGTTCGCGATTGGGCTCATGGCTGGCGTGGCGATCGGGATGATCATCGTCGGCTTCCTCGCGATCGGCGCGTACGACCGCGGCTACACCGACGCGCTCGAGCGGCGAAAGGCGTGGCGTACCGAGCTCGTTGCCCGGACGGTCATCGGCACGAGGGCGCTCACCGCCTCGCGCAAGGCAAGCTAGGCGACCGGGCTTCGCTCAAGGTCGAAAGGGGCCGCCGATGGGCGGCCCTTTCGTTTATCTCTCACGGCCCGAAGAACCGGCGCTTGAGGTCGTCGAGCGCGCGCTGTAACGAGTCGATGACGCCGGGGATCCCCGTTGGGACGATCTCCACGTTGCCGTCGCGTCCGATGCGAAGCTCATCGCCCGGGCGGACCGCCGCGCGCACCGCGGAGCGGTCGGCGGTGGTGGTGAAGACGACCCGATCCTGCTCCTCGACGATGCTGCCGACGCGGAGACGGCCGCTCGGCATCGCCTTGATCACAGCTTTGAGCTGATCGTCCGTCCGAATGTCGGCCTGAGGCTGTGGCGCCAGACGCGAGACCGTCTTACCCAGCTCGTCGAAGAACGCGCTGGGGCCCTGCAGCACCGGACCCAGGAGGGTGGCCACGAGCCCGACCGCGAGCAGCACCACCACGGCGCCGACGATGAATTGGATCGCCCAGAACGGGATGAATCGCCTACCGAGCTGCTTCATTGTTCTCCCTCCGAGCGATACGGCCGGGTCACTCCCCGTGGCGTCGAGGTCGCGCCTCGCCGCAGATGAAAGCACGCGTCGGGAACGACGTATGCAGCAAAACCGCATCGGAAAGGAGCGAAACATGGCAGATCTCGACACCGCGGCTCGCGAGAAGATGCCGAAGAGCCGCTTTGCGTACGTGGACGCGCGCGGCGAGGGCCATCTACCACTGAACGATGAGTCCCACGTCCGCAACGCCATGGCACGGTGGAACCAGACCGAGTTCGAGTCGGCGAGCGACAAGGAGTCGGCGCGCAAGAAGATCGTCTCGGCCGCCAAGCGCCACGGCATCGAAATCGGCGAGGACGACAAGATCCTCCAGCCGGCGAGCGGGCTGCGCGCGGCCACGACCAAGCGCGGACCTCGCGGCGGTCGGAAGACCGTAGCGCCGAAGCGACGCACCACGCGGCGGCAGACAACCGCGGCGCGCCGGAACATCAAGAAGGCTGTCGCCGCGCGCCACCGGAGGTCCCGCTAGCGATCTGAGCGCCCCCGGTCGTCCGGGGCGCGACTATCTGCGACCATTCGGGCATGAACGACCTCCGCGTCGTCTGCGTTGGCGGGGGCCTTGGCGCTCCCACAGTGATGGCCGGCCTCCGCCGTCGCACAGACGACATCACCGGGCTCATCGCGGTCACCGACTCAGGACGATCGACGGGCAAAGTCCGCATCGCCCTCGACGTACCCGCGCCCGGTGACATCCGCAGCGCGCTCACCGTCCTCGCCGAGGGGGATCCAGCGCTCATCCGCCTCTTCTCGCATCGCTTCGAGACGGAGAAGAGCGAAGACCTCTCGGGAATGGCGTTCGGCAATCTCTTCCTCGCGGCGCTCACCCAGCAGGAAGGGTCGTTCCTTCGGGCGGTCGAAGAGGCGTCGCGCCTCCTCGGGATCCGCGGTCGCGTGCTGCCGGTAACCCTCTACAACACACACCTTTGCGCCAAGCTCGCCGACGGCAGCGTCGTCGAAGAGGAAGTGAACGTCCGCGCGCCGGGCAAGGCGCCCATCGAGAGGATCTACCTAAAGGACGACGACGTGCGCGCGACCGATGGCAGCATCGAAGCGATCGAGTCCGCCGATCTGATCACGCTCGGACCGGGCAGCCTCTTCACGACAGTCTGTGCGTGCTTGCTCGTCCCCGACATTGCGCGGGCGATCGCGAACGCGGAGGGACTCGTCGTGTACGTCGCGAACACGACCCGGCAGCCCGGCCAGACCGACGGCTTCGGGCTCGCCGACCACGTGCGCGTCGTTCGCGATTACCTGGGCGGGAGCGGTCTCGATGTCGCACTCATCAACGACGACCCGCCCCCGGACCACCTCCGCCGTCACTATGCCGAGAAAGGCCTCGACTACCTCGAGCCGACGGCCGACGCGCTCGCGAAGATCGCCGACCAGGGTGTTCGACCGGTGACCGCGCCCGTCATCGACAAGTGGGCGGGTCCGCGTGATCTCTGGCTCAAGCAGGACACGATCCGTCACGATCCGGCCCGGCTCGCGACCGCGCTCCTGCGCCTGGCGGACGATCGACGCCCGCGGCTTCGCGCCCTGCCATGACCGCGGTGGCGTCGCGCGTCCGTCACTTCGTCTCGATCGCCGACGTCGAGGCCGACGAGCTCTGGACGCTCCTCGACCTGGCTGCGCGCCTCAAGACCGACCGAAGCCCACGGCGGGATCTCGCCGGGCGGTCGGTCGCGCTCGTCTTCGAGAAGCCCAGCCTGCGCACGCGTCTTTCGTTCGACGTCGGCACGGCGCAGCTCGGCGGGCACTGCGTCTACCTCTCGCCGGCGGAAGTGGGCCTCGGTCGCCGCGAGAGCGTTTCCGATGTCGCGCGCGTCGTTGGACGGATGGCCGACGTCGTGGTGCTGCGGGTCAATGCCCACGAGACGATCGAGGAGTTCGCGAGGTACAGCGAAGTTCCGGTGGTCAATGGGCTCTCCGATCTGTCGCACCCGTGCCAAGGGCTCGCGGACATCTTCACCATCCGCGAGCGCAAGGGGCCGGACCTTCACGGCGTGACCATCGCGTATGTCGGGGACGGCAACAACGTCGCCCATTCACTGATGCTCTGCGCCGCGAAGACCGGTGCGACGTTGCGTGTCGCGACGCCGCCGGGGTACGAGCCGCTCGCTCGGTTCCGCCAGCTCGCCGATGCGGCGGCGCGCGCGAGTGGCGGTCGGATCGAGTGCGGCACGGACCCGCGGTGGGCGGTCGACGGCGCTGACGTCGTCTATACCGACGTCTGGACGAGCATGGGGCAGGAACAGGAGTACGAGCGTCGCCGCCGCGCATTCCACGGGTATCAGGTCAACGCACAGCTTCTCGCCGGCGCGAAGAGCGACGCCATCGTCCTCCACGACCTGCCCGCGCATCGGGGCGAGGAGATCACCGACGAGATCCTCGACGGACCGCAGAGCGCCGTATTCGATCAGGCTGAAAACAGATTGCATACGGAGAAGGCGCTCCTCTGCTGGCTGGGAGCAAGGCGATGAAAACGATGGCCGAGCGGACGATCCTCGCCGATTGCTGCGAGGACTGGATCATCGAGTGGGGCGGTTTCTACGAGCGCGGGCGCTCGTTCCGCTGTCCCGAGTGCTCGACCGAGTGGACGAAGGCCGAGAGCGAGGTCTACCGGCGCGGCGACGGCCGGGAATTCGTCCGTCGGTCGCGACGCGGACCAGACGCGGAGTTCCCATTTCTGGCCGCTGCGGATGGCCGTGAGCCCAACGTCGACCGTTGTTGCGCCAAGATCCTTTTGGCGCACGGAGAGCGAATGGCGGACGGGCCGTTCAACTGTCCGGTCTGCGGTACGGAGTGGACGCGAAGCACCCAGCGGCTCCACGGGCTGCGCGTCCCCGTTTTCGCCAAGGCGACATTAGGTGAACCGCTGACCGTCCAACCGGGCCGAACGAGAGCGTTCCTCGTCTCACTGTCGGAGTATTCGCCACCCCGCGAGTGACCGGCCTCGATCCGCTGACACCCGACTGACCCAACACCGCCAGCGAGCGGGCGTTAGGTGATCTGGGCATACGACTGCCAACCGCCGGTGTGGTTGGTGCGGTGCTAGGGGAGGCCAAACGTGGTCGTCTGGCCGCACTCGCGCTCGCACGTCGCACTCACGATCGCTGTCGCGATCCTTCTCACGTTCGTGTTCGGCTCGGACGCGACGCTCGGACCGCAAGGTCGCGTGCTCGCGACCGCCACGACCGTCACGAACTTGAGCGGCAGTGTCTTCATTCGCCGGGCCGCGGATATGGGTTTCACGCCCGCGCATGTCGGCGACATCCTGTCGACCGGCGACACGATCTGGGCCGGCCCGGGCACAGCTGAGGTCACGTACTTCGAAGGCTCCAGCATCGGCATCGGTGCCGAAACGCAGCTCGTGGTCCAGCCGCTCGTCGTCGATGGCGACGCCGACGCGGTCGCGTCGCTCTCAGGGGTATTCGATCGCACGTGGCACGCCATCACGCGGCTCGTCACGGGGACCCCACGCTACGAGATCAGGACGCCGACGTCGAGCGCAACGATCCGTGGATAAAGGGGACGCAGTGACCTCCTGGACTCGTTAATCGGGGTGCCGCCGCTCGGTCAGCGGAGCGGCGTGACGCGGGGGATTCGGCCCTTCTTGAGATCGCGGCTCCACAGCCCGTAGTGCGCGTGGCACAGGCCACGCGAGCGGTGCGGCTTTCCGCACCCACGTACGACGCAGGTGGCGGGGACCTCGACCTAATCGGATGGGGTGGTAGGCCCTCGCTTCCGTGCTCAGTCGTTCGCTAGCTCTTCTTCCCCCAGCGCGTAGCCGCGGCCTTCTTGGCGATCTCTGAGCGGCGTCGCGCACTCAGCTTGGCTGCCCTGATCTTTCCGCCTTTGGACCCGCCGAGCTTGCCCAGAGCGACGGCGGCCGGGTTCTTCTCGCCGCTGTCGATAATTTTCTGGATCAGGTCGAACGCGGCCTTGTTTGGGTCTGTGCTTGGGCGTCTAGGCATGAGCACTTAGTATCACACATCTGACATGAGGGATATCGGCGGCTATCTTCTTTTGTTGGGAGTCCTCGCGTTCGCGGCGGCAATCTTGGTGAATTCGTTCCTATGGATGCGCTTTACGCGCTCCGTCGTTGCTTCCCGACGCGACGAGGATGAGCCCGAGACCATCGAGCGCGGCCACGTTCTTGGGGTCGCGAGCGAGAACCGCCTGATAGACCGCGACCGCATCGCGCGGACGCTGCGCGACGACATACGCGTCGGCGAGAGCGAGCTGCGTCGGGATATCCGCCGGGTTGGCTTTGGCCCGTGCCTCGAGCGCCGCGACGTCGTTGGTCTGCGGGACCGTGCCGGTGATTGGCTCGCCCGGCGCCCGATCGCCGGCTTCCTTCGGCAACGTGATCGCTGCCACGACCGCGACCACAGCGACGATCAATGCGGCTAGGAGGATCGTCCGCACCGGGGCAGCGGCGCGAGGCTCGGCCGCGCGCGGCGCGAACGCATCACGCTCGAGCGTCGCGCGCAGGCTCGCGTAATCGGGTGCGGCGATCGTCCCGGCGGCGCGCGCGAACTCGAGGTCGCGAAGCGAGCTGACCGCACGCGCGACGTCGTCTCGCTCGTCCGGCGGATCCGCGGGCCACCCGGTTCGCCGCACGAGGGGCGCGATCACCGCGAAGGCACCGACGAAGAGCAGGCCGACGAAGAGCGCGATCGTCATGCGTCCGCCGCCTCTTCGGCGCGCACGCGCTCGCGCAGCTCCGCGAGCTGTCTCGGGGTCGGCCGCTCCAGATCGGACGGCGCCGCGCGCATCCGCCGCAGCGCGACGAGGACGCCGCCGACGAGCGCGAGGATCGGGACAGCCCAGATCACGCCGTTCCAGGAGACGAGAGGTGGCGCGAGGAGGACCCATTCTCCGTACGAAGCCCGGAACTCGTCCTCGATCTGCGCGTCGGTCTTGCCCTCGCCGACGCGCTGAACCACCAGGTCGCGCATCTGGCGGGCCGTCTCCGAGGGCGAGTCCTTCACCGAAAGGCCCTGGCAGACCGGGCAGCGCAGCTCGGACGTGATGCGGTCCACGCGCTCGGCCGCGGTAGCCTCGTGAGGACGCAGGGCGAGGACGAGGGCCGCGGCAATGACGAGAAGAGCCAGCCCGGCGACGATGCGGCCTCTCATCGTGCTGCCGCCGGGCGGATAGCTTCGATGCCGGCAATCAGCGTGGCCTCGTCGATCCAGCCGATGTGCCGGCCCGCGATCACGCCGTCGGGGCCAATGAAGAACGTCTCGGGTGGGCCGAACACGCCGTAGGCAAGCGCGGCCCTGCCGTCATCGTCGGCGAGCGTCACCCAGCTCATGCCCATACGCCGGACATAGGCGAGGCCGTTGTCGCGCGTCTCCTGATAGTTGACACCGATCATCACCACGTCGTCGCTCGCGCGGTAGCGCTCATACACGTGGACGAGCGCGGGATTCTCCTCGGTGCACGGAAGGCACCACGACGCGAAGAAGTTGAGGACGACGACCTTTCCTTTGAGGTCGCCAAGGGCGACGCGCCCGGACCCGTCGAGGCGGTCCAGGCTGACCTCGGGCGCGGGCTTCCCGACCGTGCCGGTCCGGATGTCGTGGGGATCGCGCCGGAACGCGAACGCGAGGGTCACGACGAGGCCGAGGATCGCGACGACGATCGCCCCGCGGACAAGCTTCGCGGCCATCAGTCGGCCGGCGCCGACGCTTCGGCCACCGGAAGAACCGCGGACGCGCGGCGTCGGGGGGCGGGCAGGCCGGCGATCAGGGCCCCGATACCTACGACGAGCCCACCCACCCAGAGCCAGGACACGAGAGGGATGACGCGGACCCGGATGGTCGCCCAGGCGAAGCCTCGTTGATCGAATGCCGCGAGGATCGTGTACAGGTCGTCGCGGAGGCCGGCACCGATCCCCGGGGATCCGACCGCGGCGGCGCTGTTCGGGTACTGCACGAGCGCGGGGTGGAGCTGCTCGCTCGCGCCGTGCCCGGTGATGAGCACGTCTGCGACGACCGAGCTGCGCTGCGCCTCGTCGACGGTGCGAAGGGACTCGAGCCGCAGCGTGTAGCCGCCGATCACGAGCGTCTCGCCGGGAGCGAGGGTCTTCTCCGCGTCGACCGAGCCGGCCTGGCTCGTCGCGACGGCGACCGCGACGAGCACGATCCCGAGGTGCACGACGTAGCCGCCATAACGCCGTCCGTTGCGGCGGAACAGGTTGCCAACCGCGGTGAGGGGCGCCTCGCCATGAAGGATGCCGCGGGCACGCGCGCCGCGTGCGAACTCCTGCACGACTGTCGCAGCCACGAACGCCCCGAGCGCGTAGGTCAGCACCGCGGGGAGGCCGTTCACTCCGGTCACGAGCGCGAGCACCGCGCCGCCCGCGGCCGCGACGAGCGGGACGGTGAACTGCCGCTCGAGCGTCATCCGCGACGCGCCGTGCCAGGGCAGCTGCGGACCGATCCCCATGAGGAAAAGGAGCGCCAGCGCGAGCGGGATCTCCACGCGGTCGAAGTACGGGCCGCCGATCGAGAGCTGAGCGCCGCTGATCGCCTCCGCGATCAGGGGATAGAGGGTCCCGAGCAAAACGGTCAGGGTCGCCGCGACGAAGACGACGTTCTGGAAGAGGAAGATCGCCTCGCGCGAGAGCGGTGTGCCCACCGGTCCGCGATCTTGAAGCCGGCCTGAGCGCCAGAGGAGCAGACCGACCGAGACGACGAGGATCGCGACGAGATATCCGAGCAGAATCGGACCGAGCGCGGACTGCGTGAACGAGTGCACGCTGTTCACGACACCGCTGCGCGTGAGGAACGTGCCCAGGATCGTCAGCGAGAACGTCGCCACGACGAGCGCGAGGTTCCACGTCCGCAGGAGTCGGCGCTTCTCCTCGACCATCACCGAGTGCAGGTAGGCGGTCGCGGTAAGCCACGGCATGATCGCCGCGTTCTCGACGGGATCCCAGGCCCAGTAGCCACCCCAGCCGAGGACCGCGTAGCTCCACCAGGCGCCCGCGACGATGCCCACGCCGAGCAGGGCCCACGACACGAGGGCGTAGCGCCGCGTCGCGACGAGCCATCGATCGCCGCCCTCGCCGAGGATGAGCGACGCGATCGCATAGGCGAACGGCACGGACGTGAGCACGTAGCCGAGATAGAGCAGCGGCGGGTGAAGCGCCATGAGTGGATGGTTCTGGAGCAGCGGGTTCGGCCCGGCGCCGTTGTCGGGCGGGAACGCGAGTCGGACGAACGGATCCGCCGCGGGGGTCGTGACGAGCAGGAGGAAGAACGTGAGCATCGCGAAAAGCACGGCCACCGCGGTCGTACCGAGCCGTGGGATCGCGGCGGTGCCGCGGAAGGCGACGAAGGCGGTCGCGCCCGCGAGGATCGCGGTCCAGAGGAGGATCGAGCCCTCGAGCGCCGCCCAGAGCCCGATGATCGAATAGAAGAGCGGGGTCTCGCGTGCGTTGTTCTGCGCCACGTAGAGGATCGAGAAGTCGTGTGTCGCGAGCGCGAACATCATCGACAGTGCCGCGAGGCCGACCAGTCCGAGGACGACGACCGCGGCGACCTTCGCCGAGGCGAGCGCTCTTCCGTCGCGCTTCCACGCCGCGTACACCGCCGCGCCGGTGCCCCAGAGCGCGAGGAAGACGCCGGCCCGGAGCGCGGCGGCGCCGAGATCGCCCGCGCTCATGGCAACGAGGTTCGGTGAGCGGGCGTCGCACCCGCGGTCGGCGCGGTGTAGACCTCGTCGTGCTTCGCGATCACCTGCGTCGCGATGAACGTGGCGTCAGCGGTGAACGAGCCTTCGACGATCGCGCCCGCTCCCTCGCGCAACAGACCCGGGATCGCGCCTTGCCCGCGCACACGGACATCGACGCTCCCGTCGGTGATAACGAATTCGAACTCGTTCGGGCCGTGAAATGAGAGCGGTCGGATCGAGAGCGAACCTACTTTCACGAGCCCGCCTAGGCGCACCAGCTGTCCGGTCGGGAGAGTCCTGAGCTTCGCCTCCGATGGCGTGAGGTAGTAGACCGTCGAGCTCGCGAGGTTCGTGACCGAGAAGACGCCCACGATCACAGCGGTCGCGAGCGCCGCGACGATCAGAAGCCGCCGCGAGCCGATCCGCTCAAGCACTTCGCGCGCGCAGGGACACGAGATAAGCGAGCAGCGCGCCCCACACGATCGCGAAG
Organism: Chloroflexota bacterium; assembly: GCA_005889075.1. Taxonomy (GTDB): domain Bacteria; phylum Chloroflexota; class Limnocylindria; order P2-11E; family P2-11E; genus 3-1-20CM-2-70-9. The sequence goes on from VBDQ01000072.1 coordinate 32,795, forward strand.
GCGGCGGCGATGAAGCCTACGTTCGGATCCACAGTCGCTCCTGACGCACGAGCTCGATCGCTACTCGGGCGGACATGAAGTAGGCGTACACGAGAGTGAAGGCAGCGACCGAGACCATGAGCGTGAGGAGCATCGAGGAGTCCAGTGCCGGTCCGCCCGCGGCCCGGAGCACGGTCGGTAGCTGGTGAAGCGAGTTCGCCCACAGTACGGAGAGATGGACGATCGGCACGTCGATGACGAGGATCACGCCAAGGATGGCGGCTCTCGTCGCGCGCCGTTGGAAATCGGTCGAGAGCCCGCGAAGCAGCAGATAGCCCACGTACATGACGAACATGACCGCGGTCGTGACGAGCCTCGGTTCCCACGTCCACCACACGCCCCAGGTCGGCTTCGCCCAGATCGAGCCCGCGACGAGAGCGAGCCCGGTGAACAGAACCCCGATCTCCGCGGAAGCCACCGCGATCGCATCGAAGAGCGGCCTTCGCGACCACAGCCAACCGACCGAGGCGAGGAACACGACCACGAAGGCCAGGTACGCGAGCCACGCTGAGGGCACGTGCACGTAGATGATCCGGTAGACCTCGCCCTGAACGGCATCGGCGGGTGCCCAGATGAGCGCCATGAAGCTCGCCACGACGAACGAAGCCGCTGCGGCGATGCCGAGCCATGGGCGAATGCGCAGCCCCACGCCGCGCTCGAGAGTGGTTTCGATCATTCGATGGCCGCTGGGACGATGGTAAGGCCCAACACGGCGTAAACAACCGCGAACGCGAAGAGGAGTCCGGCCCACGAGAGCGCGCCGACGTCGTCGCCGACGAGCGCAGCGCTCGCACCGCGCGTCGCGGCCACAAGCTGCGGGACCAGGACCGGCAGCGCGAGGATCGGCACCAGAGCCGCGCGCGCGCGAAGTCGCAGCGCGAGGATCACGTCGACGATCACGACCGGTGGCAACGCGACGACGCCGAACAGCACCACGATCGCGAGATGGATCGGAAGCGCCAGCGGAAGATCGAGGAGGACGAGCGACAGGATGCCGCCGACGGCCGCCACCAGCAGCAGCATCGCCGTGAGCGCGAGGACCTTTCCACCAAAGAGGGCGTCGCGTCCACCGGGGAGCGCGACGAGCGCATCGAGCGCGTCGTCCTCGAGCTCGCGATCGAACGAGCGCATCGTCGTGAGGATCGTCGCGAATGCGAGCGCGATCCAGAAGAGCGCCGCGGCGACGTCGGCATCGCGTGCGATGACCGGACCGACCACGAGGCTCTCGAGCAAGACCAGCACCGCGATGAACGTCGTCGCGGCCACGATCCCATCGGGCTGGCGTCGCTCGGCGCGAAGCTCGCGTGCCGCGACGAGCGCGATCCTGTTCACGCGGCCCTCGCGACGCCTTCGTTCATGAGCAGGCGCAACGCGGCGAGGGCATCGAGCTCCGGGTGGCCGTGCGTCGCGACGACCACCGTGCGTCCCTCGTCACGTGCCGAAAGGATGCAGTCGCGCACCCGCGTGATGCCGCCCTCGTCGAGATCGGCAAACGGCTCGTCGAGCAGCAGTAGCGGGACGCGCTCGATCTCGACTCGTGCCATGGCCGCCCGCCTGCGCTCGCCCGCGGAGAGCCGTTCGACCGCACGGTCCATCTTTCCGTCGAGACCCCAGCCGCGCAGCGCATCGGCGACGGCGGCGTCCTGAAGCCCACGAAAACGCGAATAGAAGGACAGGTTCTCGCGCGCGGTCAACCCCCGGAGCAGCATCGGACGGTGGCCGATGTAGAGCGTCTCGCCGTCGACTCGCCGCTCCCCGCCGGCGATCGGGACCATTCCCGCGATGACCCGGAGGAGCGTCGTTTTGCCCGCGCCGTTGGGTCCGCGGATGAGCGTGAGCCCGGCGGTGATTTCCAGCGAGAGACCCCGGATGATGGGACGATCGTCAAAGATGACCGTAACGTCGCGAAGCGATGCGTCACCCTGCACCGTTCGCATGATGCGGCGAGCTGGGGGGCTTTGCCCCCCAGCCCCCGCCGTTGCGTTATCGCTCGTCGCGGTCTTCTTGCTGGCCTGTGCCGCGGAGCCGCCGGCCACCGAGCCGGTGGCGCGCGGACGCCAGGTGTATCAAGCCCTCCGCTGCAGCAGCTGCCACGAACCGAACCTCTTCGGGCAACGGGTCGGGCCGCCGCTCGACCACATCGGAACGATCGCCGCGACGCGCCGACCCGGGATGAGCGCGGAGGATTACGTCCGTGAGTCGGTCCTCGATCCTGGCGCCTACGTGGTCCCGGGGTACCAGGACTCGATGCCACGCGGGCTTGGCAGAGACCTCTCGCCTACCGACCTGGACGCCCTCGTGGCCTACCTTGCCTCCTTGAAATAGGTGCCACCTAACAGCCAGCCGTCGCCCCCCGTTAGCCCCGACGGAACGACCGACGAGGATGCTGTCCTCGCCGTTCGGGCCGGAAAGGGGGACACGGCCGCCTTCGGGGCGCTCTATGACCGCTATGTCGAGGCCGTGTACCGCTACGTCTACTACCGGGTCCACAGCGACACCGACGCCGAGGACCTGGTGAGCGACGTGTTCATGCGAGCCCTGCGGGCGATCCCCCGCTACGAGCCCCGCCAGGCGTTCCTGGCCTGGCTGTATCGGATCGCTCGGAACGCCGTGATCGACCGCGCGCGCCGGACGCGGATCCAGATCTCGTTCGAGGACGCCCTCGCGCATCCCGGAGTTGATCAGATCGTGGAGCCCGACGCCGGCCTGCTCGCTCTCGCGGACAAGGAGACCGTGCGTGCCGCCATCGCGCGCCTCACGCCGCTCCAGCAGGAGGTCATCGTCCTGCGCTTCGTCGAGGGCTACAGCACGTCCGAGATCGCCAACCTGGTCGGCAAACGTGAGGGAACCGTCCGCGGGATCCAGTTCCGTGCGCTCGAGATGCTCCGCACGCTCATCCCGTCGCGCGAGGCGCTCGCATGAGCCGGCGTGAGCGTCGCGGGATCCTCGAGCGCCCCGTCATGCGCAAGTCGTTCCGCACCGAGCTGCGATCGCGGCTCCTCTCCGAGGCTGCCGTCGTGCTCGCGCCGCGACCGCGGCGGTTCGTGCCTTCGTGGACCATCCTCCGACCCGCGCTCGCCGTCGCGGCGCTCGCGCTCGTCGTTGCTTGGGGGACGACCAGCGCCGCGGCGGTGAGCCTTCCGGGTGAGCCGCTCTACGCGGTCAAGCGCGCGAGCGAAGACGTGCAGCTCACGCTCACCTTCGACGACGTCGCGCGCATGCAGCTCCTGGCGGAGCTCGCGGATCGCCGGCTCGACGAGCTCGCGCGGACCGCGGAGCAGCAGCCGTCAAACGCGCCCACCGCCACGACCGAATACGCGGACGCGGTCACTAAGTTCACGAACGCGGTCGACGAGCTGCGCGACGCCGACAGCGAAGACAAACGGAACGCCGCGCAGGCGGTCGCTGACGCGGCCCGCGAAAAGCACCTCGCCGTCCTTGACGCGATCAAAGACCGTGTACCTGAAACCACCCGGTCGGAGATCGATAGCCTCATCGACGACGAGCAACAGGGAATCGCGCCGTCGGAGCACGCCAACCCGCGGGGTCGCGAGACCCCACACCCGGAGGCGTCGACGGCGCCCCGGGCAACGCCGCGCGCGACGCTGCGTCCAGCCGGCACGCCCCGACCAAGCGGGCACGACTGATCCGCGGCGGTAAGACCGCCGCTGGCACGGGCGTTGCTCAGAAGGGCGCGCATGTGCCAATGCAGGCTCTGCACGAACGAGCGCCTCTTCCTTCGCCTCCTCGACCTGCTTCTTGTGTGACCCGGGTCCTCGTCGCTGAGGACGACCCGGATACCGCGACGCTGATCACGTCCGTCCTCAGGGAGCGACTCGGGATCAGCAGCGAGCACGTCTCGAACGGCGCTCTGGTCCTCCAGGGTCAGGAGGGCGAGCCACCCGACCTGCTGATCCTCGACATCGCCCTTCCCGGCCTCAACGGCATCGACGTATTCGACGTACTCCGTGGCGACGTGCGCTGGGCCAACGTCCCCGTGCTCTTTCTCACCGCCGCGCCTCAGCGCGCAGCGCACACGGTCGCCGCAAAGGGAAAGCGCGAGATCATGCGCAAGCCTTTCGACGTCGACGCGCTCGTCGCGAAGGTGAGCGAGCTCCTCTCGCCGGCGGGGGCGCGGGCCTAGCCGGCGCTCTCCTCCGGCTCGTGCACGCGCACCAGCTGGGGCCAGCGACGGCGGATCGTCGCGACGATGCCCTCGGGATCCAGACCATAGTGCCGGCGCCAGAGCTTCTGGGCCCCGTGATCCACGTGCTCGTCCGGGATGCCAAGCATCTCGACGTCGACGCGGGCGCCCCGTTCGGCGAGGAGCTCGGCGACGGCCGACCCGAAACCGCCGGCAATGACGTGCTCCTCGATCGTGAGGAACCGCGGGATCCGCGCCGCAAGCGCCAGCAACCGCTCAGCGTCGAGCGGCTTCGTGAAGCGCGCGTTCACGACGGTCGCTTCGAGGCCCTCGCGCGCGAGCATCTCGGCTGCTTCGACCGCGGCCCTGACCGGCTGACCGTATGCGATGAGCGCCAGATCACTCCCGTCGCGCAACGTCTCCGAGATCCCCAGGGGGAGCTCGGTGAGCGGCGCGTCCAGAGAGACCCCGAACCCGGTGCCGCGCGGGAATCGCACGCCGACAGGACCGCGGCCGGCGGCCGCGTGGCGGTAAGCGGTCCAGAGCATCTGGCGCAGCTCCGCCTCGTCCTTCGGCGCCATCAATGTCATGCCCGGAAGGATGCGTAGGTACGAGATGTCATAAAGGCCCTGGTGCGTGCGCCCATCGTCGCCGACGATCCCCGCGCGGTCCATCGCGAAGACGACCGGAAGACCTTGCACCGCGACGTCGTGCACGACCTGATCGAAACCGCGCTGCAGGAACGTCGAGTAGATCGCCACGATCGGCACGATGCCCTGCGTAGCGAGGCCGGCCGCGAACGTGACGGCGTGCTGCTCGCAGATCCCGACGTCGAAGAGCCGACCAGGGAAGTCCTTGAAGAGCGGCTGTAGACCGGTGCCGCCGGGCATCGCGGCGGTGATCGCAACGGCGCGCGTGTCCGCCGCGAGGATCTCGCGCACCGCGTCCGCGAAGACCGCGGTGTATTGCGGCGCCGCGGGCTTCGCCGATCCCGTCGCGGAAACGCCGTGCCACTTCACGTTGTCCTCTTCGGCCGGGCCATAACCGTGCCCCTTCTCCGTGTGCAGGTGCACGAAGACCGGGCCGTCGCCGAAGTTCCGCGCCTTCTCGAGGACGCTCTCGACCGCGAAGAGGTCGTGACCGTCGACGGGTCCGAAGTACGTGAATCCGAGCTGCTCGAACAAGAGGTTGGGGATGAGGAGTGCCTTGAGGCTGTTGAAGATGCGCCGGCGCGCCTCCTCGGCGAGGTCGCTTCCCGGCATGTGCTCGAGGACCTGACGCGCGACGTGCTTCGCCGACCGGTAGGGCTGCGCGGTGCGCAGCGCCTCCAGCATCCGTGATACGGCGCCGACGTTCGGCGCGATGCTCATCCCGTTGTCGTTCAAGACGACGATCACGCGAGTCCGCATGTGGCCGATGTTGTTCATCGCCTCGAAGGCCATGCCGGCGGTGAGCGCGCCGTCGCCAATGACCGCGACGACATGGTGATCCTCGCCTTTGAGGTCCCGCGCGATGGCCATACCCTGCGCCGCCGACAGAGAGGTGCCGGCATGTCCTGCGCCGAACTGGTCGTGCTCGGACTCGCTCCTCACGAGGAATCCCGAGATACCGCCGAACTGACGGAGCGTGTGGAACTGATCCCGCCGGCCAGTGAGCATCTTGTGGACGTACGCCTGATGACCGGTGTCCCACACGATCTTGTCGCGCGGCGAATCGAACACCCGGTGCAGCGCAACGGTGAGCTCGACGGTGCCGAGGCTCGAGCTGATGTGGCCGCCGGTCTTCTGCACGCTCTCGACCGTGAAGTCGCGGATCTCGGCGCAGAGCGCGAGCAGCTCGTCGCGCCGCAGGACCTTGAGATCGCGCGGGTGCTCGATCCGTTCGAGGACGCTCACAAGCCGATACTACCGGCGATGTTCGATCTCTCCGCCCACGCCGTAGTACTTACCGGCGCGACCTCCAACATCGGTCGAGCGGTGATACGGGCGTATCTCGCGCAGGGCGCGCACGTCGCGATCGCCGTCCGCGATCAGGCAAAGGGCGAGCAGGTGCGCGCCGACCTCGGCGCGCTTGCCGGCACGCCGGCGGACCCGCTCGTGATGCTCCTCGCGGCTGATCCTGGCGATCGTCCGGCGATGGAAAGGGCGGTCGAGCAGGTGCTGCGCGCCTGGGGGCGGCTCGACGTGGTCGCGAACCTGGTGGGCGGCTACGCCGCGAGCGACGCTGCGGCGGGAGACCTTCCGGCGTATCGGGCTTCGTGGGACCAGAAAGTCGCGACCGCCGTGACCGCGACGACCGCGTGCCTCGCTCCGATGCGCGCGCGAGGCCGCGGCCGCGTGGTGAGCGTGTCCTCGCTCGCGGCGCTGAAGGGGGAGAAGGCGGCCGCGGGCTACGCGATGGCCAACGCCGCGCTCGTCCGGTGGACCGAGTCGCTCGCTGACGAGCTCAAGCGCGAGGGCGTGACCGCCAACTGCGTGCTGCCGCGCATCATCGACACTCCGGACAATCGCCTCGCGATGCCCAAGGCCGATCCGTCGCGCTGGGCGACCCCGGATGAGATCGCTGCCCTCATCGTGTTCCTCTCCTCTGACGAGGCGAGCGGAATCACGGGCGCCGCCATTCCTGTCGTCGCGCGCACGTAGACTCGCGGCGGTGACCGTCTTCGTCGTCGTGAAATTCATTCACGTGTTGCTCGCGATCGTCGCGGTCGGCTTCAACGCGACGTACGGCGTGTGGCTCGGCACGGTGGCGAGGCAGCCGACGCCCGTCCAGGCGTTCGTGCTCCGCGGCGTCAAGCGGCTCGACGATTGGTTCGCGAATCCGGCATATCTGCTGCTCGCGGTCAGTGGGGTCACGATGGTGTTCCTCGGCGGTCTCTCGTTCACCACGTTCTGGATCGCTGGCGGGATCGTGCTCTGGGTCATCGCGATCATCCTCGGATTCTTCGTGTACACGCCCATGCTGCGGGCACAGATCCGGTCGCTCGACGCGAATGGACCGGAGAGCCAGGACTACCGCAGCGCTTCGGCGAACGCCCGCTTCGTCGGGATCGTGCTCGCGGTCATCGTCGTGGTGATCGTCTTCTTCATGGTCACCAAGCCCACGCTCTAGCCAGCTCGCGAGCCCACTCCGCATACGCGCTCGCCGACGGATGCAGCCCGTCGGCCGCGAACATGCCCCGTCGCGCCTGCTCGCGCATCAACGGAAAGAGGTCGATCCAGCGCGCCCCCGAGCGCTCTCCCTCGGCGCGGGCGATCTCGTTGAATCGCTCGATCTCGCGCGCGATGGCCGCCACGTCGCCGAATCCCACCGCCGCCGGCGACATCGACCAATCCGGCTGCGGGAGCGCGACGACTCGGGCCCGAGGCGCATGCGCGCGAAGGTGCGCGTAGATGCGTGCGAGGCGCTCGCGATAACCGTCGGGGCCCACGGCGCGAACGATGTCGTTCGCGCCGATCAGGACCGTCACGAGTGTCGGTCGCACCTGGGCGACGAGCGGCAACTCCTCGGCTATGAGGTCGTCGGTCGCGTAACCGTTGACCGCGGGGTTTGTGAGCGCGACGCTGCGCCCCGCTTCGCGCCACAGCCCGACGAGGATGGCGGGGAACGAACGATCCGGTGACGTCCCCGTGCCGATTGTGAACGAGTCGCCGAGCGCGAGGAATCTTTCGGCGCCGGTCATGTGTTCTAGTCTGGGAGGGCTTCCGCGAAAGGATCCCTGTGACGGACTTCGATCTCATCATCATCGGCGGCGGTCCGGCCGGCCTCACCGCCGGGCTGTACGCAGCCCGCGCGAGCATGAAAGCGATCCTTTTGGAGCAGAAGGATCTCGGCGGCGAGATCCTCAACACCGAGCTCATCGAGGACTATCCCGGCTTCGCGTCGATCACCGGCGCTGACCTCTCGCAGAAGATGGCCGAGCATGCTCTCAAATTCGGTCTCAAGGTCGAGACCTACAAGCCGGTGAAGGAGATTCGCAGCGACGGCGACCGCAAGATCGTCCAGCTGGAGGACGGGACCGAGCTGCGTGCTTACGCGGTCATCGTCACCGTCGGCGGCGAGCCCACCAAGCTCGGCGTGCCCGGCGAGCAGGAGTACCACGGGCGGGGCGTCTCGTACTGCGCGGTCTGCGACGGGGCGTTCTTCAAGGGCGCCGACCTCGCGGTCATCGGCGGCGGCGATTCAGCGTTCCAGGAGGGCCTGTTCCTCACGCGGTTCGCCAAGAAGCTCTACCTGGTGCATCGGCGTGACGACTTCCGCGCACAGGCGATCCTCAAGGACCGCCTCCTCGGAATGGAGAAGGTCACGCCGGTCACGCCCGCCGTCGTCACCGAAATCGGCGGGAACGGCGACGTCAAATGGATCGACCTCGATCACGACGGCAGGCGCGAGCGGATCAACGTGGAGGGCGTGTTCGTCTTCATCGGCTTCCGCCCCGTCGGCCGGCACCTGTTCAAGGATCACATCGATCACGACAAGAACGGTTACCTGATCACCGACCAGTACATGCGCACGAGCATTCCCGGCGTGTACGCGGCGGGCGACACGCGTGCCCAGCTCGCGAAACAGATCACCACGGCGGTCGGCGATGCGACGACCGCCGTGCTACACGCGGAGCGCTACATCGAAGAGCTCAAGGACATGGAGCGCGACTTCCCGACCGCGTCGCGCGAGGTCGTGGCCGAGAGCGCAGGCCGCGCGGATCTCCTCGCGTTCCAGCCTGGGGACGTCATCCTCCGCGAGGGCGATCCCGCCGACCGCTTCTACATGATCATCAATGGCCAGGCGCTGGCGACCGCGCGAGGTCCCGACGGGGCAGAGGCGCATCTCAACACGCTCGGCCCGGGCGACTACTTCGGAGAGATCGGCCTGCTCAACAATGCCCCGCGCATCGCCACGGTCCGGGCGAAGACCTCGCTCGAGGTCATGGCCCTCGATCGCGAGACCTTCGAGCGGCTCATCACGAGCTCGCAGGCGACCGAGGCCGAGGTGCGCCGGGTCGCGAAGGATCGCGAGGCCGAGCGCCTGGGCTAGGCGACCGGCAGCGCTCCTGTGGCAAGCCGCTTGACGTACCCGACGATCTCCCAGAGATCGAACGGCTTCTCCACGTAGGTCGCGATGCCGCGCTTGCGGAACTCGGCGGCGTTCTCGGCGCCGTTCGCGGTCTCGAAAAGGACGGGAATCTTCTGCGTTCGCGCGTCGCTTCGGAGGCGGTCGTAAAGCTCGAAGCCAGACATGCCCGGGAGGCGGATGTCGAGGACCATCACGTCCGGTGCGATGTGCTTGGTCGTCTCGAGGGCTTTCGTCGGGTCGGTGATGAGCACGGCGTAGTAGCCGGGCTCGTCGGAAATCGCGCCGGCGATGAGC
>VBDQ01000072.1:42386-47437 GCA_005889075.1 Chloroflexota bacterium
AGGGAAACGCCGCAGCATGGGTGCCCGGATTACCCGTCGTCATCGTTCCGACATGAGGACGATGCGGCTTTGCCGTATTGGCGAGGTCTAGGGACCGGACACGGCAACTCGTTTGCGGCACGCTGGACGGAATGGCGGCCATCGAACGGAGCCGGGGCGAGACGAGCTTTATCGACGTGCTCGACCGCGTCCTGGACAAAGGCATCGTGATCGACGGATGGGCGCGCGTCTCCCTGATCGGCGTCGACTTCATGACCATCGATGGGTGGGCTGTCGTCGCGTCCATCCAGACGTACCTGCAGTACGCGGACTCGCTTGGTCTCGAGCCGCGTGTACCGACAAACCTGCCCCACGACCTCTCGCTCGCCTAGGTTGAACAGCTCACGAGTTGACCCGACAACTCGTCGTTAGGGGACCGCCTCGTGACCAATGACGACCTCGTCTTCCGCCACCGTCAGCCGGGTCTGCCCGGAGTGGGCTGCGTTATTCCGCCGCTTCTCCGCTCGCTGCCGCAGGCCGTCGGCCGCGGCCGCCATGACGCCCGCGTCCACCCCGGCGGCCACGTCGGGTGCGCTTGGGGACCGCGGTCTCGGCCGCTGACGGCGTCGCTGCGGGTGCTGGCGCCCCAGTCGGCGGCTCGGTCCTAGCTGCAGCGGTTTCGGCCTGCGCCGGCTCGCTCGCCGCCGCGGCGATCGCTCGCACGGTCCCGTTGAGCTTGTCGAACTCGCCGAGAACGATCCGGACCTCCTGGTGCTCGTAGTCGATCACGTATCCGGCCTTGCTCCCGTGATCCTCAGCGCGCATCACGCCACGCTCGATCGCGCGCTTGATGTTCGATTCGAGGTTGTCGCCCTCGACGCGTGAGAGGAGCTCGGCGAAAAGCGCCGCGTTGACCCAGTCGACCCGCTCGCCTTTGGCGCGCGTCGAGCCCACGAAGTTGAAGAGGTGAACGAGCGAGGCGGCGGGCTGGCGCGCGTACACGACGAGCGGGTGACCCTCGGCCAGCCAGCACATCGTGATCTGGCGAGCGTCGCGCTCGACCTGCTCGGTCGCGATCGCACCCCGTTCCTCGGCGATGTTGAAGAGCGTCTCGAGCAGGAGGCGGCGCGCCGAGCGGCCTCTCGCGAGGCCCCCGGGTTGATCCGCGCGCGAGAGCGGGTCGAGAACGGCTTCGACCGCTGGGATGCGGCGAGTGTCCCTGCTGGTCACGGTGTCGATGCGGCGCAGCACGCGCACCAGGTGGAAGACGGTCTCGGCGACGAGCGGTGACTGCATGTTCGGCGCGAGCATCTGCTTGGCCTTCGCACGCGCGCGACCGGTGAGCTTCCCGAATACCGTGCCCTGGTCGATGCCTGCGTCGATGCGCTGCTCGAGAACGCTCGAGGCCTCCTTCTCGGAGAGCGGCACGACACTCGTGACGAAGTCGCCACGCGCCATCGACTGCTGATGGAGTGCGACGAGCTGGTCGAGCAGGAGGACCGCGAGGCGGCGCTGCTCCTTTTCGGATTCGGGCGAAGCGGTCGGCACCACCGCGGGCACGTGCGGCTCGGTGCGAGCTCGAACCGTGCGACCGCCACGCCGTTGCGGCCGCGCGGGGGCTTGGGGGGCGATCGTCTTGTCGATCTGCGTGTCGTCGGCGCGTAGGCCCGGGCGCGTCCACCGCGCCTGGGGTATCAGGTCCTCGAGCAGGAAAACGTCGTCACGCAGGTACGGGGAATCGCGCAGCTCGTTCGCGAGCGAACGATCCCCGGCGACGAGATACACGTGTTTGTCCTCGTCCTTGATCGCCTTGCAAAGCGCATTGAGGTCCCGGTCGCCGGAGACGATGAACCAGTAGTCGATGTCGGGCCGCTCCTTGTAGAGGAGCTTCAGTGCGCGGGTAATGAGCACCGCGTCGCTGCGGCCCTTGAGGATGCGGCCGCTCATGCGCTGCGCCACGGCGATGGGCTCCATGCCGGTGAACTCGAGCCCCATAAGGAGCGTCTCGTCTTGAGCCGCGACCTCCTGTCCGAAGATCGCGAGCTTCACCCGGACTGGCCCGAACTCCGCGGCTTTTTGCAGGATCGCCTGCAGGATCGAAAGCGTCGACGGCAGCGCGCCGGTCGTGTGCTGGCGAAGGGTGTAGTAGACGTTCTCCCAGTCAATGAGGAGAGCGACGTCAGGCAATAACTTCTCCGTATAGGCTCGCGTGCCGCCTGACTCGTTCGCGGATCGCGGAGTCTCACCGCGATCTCGCGCTCTGCTCTCCCTCGTCCGCTACCCCGGATTCCTTCCGGAGGATCGGCCGTGAGCGCGTTCCTCACGAACGCTGCAGCCGTCGCGCGCGCCGTTTTCGTTCAGTCTAGCGTCTTGTGCACCCCGTGACCATCACCCCCTCCGTCCTATCCGATCTCGTTTCGGTCGCATCCGCTCGTGGCGCGGGCTACGCGGACGCGCGCACGGTCGAGCGCGAGTACGAGCTCGTCAGCGTGAAGGACGGCGCGGTCGAGGGTGTGACGCGCTCGGCGGACCGGGGCATCGGCTTTCGCGTCCTCCATCGGGGCGCGTGGGGTTTCGCGTCCACGGACCGATCCGGCGAGGCGGCGCTGCGCGGTCTGGTGGACGAGGCGTTCCGCCGAGCCGACGCGTCCGCGACAGTCCACCGGCGTGAGGTGAAGCTCGCGCCCGTCTCGCCTCAGCGTGGCGAATACCGGACGAAGCTGCGGCGCGACCCATTCGAGGTACCGCTCGCGGAGCGCATCGACCATCTTCGCGCAGTGGACGCAGCGTCGATCGGCCCGAATGTGAAGACGCGCCGGTCGTCCATCGCGGCGTATCGGACGCGCAAGCACCTCGTCACCAGCGAAGGCACCGACGTCTCGCAGGAGATCATCGAAAGCGGCGCCGGGCTCTCGGTCCTTGCGGTGAAGGCCGGGGCGAAGCCCGCGCAACGCTACGACTCGCGCCTCGTGCGGCAGGCCGGCTGGGAGTTCGTAGAACATCTCGATCTCGTCGCGCGTGCGAAGCGCTACCGCGGCGACGCGGAAGCCACGCTCGACGCTCCGCTCGCCACCGCGAAGCCGACGACGCTCGTCTTCACGCCGGAGTTCCTCGCGCTTCTCGTTCATGAGTCGTGCGGCCACCCGACCGAGGCGGATCGGCTTCTCGAATACGAGGTCGCGTTCGCGGGCACGACCTTCATGTGGCCGAACGCCCGCGGCACGCTTCGCTACGGATCGCGGCACGTCTCGATGACCGCGGACGCGACGATCCCCGGTGGCATGGGCACCTTCGGGTGGGACGACGACGGCGTGCCGGCGATGCGCACGAAGCTCGTCGACAAAGGGATCTTCGTCGGCTACCTCACCTCGCGCGAGACGGCGGCGGAGCTGGGTCTTCCTGTGGCGATCGGATCGGCTCGCGCCGAGGGGTGGCAGCACTTCCCGATCGTGCGCATGGTGAACGTGAGCCTCGACCCGGGAGACGTCCGTTACACCGAGCTTCTGGGGGGCGTGGAATCGGGACTGCTCCTCGAAGCACCGGCGTCCTACTCGCTCGACGACAAGCGCCAGAACTTCCACTTCTCGACACAGTCCGCGCGCGTCATCCGCAACGGGGCACTCGAGGGCTACGTGCGGGGCGTCGCCTTCCAGTCGCTCACGCCCGACTTCTGGGGCCGCTGCGACAGCGTTGCGGACGACTGGGAGCTGCACGGCTTCCTCTCCTGCGCCAAGGGCGAGCCCCTTCAGCTCATGCGCGTGGGCCACGGCGCGGCGCACGCCCGTTTCCGCGACGTCCCGATCGAAGTCCAGCCGTGATCCTGCGCGGTCCCGACGAGCTGCTGTCGCCGCTCCGCGAGGCGCTGCGCGATGCACCCGCGGACGAAGCGGACATCCACCTGCATCGTCGGCGCGCGGCGATCACGCGCTACTCGCACAGCTCGATCCACCAGAACGCGCTCTCGGACGAGACCCACGTGCGCGTCCGGGCGATCGTCGGACGGGCGGTCGGCGTCGTCGAGAGCAACTCGCTCGACGTCACCGATCTACGCCGGTCGCTCGCGGGCGCGGCCGAGCTCGCCAGGGCGAGCCGACCGGACGATGGGTGGCCAGGGCTCGCCGATCCCGAGACCGTGACCAAGCCTCACGCCTTCGATGAGGCGACCGCGACCGCGGGCGCTGCGGACCAGGCGGCGGCCATCGCGCACATCTGCCGAGGGCTGCGTAGCGGGATGCGCGCGGCCGGGACGTCGCAACACGAGCTCACCGAGGACGCGGTCGCGAACACACGCGGGGTCGCGCTCTATGCGCGCGGCTCGCTGGCCTACTTGCGCGCGCTCGTGCAGAGCGACGTCGGCTCGGGATATGCCGAGGACCTCGCGTGGCGTGCGGGCGAGCTCGATCCCGCGGGGGTCGCGGCGCGGGCCGTCGAGAAGTGCGCTCTTGATCGGGACCGCAGCGAGCTCGCCCCAGGCGACTACGAGGCGGTCTTCGAGGAGCTCGCGGTCGCCGAGATCCTGCGGATCGTTTCCCTGACCGGGCTCGGAGGTCAATCGGTCAAGGAGGGCCGTTCGTTCATGACCGGCCGCATCGGCGAGAAGGTGACCGGCGAGGCGTTCACGCTCGTCGAGGACGCGCTCGATCCGCGCACGCTCGCGATCCCCTTCGACGTGGAGGGGACGCCGAAGCGGCGCGTGACGCTCGTCGAGCGCGGCGTCGCGAAGGGACCGGTCTACGACCGCACCTCGGCGAAGGCGATGGGCACGCGCTCGACCGGCCACGCCGCGGATCCTTCGCGCTACGCGACCGGCGGACATGCGGCGAACCTCACGATGGCGGGCGGCGCCGCATCGCGTGACGAGCTCGTGCGCGCGGTGTGCCGCGGGATCCTCATCACGCGCTTCCACTACACCAACACACCCGACCCGCGCGCGGCCACGATGACCGGCACCACGCGCGACGGCACGTTCCTCATCGAGGCCGGCAAGATCACGCGCGCGCTCGCGAACGTCCGCTACACGATGAGCGCGCTGGAGCTCTTCGCGGGTATCGAGCTGCTCGGCGCGCAGCGAT
>VBDQ01000090.1 GCA_005889075.1 Chloroflexota bacterium
GGCGACGTCACGAAGTCGACCTTCTCGCGGAGACGCCGGCGATCGTGCGGCATGATCACGATCAGCCGTTCCGCCAGGCTCGCTATGTCCGCGCCGCCGCCCGAGCCGGGGAGCTGCACGGTCGGACGCGTCCGTTCGCCGATCGCGGTCGTGTTGAGATTTCCATGCACGTCGATCTCGGCCCCGCCGATGAAGCCGGCTTGTACCTCGCCGCGCTGGAGCATGCCCATGAGATCGATCGTCCGCCCGCACCAGGCCGCCCCGGTGACGTTGGCGTTGTCGCCCATGGTGTACAGGAGTTCGCGAGCGGGCTCGTCGCGCACGAGGCCTAGCTCGAAGAGGCCTATCGCTTTCGGCGCGTGCGTCTGTTTCGCGACGACGAACGCGATGAGCGGAAGGCGCATGCCGACGAAGACACGTTCGCCGAGCGCTCCGCCATGCGGACGCGTTGGTCCATCAAAACGTCGCCGGCACGGCAGGCGCGCCGGCGTACCGCAGCGCAACCCACCGTGGACCGAGCTTTCGCAGGTACGCCGCGCGGTCGGATACACCAACGACCCACTCGCGGATCCAGCTGTCGAAGCCTTCCCGTGACCGTGTCGCAGCGTGGTACTCGTGGAAGAACTCATGGTCGCGGCGGTAGCGGCCCTGCAGAGGTGATGGGTGACACGCGCCCGGCTCGTGGACGACCGCGTTCACTTTCGTGCCGGGCACGACCGTGCGGTTGGGATCGCTCGTGATGATCGACCGGTCGACGATCTCGTCGGCGAGGATGATCGTCGTTTTCGCCGCGAGCGCGGCCTCTTGCGAGACGCCCCACGGGCCCCAGAGATGCGCGTTTCCATCGTCGTCCGCGCGCTGCACGGCGATCACTGTCACGTCGGGCCGCATCGCCGGCACGAGGAGCACCTTCTCGCCCGAGTACGGGTCGACCGCCTCACGAAAGTCGGTGTTCGTTCGAGCGATGTCACTCCCAAGGAGCGTCTTCGTCGGGAGGTACGGCGCGCCGAGTGCGCCCGCAAGGAGCGCCTGCGCGATCGTGAAGTTCGTGTGATCGCGCACCTCGATGCGCCGAGGGACGCCCTCCTCCATCGCGCGGCGATAGGCGTGCGCGAGCCCGGCGGAGACGTTCCCGATCCACGCGGCCGACACCCGCGCGACGCAGCCTGCACCGATCAGCTGATCGAACGCGATGTCGGAGATCGGACCGATGAGATGGAGGTCGCGACGGCGCTGCCGGATCAGCTCGTGTGCGAACGCGAATGGGATCGCGGGCTCGAGCGCGCAGCCCAGCGCGATCGAGGAGCCATCAGGGACGAATCTTTCGACCGCCTCGCGGAGCGAGACGACCTTTGTCATCTCCCCTTGTAGTTCGGCTTTCGCTTCTCCACGAACGCGGTCACGCCCTCTTTCGCGTCCTCGCTCTTGAACAGCTCGACGAGCAGCTGCCGCTCGCGCTTCAGGCCCTCGTCGAGCCGCAAGCCGAAACCCTGCACCGTCGCGAGCTTGATGCGGCCGATCGCGAAGGTCGGACCCGTGGCGTAGGCACGGGCGCGCTCGGTGGCGCGATCCAGCAGCTCCGCCGCGGCGACGACCTCGTCGACGATCCCCGCAGCGAGCGCGTCCTGCGGCGGCATCGTCGTTCCCCGGAGCATGAAGTCGAGTGCCTTCTGCCGACCGATGAGTCGTGGCAGCCGTTGCGTCCCGCCGGTGCCGGGAAGGAGGCCGAGCGTCACCTCCGGCAAGCCGATGCGATAGGAGCCCTCCGCGGCGATGCGGAAGTCGCAGCAGAGCGCGATCTCGAGACCGCCACCGAGGCAGTGCCCGTTGATCGCGGCTATGACTACCTTCGGTGTGCTCTCGAATTTGCCGATCGATTCGTTCGCGCAGACCACGAATGCGTTCTGGGTGTCCATGTCGCTCTTCGCGAAGACCGACACGTCCGCCCCGGCGGAGAAGAAACGCTCGTTCGCGCTGCGCACGACGATCGCCTTGACCGAATCGTCGCGCGCGGCCTCATCGGCGGCCGCGCCTAGCTCCTCCATGAACGCGCGGTCGTATGAGTTGGCGGGCGGCCGATCAAGCACCACGAATCCGATGGAGTCCTGCTTCTCGAGACGAACCGCCATGACGCCCCCCGTGCGGAAAGTTCCTAGACTCTAGAACGAGTCGCGCATGTCGCGCGTACGGCGCGGTGCAGGACGTTCTCCCCACCGCACGGAGGTTCCAATGGCAACGATGTACATCGCCGGCGAGTCCGTCGGCGCTCAGAGCGGGAAGACGCTTGAGGTTCGCAACCCGGCGAACGGTGAGGTCGTGGACACGATCCCGAAGGGCTCAAACAGTGACGTCGACGCCGCGGTCGAGGCCGCCGCGAAGGCTTTCCCGGCCTGGGCCTCGCTCTCGCCGACGAAGCGCGCCGCACTCATGCACGAGGCCGCGCTCAAGGTCAGGGCCGCCGTGCCCGAGATCGCGAAGCTGCTGACCCAGGAGCAAGGCAAACCGCTCGCTCATGCGGTCATCGAGGCGACGCGCGTCGCAGAGAACCTCGAGTTCTTCGCCGGTTTCGCCGACAAACTGCGCGGCGACTACGTGCCGCTCGAGGACCAGAACAAGTTCGGCCTCACACTGCGCCGACCGGTCGGCGTCGTCGCGGCGATCACGCCCTGGAACTTCCCACTCACGCTGATGGCCAATAAGGTCTGTCCGGCGCTCGCGGTCGGCTGCACCGTCGTGCTGAAGCCCGCATCGACGACACCGCTCGCGACGCAGCGGACCGTCGAGCTCATCAACTCGGTCGGGATCCCCGCCGGCGTCCTCAACACGGTCCACGGGCCCGGCTCGGAGATCGGCGACGCGCTCGTGTCACATCCGAAAGTCAACAAGATCGCTTTCACCGGCCAAACCCAGACGGGCAAGCGGATCATGAAGCTCGCTGCCGAGAACGTCACGCGCGTGACGCTCGAGCTCGGGGGCAGCGATCCGATGATCGTCTGCGACGACGCCGACATACGTCGCGCAACTGCGGCTACCGCGATCGGCCGATTCTTCAACGCGGGCCAGGCGTGCCTCGCGGTGAAGCGGGTCTATCTCTTCGCGCAGGTCGCTGAGGAGTTCATGACGAAGATCGCCGACCGCGCGCGCAAGGAGTGGCCGGTCGG
Organism: Chloroflexota bacterium; assembly: GCA_005889075.1. Taxonomy (GTDB): domain Bacteria; phylum Chloroflexota; class Limnocylindria; order P2-11E; family P2-11E; genus 3-1-20CM-2-70-9. The sequence goes on from VBDQ01000090.1 coordinate 3,162, forward strand.
TGACGGCATGAAGGAAGGCGTAAAGATGGGGCCGCTCCACACCGAGCGACAGCGGGCCGAGGTCGAGGCGCAGGTGGCCGACGCGGTGAAGCGCGGCGCCAAGGTGCTCGCCGGAGGCAAGCGCCCGGAAGGCAAGGACTTCGAGCGCGGCTGGTTCATGGAGGCGACCGTCTTGACGGACGTTCCGGAGGATTCGCGGATGCTCACCGAAGAGGTCTTCGGCCCCGCGCTTCCGATCGTGATCGTCAAGGATCTGGACGAGGCGATCGCCAAATCGAACGCGAGCATGTACGGGCTCGGTTCGTCGATCTGGACGAAGGATCTCGCGAAGGCGCGCCGGGCCGCGGAGCAGCTCGAGGCCGGCTACACGTGGATCAACGACATCCAGGTCGCGTACGACCAGCTTCCGTTCGGCGGGACGAAGCAGTCCGGTTTCGGGAAGGAGCACGGCATCGAGGGACTCGACGGGTATCTCGAAAAGAAGTCCGTGGTGCTCGCGTATTGATGGTCGACCCGCGGACCCTCATCGCCGAGGCCCAGGCGCTGGGCCTCTTTCAGCCGCACGGCGCGTTCGAGGTGCACTGCTCGCACTGCCACGCCCGGCTCGATTCGCGCGGGGACTGCGCGACCTGCGGGCTCATCAGTGGCATCGCCGGCGCACGTGAGGGCGGGATGGCGCGTGGTGGTGCGCCTCGACGAGCGTCTGCGCCCAGCCGGCCCGGAGCGACGCGCGCCGCGAAGAGCGGGCCGGCGTAGCCAGCAGCGAGGAGAGGCGCACCGCCGCGCGCCATCCTCGCATCATTCGAGCGCTACGCCGGGACGGCCGCCTCTGCTTCTCGCCGCAGTGTCTCATCGCTCTGCTCGAGAACGGCTCCGTTTCGCTCGGTCGATGGCAGCACGAGATACGCGACCGTGCGCGCCGGCTCTTTCGGATCGTTGAGCTTGCCCTCGCGATGCGCGGCGCGGTATTCGTCGCTGCGCGGGAAGTCGGATGTTGAGGTCCTGCGAATGCGCTCCTGCATCTCGGTGTCCATGTAGCCAGGATTGAAACAGCACGCCGTCACGCCCGAGCCCTCGACCTCGAGGGCGAGGCTTCGCATCATCATCACCACCGCCGACTTGCCGGCCGAGTACGCCGTCCAACCCGCGGATGGGCGCGTTGCCGCGCCGGACGAGATCGTCACGATCCGGCCGTAGCCGCGGTCGAGCATCCCGGGCAGGACCGCTCGCGTCGCGAGGTACGTGCCGCCGACGTTGATCGCCACGCTTCGCAGCCAGAGCGCGGCGTTCGAGCGGGCGAGCGGGACCATTGGGTCGACCATACCCGCGTTGTTCACGAGGATCGTCGCCGGCCCCACCCATCGCTCGGTCGCGAGCACCAGCTCCTGTACCTGACGCTCATCGGCGATGTCCGCGGTCTGCGCCAGCGCCCTGCCTTTCGCGCGTTTGATCGCCTTCGCGACCTCGTCGAGCTCAGGCGCGTTGCGTGACGCGATCACGACCGCAGCTCCCATCGCCGCGAGGCGCTCGGCGATCGCACGGCCCAACCCACGGCCGCCGCCGGTCACGATCGCGACGTGGCCCGCGAGGTCGCTCACGACACCCGCACCGCGAGCTGCCGCGCGAACGCGGAAGCGAGCTCATCGATGTCGGCGGGCTGATGCAGAGCCCAGAACGAGATGCGGATCGCCGGCGCGACGTTGGGCTCGTCGATCAGCTTCACCGCTATTCGCTCCTCATCCCACATCTTCGTCACCAGCTCGGCGACGTTGTCGTTGCGCGGCTCGACCACGACGATCCCCGTCGGCGCGTCCGGCGTCGACCGCAGGGCGAACGGGAGCTCCGCGAGACGGGCGAGCAGACGCTCGCGGAGCGCACGGAGACGCTCCGGCACCTTCGAGCCCAGCAGCCGGTGCACGGCCAGCGTCTGGCGCAGCCCAACGAACGCGGCGGCATCGACGGTGCCGGTCTCGAAGCGCGTCGCGTTCGGGTTGTATTCGGTGCTGCCGCTGGGCAGCTCGAGCCGCGAACGCCAGCCCAGTCGCGTCGGTGCGAAGACCTCGAGGTCGCGGACCCAGAACGCTCCCGTCGCCAGCGGCCCGTGAAGCCACTTGTGGCCCAGGGTGACCACCGCGTCCGCGCCGAGCTCGTGGACGTCGACCGTGATCTGGCCGAGCGCCTGCGCCGCGTCGACGATCGTGATCGCCCCAGCGTCGCGCGCGATGCGGCAGGCCTCGGCGACTGGCAGGACGTCGCCGGTCTTGCAGGACACGAGCGAGACCACGAGCGCGCGTGCGCCCTGGCGAAGGGAGTGCTGGACATCACCGATAAAGCGCTCGGGATCGCGATGCCAGGCGATCTCGACGAGGCGGTCGCCGAGCTGCATGCGGCGGCGCAGCGGATAGAGCGCGCTGCCGTGCTCCTCCGCCGTGGTGACGATGAGCGAGCCGGGCGGGATCGCCAGCCCGGCGACGAGCGTGTTGAGGCCATCGGTCGCGGATTGCGCCAGCGCGATCCGCGCGGCGCCGCCCGGATCGCCGAGGGTCGCGGCAATGTCGACGCGCGTCGCGTCCAGCGCGGCGTTGTACGCCGCGTAGCCCACGTGGCCGAACATTCCAACCTCGTTCAGCCATGCGCGGAAACGCTCGGCGGCGCGCTGGGCGACGGGGAATGTCGGCCCCGAGCCGGCAACGTTGAAGTAGTGGAAGTCGCCGCGCAGGGCCTGCAGCGCGGCCGTGCTCGTGTCCGGCCGTTCCTCGATCGCGGGCGGAACGTCTCGTGGATCCACTACGCGGTGATGATGCCCCGGATCGCCAGTCCGGCGGTGAAGAGCGCGGCCAGACCGAGCGCCAGCGATTGGGTGCGACCCGTGCGGTCGCGCGCCAGGGACGCGGCGAGCGGCATCGCGACCACGAGCGCGACTCCGTAGAGGAGATGAAGTGAGTCCTGTGGCGGGCGCGAGAAGGCGAGCAGGACAAGACCGAGCGCGCCCTGGACGGCCGAGGCGATCACCGCGATCACGATCGCGCCGCGGAATCCCGGCGTCGGCCCGACCTTGCGGACGCTCAGCCAAAGTCCCCAGACTCCGACGGCCGCGTAGTAGAGAACGAGCGCCGTCGCGACGCGTCCGTGGACTGAGAGGATCGCTTCCACGTGAGACACAGTACGGGGGCTGGGGGGCGAAGCCCCCCAACTCGCTCGTATGCTCGAAGGGTGATCGATGTGCGAGGCGTGACGCGCCGATTCGACGGTCTGATCGCCCTCGATGACGTCAGCTTCACGGTCCAGCCAGGCGAGATCGTCGCGCTCCTTGGTCCGAACGGTGCGGGGAAAACGACAGCGAGCCGCATCATCGGCGGCATCCTCACGCCGAGCGAAGGGGATGTCCTCGTCGACGACGTGTCACTCCGGAATGATCCGAACACCGTCCGATCGCGATGTGGCTTCGTCACCGATCAGCCCTCGCTCTATGAGCGCATGCCGCTTCGCGCATACCTGACGTTCTTTGGTCGTCTCTACGACGTCCACGAGCCCGCGCGGCGGGCGGCGGAGCTCGCGAAGCTGCTCGGCCTCGACGACGTCCTCGATCGCAGGCTCGGCACGTTCTCCCGCGGCATGCGCCAAAAGGTGGCCATCGCTCGCGCTCTCGTGCACGATCCGCCCGTCCTTCTGCTCGACGAGCCCGCGACCGCGCTCGATCCCGAGATGGCCCAGACGCTCCGCTCGTTCATCGTCTCGCTTCGCGCGCGACACCGCGCGATCCTCCTCACGACGCACGATCTCGACGAGGCGCAGCGGATCGCCGATCGCGTGGTCGTGCTCTTCCGCGGCCGAGTGGTCCGAATCGGCGCGACTGGCGAGATCCGATCGGCCGGCAAGCCGCAGTACACGGTGACGTTCGCGGGCGACGGCGCGCTCGCCCGGACGGCCCTATCGCGCGTCGGGATCGATGCCCAACCGGCTAGCGGCTCCGACGGTCTCTCCGCGCTCCGGTTCACGACGGATGACCCGGTAAGGACCAATGGCCAGGCGCTTCGCGCGCTCATCGACGCGAACGTTCAGGTGGTGACGCTGTCGGTCGACGAGCGGTCGCTCGAGGACGCGTACATGCAGATCCTTCAGGAGGCGCGCGCATGAAGGCGTGGCTGATCGCGTGGCGCGAGATCCGCTGGGAGGTGTTTCTAGACCGAGCATCGCTTCTCAGGACCGGCATCTTCGTGCTCCTCCCGCTCTTCCTCGTGCTCGCAAATGGCGGCATCGGCAGGGGCGCCGGGGGCGACGCCGCGCTGCTCGGCATCGCGGTCCAGTGCGTCATCTTTCCGGCGTTCTCGGGCGTCGCGTTGATCGCCGCGACGTTCACCGCCGAGAAGGAGAACGGCACGCTCGTACCACTGCTTGCCGCGCCCATTCGCGATCTCGACATCGTCGTCGGGAAGCTCGGCGGCATGGTCATCACGGTCATGGCGGCATCCCTGGTCACGCTCGGCGCCGGCTACGTCATCGCTGCCTACCGTTACGGCCTGGCTCGCGTGGCCGAAGTCTTCACGCCGGAGCTGCTCTACGCGCTGCTCGTGCTCGCGTTCCTTTATCTCATCACCACCGGAAGCATCACGATGATCGTCGCGGCTCGTGTCCGCTCGAGCCGCGCGGCGCAGCAGCTCGCCGGCCTGGTGATCGCATTTTCGGCGGCGCTCTTTGGCGGCCTCGGGTTCATCGCGTCGCAGCTCGGCGAGGGCTGGCCGCTGCTCGGGCTCGGGGTCGCCCTCGTTCTGTTCGACGTCCTCGCGCTCGAGCTTGCTCGCCGAGCGTGGCAGCGCGGCGAGGTCATCGCACGTGTCTGACCTTGACTCGAGCGAGCGCACCGCCTAGCGTTCGCGCTCTGATGCGCAGGATGATCGTGATCGTCGTTACCTTCGCCGGGCTCCTTGCGGGAGCTCCGGGAGGAGGCGCGCGCAGCTAAGGAACTCCAGCGGCAGCAGCGTGAAGCCTCCCGAGATCGGGAGGCGTTTTTGTTTGGCGGAGGTGCGTGATGGCGAGCGTGCAAGATCGGCTGAAGGAAGTCGCCGCGGTCGGCCAGGAGATCGTGGAGACAGGCTTCGCCTACCTCGACGGCGAATTCGTGCCTCTCGCCGACGCCAAGATCTCGATCGCGACGCACGCGCTCCAGTACGGGACCGGCGTATTCGAAGGGATCCGTGCGTACTGGAACGCCGAGCGGGAGCAGCTCTACGCATTCCGGCTGCGCGAACATTTCGAACGGATGGCGCGATCCGTCCGGATCATGCGGATCGCTCTTCCCGGAGATCCCGATCATCTGTCGGCGCTCGCCGTCGAGCTTCTGCGCAAGAACGGCTTCAAGAGCGACGTATACGTGAGGCCCCTGGCATACAAGGCCGCACGTTCGGTGAAGGTCGCGCTGCAGGGACTGCGCGACGGCTTCGCGATGTACTCGTTCCCGCTCGGCGCGTATCTGCCGACAGGCGGACTCGCGGCGCGGACCGCAAGCTGGCAGCGCACCGCGGATGCGGCGATCCCGGCCCGCGGGAAGCTGACCGGCGCCTACATCAACACCGCGCTCGCGGTCGACGAGGCGCATGACTACGAGGCCGACGAGGCGATCTTCCTGACCGCCGACGGCCACGTCTCCGAGGGCGGGGGCGCGAACCTCTTCATGATCCGCGACGGCGTACTCGCGACCCCGCCGGTGACCGACGACATCCTCGAAGGCATCACACGCGATTCGATCTTTACGCTGGCGAAAGAGCTGGCCATTCCGATCGAAGAGCGGCAGATCGACCGCACGGAGCTCTATGTGGCCGAAGAGGTGTTCTTCTGCGGGACGGGCGCGCAGGTCGCACCCTGCGTGCTCGTCGACGGCCGCCCGGTCGGCGACGGTCAGGTCGGGCCTATCGCGAAGAAGATCGGCGACCTCTACTTCGCGATCGCTCGCGGGGACGATAAGCGCCACGCGGAGTGGCGGACCCCCGTGTACCGGTGAACGTCGCCTACCAGGGCCTGGCGGGAGCGTTCTCCGAGGCAGCAGCGACGGCGCTGTTCCCGGAGGCCGCGCTCGTGCCCCGCCGCACCTTCGCCGAGGTGTTCGGCGCCCTCGCGAGCGGCGAGGCCGACGCGGCGGTCGTCCCGGTGGAGAACACACACGCCGGTTCGGTCGCGGACGTGTACGACCTTCTCCGGCACCACCACGAGAACACGATCGTGGCGGAGCTCATCTTGCGCGTCCGGCACTCTCTTCTCGGAGTCCGCGGCGCCCGTCTCGAAGACGTCCGCGTCGCGCGGTCGCACCCGCAGGCGCTCGCGCAGTCCGAGGCCGCGGAGCGCTACGACCTCGATGTCCTGGCGGACGCCATCGAGACCGCTGCCGACAACTTCACGCGCTTCTTCGCCGTCGCGCCGTCACGCGATCGCGAGATCGTCGATCGCATCCCGCCGTCGCTGCGTCGCGGACCGATCAAGACCAGCCTGGCCTACAAGACCGCGAACCTCCCCGGGGCACTCGTCCGCTCATTGCAGCCGTTCGCGACCGCGTGGATCCAGCTCTCGAAGATCGAATCTCGTCCGAGCCGCGCCGCGCCGTGGGACTACGTGTTCTATCTCGATTTCGAGGGAG
>VBDQ01000091.1 GCA_005889075.1 Chloroflexota bacterium
AGGTGGTGGGCACACTCACACGCCGAGATGTTGCGCCAGATCGCTCCAGCCACTCACTCGCGTAATGCGCGCGCCTTTGACCTCGCGGTTCCACGGCTGGTCGAAGAGGAACACGCGGACGCCGGCATCCGACAGCGTTTTGGAGATGACGATGTCGTCCTCGCAGAAGGCATCGAGGGCGAGCTCTTTCGCCAGACGAGCCTTGTACTCAGCCGAACCGGTGGGGTCGTATCGGCCGCGCGGATATGAAGGGTTGAATTCGCCGGTTGGCTTGAGGTGCACCGCTTTCGCGTAGTCGAGGATGCCCTTCTCGCGCAGCCATGTCTCTGTGACGAAGCGACGGCGCTCGGCGCGCGCGGTGACGAAGTAGAGCTCGTGTCCGCCGGCGACCAGGCGCTCGAGGACAGCCGGACAGTCCTCATAGACCTCGAGCTCGCTGAAGAACGTTCCGTCGTAGAGCTTGATGCGAAAGCGGTCGCGCTCTTCGGGCGCCACGTACGGGTCCATATCGCGGAGCAGATGCCATCCGATCTCTCGCTCGTCGGGAAGCTCGACGCGGTATTCCTCGGCGAACTTGCGGAGATACGGCACGGCGCACACGGCCATGACGTCGTCGAGATCGATTCCGATCTTCACTCAGGCGTCAGCAGGGAGCAGAGTGAAGGAGCGTCCGCGCAACGGCCGGATGGCACGAAAGTGGGGCTCATCTAGGGTCAGGATGCGCGTCGTCGCCGCACGTGCGGCGATCACGACGATCGATGCGTCTGCCAAACCAATACCCAGATCGTCGTAGTCGGCGATCAGCTGAGTGGCGCTCTCAACGTCGTCCAAGCCGAACGACTCGATGCGGTACGAACCGCCGGCGACGTCTTTCAGGAACAGCAATTCCGCAGTGACGCCGGAGCTCGAGAGCAGCAGGGAGTCCACTTCGGCAAGGACGAAGGGCGACAGCAGGAAGGGACCGGGGTCTGCTTCGATCGCACGCGTTACGGCATCGTGCCGTGCCTCACTCTTGTCGAGATATGCGAGGAGCCCGCTTGTATCGAGGACGATCAGCTGCGGCCGAATCCCTTCTTGAGAAGCTCATCGACGCGCCCGGCGAGGTTCGGATCGCCGCTTTCAAAGAGCGCACCGCGGGGACGCGGCGTCTCCGCACCGGTGAGCCGCTCGAGAGCCTCGCGGATCACTTCCGCCTCCGAACGCCCGGTACGCTTCGCCAAGCGCTCGACTCGGCGTTTCAGCGCCTCGGAAAGGTAGATCGTCGACTTGAACACATACGTATGGTACTAGGTATGGCACATGGGGATCGATTCTCAGAGACGCAACCGCCACGGCATGCGTCACATTGGGAATCCGGCGCGAACGGCCGGGCTGCTAGCGGGTCGCGAGTCCCGCGATCAGAACGGGGAGCAGCGCCAGGACCGTGAGGATCGTGGTGCGGACCACCGGCATCATCGTGGAGCGGAAGGTTGACAGGTCGCTGCCGCAAGTGGTGGCAGCGGAGTCTCATCACGCGGCGACCAGATCGAGGACGCGCGTGAGCATGTCGCGCCAGTCGCCGGTGCCATCGAGGACCGAAAGCCGGATCTGACGCTGTCCGGCCTGCGCGCGGGGGAACACACGTGCGAGCTTTTCGCGCTCCGCGACGCCGATGTCGCGCCCGAGCACGACCCGGAGGTCGGAGCCGCGCGCGCGCACCTCGGTGGCGCCCGCCTTCGCCGCGCGCAGCTTCACGTCGACCCCGTACAGGAGGTTGCGGACGGGTTCGGGTGGGGCGCCGTAGCGGTCGCGCAGCTCATCGCGTAACGCCGCGAGGTCGGCAAGGTCCGCCAGCTCGGCGATCCGGCGGTACGTCTCGAGCTTGCGCTGTCGGCTCGGGATGTAGTCGTCGGGGATGGCCGTCGAGAGCGCCAGGTCGACGGTGATCTCCGGCAGCGCCGACGCCGCCCGCGGCGCGCCGCGCTGCTCGTTCACCGCCTCCTCGAGGAGCTGCGCGTACAGCTCGAACCCGACCGCGGCAACGTGTCCGTGCTGCTCGGCGCCGAGGATGTTCCCCGCGCCGCGGATCTCGAGGTCGCTCATCGCGATCTTGAACCCGGCGCCGAGCTCGCTCGCCTCGAAGACCGCCTGGAGCCGTTTTCGCGCCTGCTCGGTGAGGTGCTGATCGCGCGTGTAGAGAAGGTACGCGTACGCCTTCTCCGCGCTACGACCCACGCGTCCCCGGAGCTGGTAGAGCTGCGCGAGCCCGAGCTGTCCGGCGCGATTGATAACGATCGTGTTTACGTTGGGGATGTCGAGGCCCGATTCGATGATCGTCGTGCAGACGAGGACGTCGTGCTCCGCATCGGCGAACTCGACCATCACCCGCTCCAATTTGCGTTCGTCCATCTGACCGTGCGCCACGACGTAGCGGGCCTTGGGGACGAGCTGCCGCAACCGATGCGCCTCTTGCTCGATGCCCTGCACGCGGTTGTGCACGTAGTAGACCTGGCCGCCTCGGTCCATCTCGCGCAAGATCGCCTCACGCAGGACGTCGTCGCTTCGTTCGATGACGTGCGTCTCGATCGGTTGCCGGTCCTCGGGCGGCGTTTCGATGACGCTGATATCGCGCACGCCCGAGAGGGCCATGTGCAGGGTGCGCGGGATCGGGGTGGCGGTCAGCGAGAGCACGTCGACTTCGGTGCGCATCTGCTTGAGCCGCTCCTTGTGCTTCACCCCGAAGCGGTGCTCCTCGTCGATCACCACGAGGCCGAGGTCGCGGAAGCGCACGTCCCGCTGCAAGACGCGATGCGTGCCGACGACGATGTCGGCCTCACCGGTCCCGAGCGCATCGACGACGGCGCGCTGCTCCGCGGGCGAGCGGAAGCGCGAGAGCATCGCGACGCGAACCGGGAAGGTCGCGAGGCGCTCGGCGAACGTCTCGTAGTGCTGCTGCGCGAGCACGGTCGTCGGCACGACGATCGCGACCTGCTTTCCGTCCATCACCGCTTTGAACGCCGCGCGGAGCGCGACCTCGGTCTTCCCGTAGCCCACGTCGCCGACGACCAACCGGTCCATCGGTCGCGCCCGCTCCATGTCGCGCTTGGTGTCCTCGATCGCCTGGAGCTGATCGGGCGTCTCCGTATAGGGGAAGGCGTTCTCCATCTCGATCTGCCACGGCGAATCCTTCGAGAACGGGAACCCCGAGCTCGACTCGCGCAACGCATAAAGGCGCAGCAGCTCGCGCGCGATCTCCTCGACGGCTCTCTTGGCCTTTCGCTTCGTCGCGAGCCAATCGCGACCGCCCAGCGCCGAAAGGGCCGGCGGCGTTCCGCCGACGTAGCGTGTCACCCTGTCGACGCGCTCGGTCGGCAGGGCGACCACATCGGTTCCTGCGAATCGCAGCTCGAGATACTCGCGCACGACGCCGGCGACCTCGCGCGTGACGAAGCGCTCAAAACGCGCGATGCCGTGATCCTCGTGCACCACGTGGTCGCCAGGCTTTAGATCGGACAGGAACGTCCCGATGTGGACGCGCCGTCGCCGGCGCTCGGGATGACGAGGCTTTCGGAAGCCGAAGACCTCGGCGTCGGTGAAGACCCGGAGGCCGAGCTCGGGAACATCAAAGCCTTCGGCGAGCGGCACCCGAGCGACGATCAGGGAGCCGCGAGCCGGGACGTCTCCAACCGTGTCGCGAGCGGTGGCGGTGACCTCACGCTCGGCCAGCAGCTCGGCGAGGCGAGCGGCCTGCGGAGTCGCGATGAGCGTGGTCGTCTCCGGCGGCCGCGACGCGGCGATGTGCTCGATGAACTCGGTGAGCCGACCGGCGTAGCTCGTCGCGCTGGACCACCCCAAGCGCAGCGCGTCTCCGGTGGGCCCCATGCGTGCGACGCCGTGCCGCGCCGCGAGGTCGTCGATCCGCGAGCGCGGGACGTACGGCGGCGGGAACACGCTGACCGCGAGGCCGAGCTCTGCGAGCTCGTCGCGCCGCTCCTCGGCCTGCGCCTCGAGCGCATCGTGTGCGAGCTCGAGCTCGACGGTGTCCTCGAAGATCACGCTCGCGCGGTCGCCGAGATGGTCGAGCAGCGAACCGGTCGCGCCAAGAGCGGGTGCGAACGCGTCAGCGCCGGGCGCGTAGCTTCCTTCGCGGAGCTTGTCGACGAGCTCGGTATATGGAGCAAGGGCATCGGGGGCTTGGGGGGCGGAGCCCCCCAGCTGGTCCCAGCCGGCAGTCGCGAGCCGCTCGGCGAGCTCCGCTGCGTGCTGCAGCGAGAACTCGCGCGCCGGAAGGACGTCGAGATGTGCCAGGTCCGCCTGCGAGCGCTGCGTGATCGGATCGAAGGCGCGGAGCGTCTCGATCTCGTCGCCGAAGAGCTCGACGCGCGCCGGCTGCTCCGCTGACGCCGGATAAATGTCGACGATTCCGCCGCGCCGCGAGAACGTGCCGGGCTCGCTGACCTCGGTCACCGGCTCGTAGCCGAGGTCGAAGAGCCACGTTGCGGTCTCCTGCCAGGAGAGCGTGTCGCCCGCGCGAAGCGTGCGGCCGCGCCGCGCGAGGTCGTCCGGAGGAATGGTGTGCTCGAGGACCGCCCGCAAGCTCGCGACGACGGCGACCGGTGCCTGCGCCGTCGCAAGCCGCCACAGCGTGAGCAGACGCTGGTGCACCGCGCTTGCGGACGGCGCGCTCGCCTCGAACGGCATGCTCTCTCGCTCGGGGAAGAGCAGCACCCGATCGTCGCCCAGCCATCCCGCAAGCTCGGCACGCCAGCGACGCGCGCGGTCCTCACCCGGGGCGATGAGCGCCACGTTGCGCCCACCCTGTGCGACGAGCGCGGACCAGGCGAAGGCGCGGCCTCCCGCGGTGGCCTCGGCAACGACGAGGCTCTCGCGAGCTTCGAGCCGTCCGTCGAGCTCGCGATAACGTTCGCTTCGTTCGGCGAGCGCGAGGATGCCCCCGAGCCGCGCGGAGGAGGACACGAGCGTGGGGGTGCTGGAGGGGGCCACGCCCCCTCCAATGTCAGCCATTGAACGTGGCCATCGCTTTCTGGATCCCGTCGCGAAGCGCGACCTCGACCGCTTCGGCGGCACGGGCGATCTGCTGGTCCGCGATGGCGCGCTCGTCCGCGGAGAACGGCGTGAGCACGTGTTCGATCAGGTCGCCCATCTCAGCTGTCGGCTCGGCGGGCGCGACGCCGATCCGCAGCCGCGCGAAGCCCTCGCCCACCTCGGAGACGATCGAGCGCATCCCGTTATGCGTCCCCGGACCGCCCCGCTCGCGGATGCGGATCTTCCCGAGGGGGAGATCGACGTCGTCGTAGACGACGAACAGCGCGTCGGGATCGGCGCGGTAGCGATCGAGCAGCTTGCGCACCGCGCGGCCGGAGTCGTTCATGAACGTCTGCGGACGTGCGATCGCGAGGCGCACGCCGTCGATCGCGCCCTCGGCGATGCGCGACTCGGCCGCCTTTACCGCGAAGTCCGCACGCGCGCGCTTCGCAAGGCGCGAGGCGACCTGGAATCCGACGTTGTGGCGCGTGTTCGCGTATCCGTCGCCGGGGTTCCCGAGTCCGACGACCACCCGGTCGACGCGCGGCGGCGCGCTCGTCCGGCCGAGCCATTTCGCGAGTCGTGACACGTGACCTCCAAGACGCCGAAAGGCCCCGTCCGCTCGGACGGGGCTCTGGCCGCTTATCGGCGTCAACGATAGCGGGCGCGCTGGATGGGCGGAGTCAACGCGCCGCGACGATCCGCCCGACCTCCCTGACCGATCGCTCATCGATCGGATCGAGAACCACGATCACCTCGTCCGCGCCGACCCGCTCGAGCTCAGCCTCATCGATACGCGCGTTGAGCTTTGCGAATCCATCGACGGTGTTGCCGTACGACGTGTACCAGGTATTCCACGCCGCGACATGCGGGAGGGCGATGGAGAGCATCCGCGCTCCATTCGAGCCCAGCATCAGGGGAATGCGCCGCGCGGGAGTCGGAAGGAGCACCGCGTCTTTCACCGTGTGGTACTTACCGTGGAACGTGACGTGCTCGCCCGCGATCAGCCGGCGGATGATCTCGAACGACTCGGCGAAGCGCGACACCGTCTCGGTGAAGGGGAAGCCGAACGCCGTGAACTCGGTCTCGTTCCAGCCAGCGCCGAGTCCGAGGATGAGCCGACCGCCGCTCACCTCGTCGACGGACGCCGCCATACGCGCGAGCGTCCCAGGCGCGTGGAACGCCGTCGCGGCCACGAGTGGACCGAGCCTCACGCGCTTCGTGACCGCGGCGAGGGCGGCAAGCTGCGTCCAGACGTCCCACGGTCCGCGCTCCGATCGTGCTCCGCCGCGATAGAGAAGGTGATCGCCCATCCAGATCGAGTCAAAGCCGGAGTCCTCGGCCGCCCGCGCGATCGCGGCCATCTCCGGCCAGCGGATCTCGCGCTCTACCTCGGGGAGCTGGATCCCTATGCGCACGGTGCCCGGAGATTAGCCGGACGCCGTATCTTCGCCCGATGCGATTCCCGCGCTTCGACATGGAGCGCATGCAGTCGGTGTGGGAGCACAAGGTCACCTACGACCTTTCCGAGTCGGGCGTGGAGCCGCTGACGCTCGAAGAGATCACGCGAGATCAGAAGGAGCTCCTCCGAACGCGCCTTGGATACGCAGAGGGGGTCGGTCGTGAGGCGACGCGCACGCTCGTCGCGTCGCTGCATCCCGGCAACGGCGCCGACAACGTGGTCATCACGACCGGCACAAGCGAAGCCAACTTCCTCGCGCTCACGACACTCGTCTCGCCTGGCGACGAGGTCGTAGTCGTCATGCCCAACTACATGCAGGTCCACGGCATCGCGAGCGGCCTCGGCGCGCGCGTACGCGAGGTCTGGCTTCGCGAGGAGCGCGCCTGGACGATCGACCTCGACGCACTCGGCGCCGCGGTCACCGAGCGGACGAAGCTCATCTGCGTCTGCACGCCGAACAACCCGACCGGGCAGATCCTTTCCGCCGGGGAGATCGCGGCGATCGTGCGGATCGCCGAGCGGCACGGCGTGTGGATCCTCGCCGACGAGGTGTACCGCGGCGCCGAGCGATCCGCGGAAGAGAGCCCGACGTTCAGCGGTCGCGGTGAGCGCATCGTCATCACCGGCGGTCTGTCGAAGGTGTACGGGCTCCCGGGCTTGCGGATCGGCTGGGTCGTCGCTCCGCGCGAGCGCGTCGCGGCCGTTCTCGAGCTCAAGGACTACACCACGATCGCGCCGGCGACGATCTCCGAGATCCTCGCCGAGATCGCCCTCGAGCGTCGGAAGCAGCTGCTCGAGCGCGCGCGGTTCCTGGTCAACGATCGCTGGCCGCTGCTCGAGGAGTGGGCATCAAGGCATTCGCGCGAGCTTCACTGGACGGCGCCGGCCGCGGGTGCTATCTGCTTCTTCAGCTACCAGTACCCGATCGACTCGATGGACTTCGTCGACCGGCTCATACGCGAGTACAGCACGATGATCGTCCCGGGCGTCCATTTCCGAGCCGAACGGCACCTGCGCATCGGCTTCGGCATGGAGCCGCGGATCTTGCATTCGGGGCTGGCAGCGATCGATCGCCTCCTCACTTCACTTGACTGACGCGGCACGGCGGTTGCACGACCGGCGGGCAAGCTTTCGGGAGGTGACCATGTCGATCAGCCTGATCCTCGCGATCGTCGCGCTCATCTGCGGCGTCCTCATGCTCGTTTCGGGACGCTGGTCGCGTTTTCCGCTGGCCGCGATCGCCGTCATCTGTCTGGCACTCAATCAGACCGGTTACGTCCGCAGGAAGCTCCCGCAATCCTGGGCCCGGCGCTCGCCGAGCGTCTTGGCGCCGAGAAGCGCGTACGCATTCCTTTCAATCCGCGCGATCGGTGGCTGACCGCCGCCCGCGAGGCGTGCCGCACGCTCGCCGATGGCGTGCAGGCTTCGCTGCGCGAGGGCGCGACGGCGGCAGTGATCGGCGGCGAGTGCACGGTCATCGCGGGCGCGCTTGGCGGCGCCCTCTCGGCTGAGCCCGAGCTATCGCTCGTCTACTGCGACGCGCACGGCGACTTCAACACGCTGGCGACGACGCCGTCCCATTACATCGCCGGGATGGTGCTCGCGCATCTCTGCGGACGGTCGGTCGCGCCCCTCCTCTTCCCCGGATCGCGCAAGATCGCGGAGGACCGCGTGGCCCTCGTCGGTGCTCGCGCGCTCGACACCGGCGAGCGCGCGAACCTCGATCGCTCGCGTGTGCTCCGGATTCCATTTGATCGCGAGCACCTCGACGCTCCTGGCCTTGTCGCGTGGGCGCGGCGACGGCGCGTGTGGCTACACGTTGACGTCGACGTCGTCGATCCCGCCGAGCTCCCCGCCGTCGCGTTCGCCGCGGTCGGCGGACCGACCCTTGCCGCGCTCGGCGGCCTGCTCCGTCAGCTCTTCTCGGTCGCCGATGTTCGGGGATTCTCGCTGTGCGGGTACGACGCCCGCGCCGATCGCGAGCGCCGTCATGCGGCGCCGTTGGTGGATGCGGTCGTCGGCGCCTGGGGACGCGTCGCGGTCCGGGTCTAAGCGTCGCGCCCGAGTCGCATGGCGATCTCGCGGCGATGCTCCCACTCGTGCTCGAGCATGCGCCGGATCACGCGGTGCGCAGAGACTTGTGACTTGCCCGCGGTGCGAAGGCGTGAGCGCTCCAGAGGCGTGAGCTTCGCAAGGCGGGCGATCGCGACGGATCGTGACTCCGCGAGCGCGACCCGCAGATCGAGGTCACCCTTGAGCGCGGCGTTCGTCGGCTCGCCCATCGGCTTGAACACGCCGACGAGCCGGTACACGTAGGCCTTGTCGGCGTCGAGCACGTGCAGGAGGATCTCGCGCAGCGATCGGCCGCTGGCCGGCTTCGAGCGGAGTCGCTCGTCGCCTATCCCTTTGACCAGCGCGAGCAGATCCGCGCGCGACCACTCGAGCCAACGCAAGTAGCGCGCGAGATCCTTCGGCGAGATCGGCTGACGGTCCGCGGGCCAGATCGCCTGCCCTGAGAACATTCCCTCGAGGTTCTCATCGGCGACGCGGACCTCGATCTTCTCGTCCACGTCCAGGCGCTCGCCGTGGCGCGCCAGATAGCGGAGGTACGCGCGGATGGCGTCGGGCGCATTCTCGACCGCGCCGGCCGCGGTCTTTCCGTCGACGACGCAGCCCAGCAGCGCGAGGACGTGAACGAGCGATTTCTTCCGCTGCGGACCGGTCTCCAGAAAAAGGTCGTAGGTCGCCACGCCAGGTGGCTAGTGTCGGCTACTCGCCGTCGAGCGTGTTTCCCACCGTGAGATCGTGCATCCACTGCTCGAGCTGCTCGCCCATCTTGTCGAGCGGGACGCGCGAGGACGCCGAGACGCGCTTGTTGCGCGGCGGCTCCGGAAGCGGCCGCGCCGCCCAATGTCTCGCCTGGTATCGCGCGAGATCCTGAGCGGTCGCGGCCATCTTCAACTCCTCTGATCAGACGTCGCTGTACAGATAGAACTCGTACGGGTGCGGCCGCAGCGCGACCTCTTTGGCGCTGGCCCGCTTGAACGAAAGCCATGCCTCGACGAGGTCCTCGGTGAACACGTTGCCCCGCATGAGGAAGTCGCGGTCCGCGTCGAGCGCGTCGAGCACCTCCTCGAGCGAGCCGGGGGTCTGCTTGAGGCGGCGCTTCGCCTCGCCCTCGAGCTCGTAGAGGTCCATGTCCATCGGCGCCGGCGGCTCGATCTTGTTGATCACGCCGTCGAGCCCGGCCATGAGGCAGGCCGAGAACGAGAGGTACGGGTTGCACGACGGGTCAGGCGCGCGGAACTCGAGACGCCTTGCCTCCGGCTTGTCGAAGTACGTCGGGATCCGGATGCAGGCTGAGCGGTTGCGCATCGAGTACACGAGGTTGATCGGCGCCTCGTAGCCGGGGACCAGCCGCCGGTAGCTGTTGGTCGTCGGCGCGGCGAACGCGAGGATCGCCGGCGCGTGCTTCAGCAGGCCGCCGATGTAGTGGCGCGCCGTCGTCGAGAGCAGCGCGTAACCATCGCGGTCGTAGAAGAGGTTCTGCCCGTTCTTCCAGAGCGACTGGTGGGTGTGCATGCCGGACCCGTTGTCGCCGAAGAGGGGCTTCGGCATGAACGTGACGACGTAGCCGTTCTTCGCGGCGACGTTCTTGGTGACGTACTTGTACTTGAGCACGCGATCGGCCATCTCGACGAGCGTTGAGAAGCGCATGTCGATCTCGGTCTGCCCTGCCGTGCCGACTTCGTGGTGATGGACCTCGATGTCGATGCCCGCGTCGATGAGCGCGCGGACCATCTTGGAGCGGAGGTCCTGCAGCTTGTCGGCGGGCGGGACCGGAAAGTAGCCCTCTTTGTAGCGCGGACGGTGCGCGAGGTTAGGCGTCCCGTTCGAGCCGGAGTTCCAGATGCCTTCTTCCGAGTCGATGTAGTAGTAGCCGAAGTTCTGCGCCTGATCGAAGCGCAGCGAGTTGAAGATGTAGAACTCGATCTCCGGACCCCAGAACGACGTGTCGGCGATGCCGGTCGTTGGGAGGAACTCTTCGGCCTTCTTCGCGACGTAGCGGGGGTCGCGCGAGTACGGCTTGCGCGTGAGCGGATCGAGGACGTCACAGACCATGTCGAGCGTCTTCACCTCGAGGATCGGGTCGACGAACGCCGAGGTCGGGTCCGGGAGTAGCAGCATGTCGCTCTCGTGGATGTGCTGGAACCCTCGGATCGACGAGCCGTCGAACCCGATGCCGTCCCCGAAGAGTCCCTCGGAGAACTCCTCGACGGGGATCGAAAAGTGCTGCCACGTGCCGGGCATGTCGACGAAGCGCAGGTCGACGATCTTGACCTGCTGGTCCTTCGCGAGCTTCAGGATGTCCTTCGGCGACGTCTTCGGCTTCGCCGGCGCGGCGGTCGCGGGACGCTCGATGGTCAGGGTCATGTGCATCTCCCCACTCGGGTTTGTCCGAACAAGGCTCTAGCGACCGGTGTGCGAGGTGAACTGCCGCAAGGTCGTGATTTGGTCCTGAATCGGTAGCACCGTTGGACGGCTGCGCCCTTCAAACACCCGGGGCTCTTCCGTCATTTGACACTTACGTAAGTCTATGCTTACGCTTCGTCCTGTGGACGCGCTCGCTGCGATCGCGGAACCGAGACGCCGCGAGATCCTGCGGATGGTGTCGCTGGCCGAGCTCTCGGCGGGAGAGATCGCGCGCCGCTTCGACGTCACCCGGCCGGCGATCTCTCAGCACTTGCGCGTCCTCAAGGAGGCGAACCTTGTGTCCGAGCGCAAGAGCGGCACGAAGCGCCTCTACCGGGCGCGGCCCGAGACGATCGCGGAGCTACGCGCGTATCTCGAGGACTTCTGGGACGCGAGCCTTCGCACGCTGAAGGCCGCCGCGGAGCAGGAAGAACAAAGGAGGAGCAGGCATGGCCGTCGACACGAGAGTCATTGAGCGCACGATCACGATCGAGGCGTCGCCGGAAACTGTGTTCCGGCTGTTGACCGATCCGGTGGAGTACGTCCGGTGGAAGGGGCGGATCGCGAAGCTCGAGCCGACGAAGGGCGGCACGTTCCGCGTGCAGTTCGCGGACCCTAAGCAGGTCGCTTCGGGCCGTTACGTCGAGGTCGTCCCCAACCGCCGCGTCGTGTTCACCTGGGGATGGGAAGGCGACTCGATGGTCCCGCCGGGATCCAGCACGGTGGAGATCGATCTCGAGCCTGCCGACCGCGGCACGCGGCTCCATCTCGTCCATCGTGGATTGCCCGACGAAGGAGTGACGATGTGGCCAAGCGCATCACTGCGACTGAAGCGTCGAGGAGCTTCTCGGAAATTCTCGACGCGGTTGAACATCGCGACGAGGAGTTCGTGGTCGAGCGGCACGGTCGGCCAGTCGCCGCGGTAACTCCTGCGCGCGGAACACCGACTCGGACAACCTGGGCCGATGTCCTGCGCGCGCTGCGCGAGGGTCCGCGGCCTGACGTCGGCTTCGCGCGCGATTTGGCCCGCGTCCGTCGCGCTCGTCCCCCGCTGCGCAGGGATCCATGGGCACGCTCCTCGACACGTCGATCCTGATCGACATCGAGCGAGGGGCCAGGGCGCTCCCCGCGACCGAGGACGTCGCCATCGCAGCGATCACCGCTTCGGAGCTTCTGCAGGGTGTGCTTCGGGCCGGTGCGGCGCATCGCGTTCAGCGCGAGTCTTTCGTGGAAGGCATCCTCGCGACCGTGCCGACGATTCCCTTCTCGCTGCGCGTGGCACGCATTCACGCTGAGCTCTGGGCACAGATTGCCCCATCTTCTCGGAAAATCGACCCTCATGACTTGCAGGTCGCCGCGACCGCAGTGTCGCTGGGATGGGCGGTGGCGACGCTCGATCGCCGCCACTTCAGTGGTATTCCCGGATTAAGGCTCGCGACCGAATCTCAACCTTCGTAGCGCCTATCCGTCGCTGAAGCGGGCATGCCGGACGCTCAGGCTTCCGGCATGCCTACATCGAACATCTCCGCCGGCGACACCGCGTGGCTCCTCGCATCCGCGGCCCTGGTGATGCTCATGACCCCGGCGCTCGGCTTCTTCTACGGCGGCCTCGTCCGCCGCAAGAACGTCCTCGCCACGATCATGCACAGCTTCTTCATCCTCTGCCTCATCAGCGTCCAGTGGGTCCTGTGGGGTTACACGCTGGCGTTCGGACCGGACCACGGTGGGCTGATCGGCGGTCTCGACTGGCTCGCGCTCCGAGGTGTCGGTCAGGATCCCGGACCGTACGCACCGACGGTCCCGCACGAGGCGTACATGGTGTTCCAGATGATGTTCGCGGTGATCACGCCGGCGCTCATCACCGGCGCGTTCGCCGAGCGCAAGCGCTTCAAGGCCTTCGTCGTGTTCACGTTGCTGTGGGCGACGCTCGTCTATGACCCGGTCGCGCACTGGGTCTGGGGTGGCGGCTGGCTCGGGCAGCTCGGGGCCCTCGACTTCGCCGGCGGCACCGTCGTCCACATCACCAGCGGCGTGAGCGCGCTCGTCGCCGCGCTCGTCCTGGGTCGGCGTGTCGGCTTCGGCCGCGAGCCGATGGATCCGCACGACGCGACGATGACCGTGCTCGGCGCCTCGCTCCTGTGGTTCGGCTGGTTCGGGTTCAACGCGGGCAGCGCGATCACCGCCGGCGGCCTGGCAGCGAACGCGTTCGTCGTCACCAACACCG
>VBDQ01000073.1 GCA_005889075.1 Chloroflexota bacterium
AGGAACGCCAGCCTCCCGCCAAAGCAGAAGCCGAGCACGAAGATGCGTCTCGCCCCTGTTTGCCTCTGGAGATGCGCGCGGGTCGCGGCGATGTCGGCGTAGACGGTCTGCGGCCTGGTCTCGCGAACGTGCGGCATGTATTCGAAGGCGTCCGCGCGCCGGTCGGTCCCCGCGGAGCGTCCGAAGTAGTCGAACGCGATCGCGTTCACGCCCGCGGAGGCAAAGCGCTCGGCAAGCTCCTCGTAGAAGGGGTGGAGTCCGCGGACATCGGGATTGATGACGACTCCGGCGTCGCCGTCATCGGCCCGTGCGAGATACCCGCGGAAACGCGTCCCATCCGCACTGACGAGCATCGCGTCCTCGCCGGCCGCGCCGCCGGAGATTGGTCGAAGAAGCTCGGCAGGTAGGTCCGGCGGCCGCGATCCGGACGGATGGCACATCGCGCCTATCCTGCCAAACGATGAGCGGCAGCGTCGGTCTCGTGTGGCACGATCGCTTCGCTGGTCGCGGCTTCGTTCCCAGACGGGCGTCGTGGTCCCGGTACGCCCGTGCCGTCGCCTCGTTCGCTGATGCGGGATTCTTCTCCACCGGTCTTCGACTGTTCCTGGCTCCCGAAGCGAGCATCGACGAGCTCGCGACGGTCCACACCGGCACATATCTCGGCTTCCTCCGCGAGCTGGACGGCCGTGGCGACGGTCTGGTCGACGGCCGACAGACCCCCGCGTACCGCGGAATGCTCGAGCGTGCCGCGCTCGCCGTCGGCGGTACGGTCCTCGCGAGCCGGCTCGTCGCCAGCGACCGCGCCATGCACGTTTTCAATCCGGCCGGCGGTCTCCACCACGCGCATCCTGACCGCGCCTCGGGGTTCTGCCTTCTCAATGACATCGCCGTCGCGGTGCGGGATCTGAGGGACCACGGCGTCCGCCGTATCGCGGTCCTCGACATCGACGCTCATCACGGCGACGGCACGCAGGCGATCTTCTGGGAAGAGGACGTGCTCGTCGTCTCGCTCCACGAATACGACGGCCGTTTCTTTCCAGGAACGGGCGCGGCGGACGAGCGCGGAGGGGGCAAGGGCGCAGGGCACACCGTCAATCTCCCGCTCGCGCGAGGCACCGGCGACGGGGCGTTCCTTGCAGCGCTCGATGCCGGGCTTCGCCGCGTCCGGGAGTACCACCCGGAGATCCTCATCGTGCAATTCGGCACGGACGGACACGCGGATGACCCGTTCGCACACCTCGAGCTCAGCGACCGGGCCTATTCTCTTGCGGCCGAGCTGTGTCATGCGCTGGCGCACGAGATCTGTGGCGGCGCTCTCGTGCTGCTTGGCGGCGGCGGGTACGCCCCCGAGACGGTCGCGCGGCTGTGGACCGACATGCTCGCGGTGATCGGCGGTTTCCCTATGCTCGCTCGCGATGCCTGACCTTAAAGACAAGGTGGCGACCAGGGTCGGCGAGATGAGTACCTATCTCGCCAGATCCGGCGCCGCGATCGAGCTCGTCGACATTCAGGACGGCATCGCGCGGATCCGACTTTCGCTGACCAGGCCCCGCCCGAACCGTCTCGTGGCGTCGCTTCAGCTCAAGAGCGGTATCGAACGGGCGCTGCTCGACGACATCCCGGAGCTGCGCGGGGTGGAGGCGATCAACCTTCCGCCCTACTCCGAGCTCGGGTGGGATCAGCCGGGTTTCGTGCCCGTGGACCTCACCGGCAAGGACGGCGGCACGACCCGCTAGACGAGGACACCGTTCGCGACCCGCTCGATGTCGTCGATCGGCGGCGCCTTGATGTCGACACGCAGGACCTGGAGACAGACATGATCGGCGCCCCGCGAGCGATGCTCACGCACCCGCTCGTCGACCGCAGTCACGTCTCGGGAGGCAACGATCGCATCCACGAGCTTGTCGCTACCGCCCTCACTCAGATGGCGATCTCCCCAGCCGAGACGGCGCAAATTGTTCGTGTAGTTCTCGAGGTCCAGATAGCGCTTCATGTGCCGCCGCCCCACCTCGCGGGCCGTGACAGCGTCACCCGCGAGCACGACCGCCTGCTCCACCGCAAGGAGCGGCGCCGCCCCGAGCTCCTTGCGGGCGAGCGTCGTGTGCTCCACCGGGACGAAGTACGAATGGGCACCGAGCGAGCGCTCAGACGACAACCGCAGCATCCGCGGACCAAGCGCGGCGAGGACGCGCGGCGCATCGACCTTCGGGCCGACATAGGGCGCAGCGTCCATCGCCACCAGGTACTCGCGCATGTGCTCCACCGGCCGCGCGTAGGCGTTACCTCTCGTCTTCACGATCGGCGCATGTGAGACGCCGAGCCCCAGCAGAAAGCGCTCGGGATATGCGTCGACGAGAGCGCGCGCGCCATTGGCCATTGCGACCGGATCGCGCGCCCAGATGTTCGCGATGCCTGACGCGACGATGAGCCGCGTGGTCGCCGAGAGGATCAGCCCAGCGTGAGCGAAGATCTCCTTGCTGCCGAGGCTTTCCGGTAGCCAGAGCGCACGGAAGCCACATGACTCGATCGCCTGCGCGAATTCGCGCGCCGCCGCAGCGGGCATGCGCTCGACGTCATGCGACCAGATGCCGATCGGGCCGAGGCGCTCGGCCCACGAGCGCGCGCCGTCGGTCATCGCACGAAATGTACGCGGGGCGCGTTGGCAATGTCGTAGTCGCTCATCCGGCTCGGTCCGAGGGCGAGCAGCCGTTCACGCGCCGCGGTCGCCTCGGCGATGAGCCGTGCGACGTCGACCCTCTGGCAGGTCGGAGCGAACGGCCGCAAGCGCTCGATGCCCTCCTCCAGAAGCACGGTCGCACCGTGATAGTTCGCTCGGCGCCAGTGATGGAATCCCACGCCGATCTGGAGGATGCCGTGATACATCCCGCGTATCGGTCCGGGTGTCGCGCGCCAGAGCAGCTCGATGGTCTCGTGTTGCTCGAAGAACTCGCCTCTGTTGAATTGGTCGATCCCCTGGATGAGCTCGCCGGGCGCGGGATCGTCGCAACGCGCGCGCTCGGTTTCCTGCGGCGCTCCGGGTGGCGGACGCTTCGGCGGGCGCGCGGCTTTCCGCGCGCGGCTACTCGCGTCCGGTGCGCGATCCGGCCGGTTCAGTCGTCGTCCCGGTGATCTTGCGAAAGAGCAGCTCGTCTTCGAGGAACTCGCGCACGGTCTCGTTCTTGAATGCGTCGGGCAGCTCTTTCGGGTCCGTCGCGAAGACGACCTTGATGCCCTCATGCAGATCGTGGGCGGCGACGAGGTAACCGTTCGGCACGGCGTACAGCCGGGTGTACTGGAGGTGCCATACCGGTCCGGTCTGGCCGATCAGTCGGCCCTCGAAACGGATCACGCGCGGCTCCTCACCCACGATCCTCGCGTGCTTGCCGAGCTCGCGTTTCGCGGTCGCTCGCTCGTCATCGGTAACGTCGGCCGGGAGAGGGAACTCCGCGATTTCGCTCGTCACGATGCGCGATGATAGATTGGAAATTCAGCGCGAGCCTTGGCAATTGAGACGGACGGGGGAACCTGATCGCAGATGGCGTACGTGATCGTCGAACCGTGCATCGATGTGAAGGACGCGAGCTGTGTAGATGTGTGTCCCGTTGACTGCATATATACAACCGATGCAGACAACATGTATTTCATCCATCCGGATGAGTGCATCGACTGCGGCGCGTGCGAATCGGTGTGTCCCGTGAGCGCGATCTTTCCTGAGGATGCCGTGCCGGACAAGTGGAAGAACTACATCGAGATCAACAAGAACTACTTCAACAAGTAGTCACCAACTAGTTTACGCGGTGCCGTCGCCTCTGGCGGCGCGCTTCGAGCGAGCATTCTCACGCACGCGCTGTAGGCATTGACGACGATCGCCCGGTCCGTTGTCCTTGCCTCGAGGTTTGTAGTCACGAACGCGCGCCGCCCATTTGTCATGACCGCGAAGGCAGAACCGCGAGCCTGCGAGGCCGAACGCTGGATTGCCGCGAGGCAGATCGGGCTGCGAGAGGACCAGACGAAGGACGCGCTGAGCCTGCGCGCGCTTTTCGGTCCCGATGAAAGGCCAAAGCAGGTGTAGCGCGAGATGGACCTTCGCAACCGTGTAGACCCTCCAGCGCCGGTAAGCGCGCCACGGCGGCTTTGCCCGTCGCACGCCTGAGATGGTGCCGATAGCGAGGGCGTCCCGCAGTCGGGTGAGCTCGGGCGCGATCGCATCGTCGGCGACCTGCGGCACGTAAAGGACGGGAACGAAGTGGCCGGCATGACTCCGGTGCTTGTCTGAGCAGGTTGACCCTTCGCCGTCGAAGAACCCACCCGCCCACGCAAGCTCCTCACTGAAAGAGCCGGGCCAGCTCACAGACGGCAGAGAGGTCCGAAGGGTTCGCTCGAACTGAGATCGCTTCACCGGGCAAAGCCATGGACCAATAAACGAAGCGACACGCGCGATGTCGCGCTGAGACGTCGCCTCCCACCAGTAGAGCGGCTTCTTGCCTTCAACGATCACAGGGCCCTTGATGCGGCCGACGCCCACGATTCCTTGGAACTTCGTCAGCACCTCGGGCACGCCATCGACGCCGGCTTGATTGATGCGCGCCTGCACGCCGCGGCGCTTGCGATTGGTCCAGCCCTCGCCGTCGAAGAAGCCGGCGGCCCATGCGAGATCGTGGTTGTCCAACCACGAGACTTAGACAAAGCGCGGGCTCCGGAGCTGGAGCAGCTTCAGTCCGTGGTTGTCGTAGTTCCAGAAGTAGTTCTGAAGGCACCCGTTGAAGAGCGACACGGTGACCTGCGTCGTCGTAGTGACCTCGAGGCACGCCGCGAGCGTCGCATTGGCTGTCGGGTCGACGGTGATCGAGAGGAAGAGCAGCTCCGTAGAGACGTTGCTGAACTTCGCGTTCTTGGTTCGAGTCATCGTCAACGTGGCAACAGAGCACACCACCTCCTGGGTTGTGACCCCAGTCAGCGGGTCGGTCACGGCGACGGTCGCGCACGTCGTGGTGTCAGAGCTACCGCCCGGCCTGCCGAGCGCGCGCGCCCATACTTTCCAGTGCATCGAGACATCGGCCGGAAGCTGGAACGAAGCGCCGTTGCTGTCCGTGGCGTTGGCATCGAGCACCTGGAAGCTCTCCCCGGCTGGTGCGGGCAGCAAGAAGATCTTGTTGGTCCTCAGCATCAGGTTGAAGTCCTTCCCGCTGAGAGAGGAAGCGCTCTCGCCGCCGTTCAGCTGCACGAAGATGCGGTGCCCATCGTTGTTGTTCATGTCCGCGGTCTTGTCCTTCGGCACGCCGATGATGTTGAGATTAAAGTGCGATCCACTGGGCGCGCCGTTACCGGTTGTCGAAGCCGCGGTGACACTGGTGGATGTGCTCGTCGTGGTTCCGCTTACGGTCTTTGCGGCGCTCGAAAGCACCGTGGTCGCGCTCGTGATCGCGGAGGTCGTGGCGTCCGGTGCTACGGCATATGCGCCGGCGACGAGTCCGGGTGACGAAATGATCGCCAGAGTCGCTAGTACCGAGACTATCCGCTGCAAGGCGGTTTCCCTTCCGCCCCTCTCCCTCATCGCGACCGACAGTCGCGGCCGTCATCACCTCCCTTGCCCGGCTCGCGTCGGTTCACCTGCATAACGCCCTGCGGGTCCAGCGTGCATTAGGCCGGTTGGGCATGGGACATGTGACCTTCGTCGGATCGACGCGGCAATCTAGGCACAAGACGCGCTGGAAGTCGCGATCCGCGACACGGCTGCGTGATGCTCAGTCCTCGATCAGCTTCCTTCCGGCGAACCCCGTCTCCATGTCGTGCCAGTAGGTGATGCGATCGCCTTCACCCAGTTTCCAACAGAGGTAGACCTCACGACCACGGCGCACCGTTCGGAAGTCGATGAGACCGCTGTCGGGGTCCTTCACCTCCGCGCCGAGGTGGGCGATCTCGAGGAGCAACGCGTTGATCTCCTTCGCGACCGGGTCAGTCGGACGGCGGTCGTAGGCCGCCTTCCGTCGCTGCAGATCTTCGAGGAGAGGACGCACTTTGGGGAGCAGGGCCTCGGCCTGGGCCCTCGTGAAGCTCGGCATATGCTCGCGTCGAGTATGGGGCGGGAGGCAGATCCGTGGCGACATACGTCCTGCTGACCAAAGTGACCGCGGCCGGCGTGAAGACGCTTCAAGCGAACCCGCGGCGCATCAAAGAGGTGAACAAGGAGATCGAGGCGCTCGGCGCGCGCGTCATCGCCCAGTACGCGACGCTCGGGCGCTACGACTTCGTCAACATCGTCGAGGCGAAAGACAACGAGAGCATCGCGCGCATTTCCGTCGGCCTCGGCGCACGCGGAACGGTGCAGATCGAGACGCTCACCGCGATCCCGGTCGAGACATTCATCAGGACGATCGGCAGGAAGACCAAATAGCGGTCACGCTCCTCCGCGGCGCCGCGTTCGCGGACGGTCGATCCTCGTCGCTCCGGCGAGGCATCTCGGTCCTGATGCGCGAGGGCACGATCGCGTACTGCGGGCCAGACGACGGCACGCCCGACCATTCCGGCGCGGAGGAGGTCGACGCTTCAGGCGCCACGATCGTTCCCGGCCTGGTCGACTGCCATGCGCACTTCACCGGACTGGGCGGCGCTAACTGGATCGCGCGGTTCGGCGATCCCGACGCCGACCTCCTGGCGCGGGGAGATGAGGCCGCGCGCGACCTCGCACGGATGGGTGTGCTCACCGCGCGCGACGTGGGCGCGCCGCGGCGCCTCAACCTGCGCATCCGCGACGCCGTCCGCGGCCGCGTCGACGCACCAGACATCGTCGCGGCCGGGACCTGGATCGCGCGTCGGGACAAATTCCCGCCGTTCGTGGTGTTCGTCGACTCGGGTGCCGAGCTTCGCGCCGCGGCGGTCGCCGAGATGGACGCCGGCGCGGACCTCGTGAAGATCGCGGTCGATACCGGTCGCACCGGCGATGAGGTGACGTTCACAGTTGACGAGCTCACGCCAACAGTCAAGGTCGTGCACGAGCGCGGCAAGAAGATCACCGCGCACGCGCAGGGCAAGGGCGCGGCGGTCGCCGCCGCCGCCGAAGTCGACTCGATCGAACACGGCTTCGGTGTGGATCAGGCGACCGCGCACCGGATGAGCGGCCGCACCGCGCTCGTTCCCACGTTGAGCGTGCTCGAAAGCTTCATCGGTTTCGCGGAGACCGATGGCGGACGCTTCGCCGAAACGAAGTCGGCCAGCAAGGCGCTCCAGGAGCAAGCGTTCGCCGCCGTTCGCGCGGCGAAGGGCGCGGGTGTGCGCATCGCGACGGGAAGCGATTTCGGCGGAGGCTCTGTCCGACCAGGACACCTTGCCTGGGAGGTGGAGATGCTCGTGCGGGCGGGTCTCGAGCCATGCGAGGCGTTGGCGTCGGCGACGTGGATCGGGGGTGAGCTCCTAGGGATGAAGGACGCAGGAACGATCCGAGAGGGTGGCCCGGCGAATGTCCTGCTCGTCCACGGCGATCCGCTCAGCGATCCGGCCGTGCTTTGGCGGGTGTGGCGTGTCTACCATCGGGGTGCGCGAGTCAGCTGAGGTTCAGCTCGGTCGCGGTCGGAGATAGCTGCGCCACCGCGGCTGCGTGCTCTCGGGTTGGGCGCTGATCGCGCGGTAGATAGGCTCGGCAGGTTTTGCCGGATGGCTGATCGTGCCAATACGGGCGGTAAGGGCCGCGGCGTCGAGCGTGACCATCGGCTCCTGGCCCACGCCCGTCCGCGTGATCGTCGGCTTGCTAAACACCTTTCCCACCGTCACACCGAGGAGAACGTTATGTCCGCTCAGTTCGTGTCTCCATAGCGCGTTAGGTCACCCGTCCGGGGGGACGGCCTTCCCAGGACCATACGCCCGCATCGGACGCGACTACTGCAATTGAGGGAGGCGCGATCCGCAAGGCGCCAGAGCTACGCGGGGACCTCCTCCGCGAGAAGGTCGGCCGCATTCCGCACGGGAGCGTCGGTCGGGATCTCGGTCTCGTCGGGAGGGTCGATCCGCGCCTCGAATAGGAGCTCGTGACGGAGGCGAGACGCGATCGCGACGGCGGAACGCTCCGCCACCTCGCTGACACGCGCAATAACCCCGAGCCGCGCGAGCGACGCGACCTCATGGGCGAAGCCACACGGGAGCATCCGGTCGAAGCCCTCCAGATCGGTCGAGACATTGAGCGCAAATCCATGAGTTGTCACGCCTCGCGACACGCGCACCCCGATAGCCGCGATCTTCGCTGGCCGGCCGTCAGGAAGATCCACCCATACGCCCGTCTTACCTGCCTCACTGTGTCCGACGATCCCGTACGTCGCCAGCGCGTCGCACAGACCGAGCTCGAGCGCGCGCACGTAGGCGACAAGATCTCCTCCCTCGCCGAGACGGGTGATCGGATATCCGACGAGCTGTCCTGGCCCGTGGTAGGTGATGTCGCCACCTCGGTCGACGCGGTAGACCGAAATACCCCGACGCCGAAGCACTTCGGGTGCGACGAGCAGGTGATCGATCGTTCCGCGCCGACCGATCGTGTAGACCGGATCGTGCTCGAGGAGAAGCAGCCGCTCGGGTCCGCCGGAGCGGACGCGCGTCGCGACGGCTTCCTGGAGTCGCCACGCGTCCAAATAATCGGTCCGCGCAAGCCAGGTCGCGCGCAGCGTCGCGCTCACAAGACCGGTGTCTCCGCCCGCGGGACGTGTCGCTCGGCGTGGTATGACGAACGAACGAGAGGCCCCGACTCGACGTGGCGATACCCCATCGCCAATCCCTCGTCGCGGAGCTCCAGGAACTCGGCCGGCGTCCAGTACCGCTCGATCGGCAGGTGCACCGGCGAGGGTCGGAGGTACTGCCCGATGGTGACGACATCGGTGCCCTGCGCCCTGATGTCCCGCATGGTCAGGAGGACCTCGTCGCGGCTCTCACCGAGGCCGACCATGATCCCGCTCTTGCAGACGAGATCCGGCGCTCGCCCTTTGGTCCGGCGGAGCACTTCAAGCGAACGCGCGTAGCGCGCCTGCGGGCGCACGCGGGGGTACAAACGCTCGACGGTCTCGACGTTGTGGTTCAGGATCTCCGGGCGCTCAGCGAGAACGACATCGAGCGCGGCGGCGTCTCCCTCGAAATCGGGGATTAGCACCTCCACCGATGTGCCAGGCGATCGACGACGGATCTCGCGGATCGTCGCGGCGAAGAGCGAGGCGCCACCGTCAGCAAGCTCGTCGCGGTTCACGCTCGTCACCACCGCATGCCCGAGGGCCATCTGGGCGACAGCCTCGCCGACGCGAACCGGCTCATCGAGGTCGACGACTCCTGGGCGACCCGTCTTGACCGCACAGAACCCGCACGATCGTGTACAGGTGTCGCCGAGGATCATGAAGGTCGCGGTCCCCGCGCCCCAACACTCGGACATGTTCGGGCAGTGAGCCTCTTCGCAGACCGTATGCAGCTCCTTCGCGCGCATGAGCCGTCGCAGCTTCTCGTATTCAGGTCCCATTGGGAGCCGAACCTTCAGCCACTCGGGTCGCGCGCGGTCGATCGGCACGACGGCGTTGGCCTGGCCCCGTCCCCGCGAGCGCGGCCGCTCCACCTCTCCCGGGGTCTCAAAGCGGATCGGCGCGAGCTCAGCCACTAATACACCGGGACGGTCGTGCCCGCGGTCATGAGCCAGTCGCGGACCGCCGTGAGGAAGCTGGCGGCGGTCGAGCCATCGACAACGCGGTGATCGAAGCCGATCACGATATTCATCATTTGGCGGATCGCGATCGCGTCGTCGTTCGTGACCACAAGACGCTTGCTGATGGATTCCGAAGAGAGGATCGCCGCTTGCCCGGGTGGGACGATCGGACTGGACACGATGGTCCCCAGCGGACCGGTGTTGTTCAACGTGAAAGTCCCGCCGGAGAGGTCGTCGAGCGTCAAGCGGCGTCCCTTCGCCCTGTCGACGACGTCGCGGATCGATCGCATGAGGCCAGCGAGGCTCTTGCCATCAGCGTCTTTGATGACTGGAACGATGAGGCCATCTTCGCCGAGCGCGACAGCGTAGCCCAGGTTGATCTCGCGGTGGCGCATGAGGCCCTGATCCGTCCAGCTCGAGTTGACCTGAGGAACCGCGCGCAGGCCTTCGACGACCGCCTTCGCGATGAAAGCGGCCGGCGAAAGATCGAAGCCTTCCCGCTCCTGGAACTCGTGACGCACTTTCTCGCGGTACCGCATGAGGTCGGTCATGTCGACCTCCATGACTGCGTGCGCGTGCGGAGCGCTCCACGCTTGCACCATGTTGTTGGCGATCGCGCGGCGCATCTGCGTCAGCGGCACGAGCTCGTCGCCCGCAAGCGATGGAGCCGGCACCTGACGCGCGGGCGTCTGCTGAAGCTGCGCCTGCGGTTGCGACGGGACCACGCGCCCCGCCGCCTGCTTTTGCTCCGCACGCTGCGCGATGAAATCCTCGACATCCTTTCGTGACACCCGTCCGCCGAGTCCGGTCCCCTCGACCTGGCTGATGTCGATCCCCTGCTCGCTCGCGAGCTTGCGCACCGCCGGCGTCGCTCTGACCTCGGACAGATCGGGACGCTCCTCGCCTCTTTCGGCCGTCGCCGAAGGTGCAGCGGAGGGATACGAACTTTGAGGCGGCGCAGCCGGGCTGCGCGAAGGCTGAGTACTTGGTTCGGTCGGCTGCGAAGCCGGCGGCACCGAGGGGCCCCGCCCGGTGGGGATCCGGCCGGAGGCCGGGGGGACCCCGGAGGGTTGAGAGGGTTTCGGTGCCGCCGGCGCCGCTTCAGGCTGCGGCGCCGCCGGCGCGCGAGTTTGCTGGGCCTGCTGCAGCGCCGTCGGCTGCTGCGCCGAAGGTTGTGCCGCCGCCTCGCCGTCGGCGGTATCGAAGATGGCGAGGAGCGTCCCGATCGGGACGGTCTCCCCTTCTTGGACCTTGACCTCTTTGAGCGTGCCCGCGACCGGCGACGGGATCTCCGTGTTCACCTTGTCGGTCTGCACCTCGACGAGGAGGTCGTACTTGTCGACCTTCTCGCCGGGCTGCTTCAGCCACTTGCCGATGGTCCCCTCGGTGACCGATTCGCCGAGCTTGGGCATCTTCAGCTCATAACCCGCCATCGCTTTCCCCTAGTACGCGGCGAGCTCGCGCATCTTCGCCGCGATCTTCGTCGGATCAGGCATGAACCAGTCTTCCTGCGGCTTGTTGTACGGCATCGCGGGCACCTCTGGCCCGCCAACGCGCATGACCGGCGCGTCGAGGTCGCTGAAGGCTTCTTCGGCGATCAGGGCAGCGAGCTCCGCGCCCGCCCCGAACATCCGGTTGTCCTCATAGACGATCAAACACTTTCCAGTCTTCCGTGCTTCCCTGAGGATGGTTGCCGCGTCGAGCGGCCGAAGGCTGCGCACGTCGACCACGTTGACGGACACGCCCTCTGCGGCGAGCGTCTCCGCGGCGGCGAGCGAGTGATGGAGCATCAGGCCGTACGCGAACACGGTGATGTCCGTGCCCTCGCGCTTGACCTCGGCCGGGCCGAGCGGGATCGTGAAATCTCCGTCCGGCACCTCGCCCTTCACCGCCCGATAGGTCGCCTTGTGCTCGAGAAAGATCACCGGGTCGGGGTCGCGGATGGCGCTCCGCAGCATTCCGGTGATGTCGCGCGGGGTGGACGGCACCACGACCTTGAGGCCGGGCACGTGCGCGTAGAAGGCCTCGACCGACTGCGAGTGGTAGAGCGCGCCATGCACCGGACCGCCCCAGGGCATCCGGATCACGAGCGGAACCCCGTACGCCCCATTCGACCGGTAGCGCATGCGGGCAGCTTCGTTGACGATCTGCTCGAACGCGGGCGCGCTGAAATCGGCGAACTGCATCTCGGCGACCGGGCGCAGCCCGCCGATCGCCGCGCCGATCGCGATGCCGACGATGCTCGACTCCGCCACCGGCGTGTCGATCACGCGATCCGCGCCGAATTCCTCGATGAAGCCATCGGAGACGCGGAACACCCCGCCCCGCACCCCGACGTCTTCGCCGAGGAGGATGCAGCGCTCGTCGCGACGGAATTCCTCGAGGAGCGTGTCGTGTACTGCTTGCACGTTCGTCTTGATCACGAGCGGCCCCAGGGCATGAGCGGCGGAAAGTCATTCGGACGGCGTTCGCGCATGATCGCGTAGACCGCCTCGAAGATGTCCTCGCGATTCGGCTTGGAGAAGTAGTCGCCGTCGTTTCCTACCGCGACCCGGTTCGCGGTGCCCGTGAGGGTGCGCGGGCCGACATCGAGATGGTCGATCGCGCCCTGCGTCTCGACGATCTCGCGAAGGATGTATGCCGAAGCTCCTCCGGGCACGTCCTCATCGACGACGAGCAGCGCACCCGTTCGTTCGACAGAGCCGACGATGTCGTGCTCGCGATCGAACGGCAGGAGCGTCTGCGCGTCGATGACCTCCGCCTCGATGTCGAAGCGAGCAAGGTCGTCGGCGGCCCCGAGGGCGATGCGGCAGAGCGCGCCGTAGGTCACGAGCGTGACGTCGCGCCCAGGACGGATCGTCTCGGGGACGCCGAGCGGGATCGTGAAGGAGCCGACGTTCTCCGGCATCCGCTCCTTGACGCGATACCCCGCAAGGACCTCGATGACGATGCCAGGGTCATCGCCGCGAAACAGCGTGTTGTAGAAGCCGGCGGCCCTCGTCATATCGCGCGGCACCGCGACATGGAGACCGCGGAGCGTCGAGAGGATCATCGCCATCGGCGAGCCTGTGTGCCAGATCCCTTGGAGCCGGTGGCCCTTCGTCCGGATGATGACCGGTGCCTGCTGCCCGCCACCGGTCCGCCAGCGCAGCGTGGCGAGATCGTCCGCGGCGACCTCGAGGGCATAGAGCAGGTAATCGACGTACTGGATGTCCACGACCGGGCGCAAGCCACGCAGCGCGGCGCCGACTCCCTGGCCGAGGATGGTCGCCTCGCGGATCCCGGTATCCACGATCCGATCGGCGCCGTGCTTCGCCTGGAGTCCCTCGAAGACCAGGTTGACGTCGCCGAGCTTTCCGACGTCCTCGCCGAGGATGACGATGCGCGGGTCGCGTGCGAGGTTCTCGTCGAAGCACCGCACGAGGACCTGCCGGCCGTCCACGGTCGCGGCATCGTTGGGGTACGCCGCCGCGATCTGCGGAACGCGGAGCGGCGACGCGGCCGAGCTGCTGTAGAGGCCGGAGTTGAAGAGCTCGTCGCTCTGCTTGCGGTACGACTCCACGAACTGTGCGAGTGGTATCGATGACTTGGTGCGACGCCTCTGTTCAGTCTCGTCGAGGGCTGTCATGTCTGCTCGCATCGCCGCGAGGGCCCGCCGCGCGGTCGCCGCGATGAGGCGTCGCGTCGGCTCGTCAGTCGAGCGGAGCTCCGCGGCGATCGGCGACAGATCGACTCCCGATTCGCTCTGGGTCGCGTCGATCGCTACGAGGGCGCGGCCGCGGTCGGCGTGGATCGGCGCCAGATATGCCTCGTACGCACGTTCGCGGATCCGCTCGACCTCGCGGCGATCGGCGCGCTCGTAACCAGCGAGCGTGTCGTCATCGACGAGCTCCTCCCGCAGCATCCATTCGCGCATCCTGCGGATCGGATCGAAGTCCGTCTCGAAGCGCAGGCGCTCCGCGGATTTGTAGCGCTCGTGCGAACCGCTCGTCGAGTGGCCCTGCGGTTGAGTCATTTCGGTCACGTGCACGACCGCGGGAATGTGCTCGTGCCGCGAGCGCTCGACGGCGACCTGGTATACGTCGCAGCATGCGAGGTAGTCGTGACCCTTGACGGTGTAGAGATCTATCCCGCCGCCGCCGTCGGTCCGCTGGAAGCCCTGCAGCACCGCGGAGATGGAGCCCTTCGTGGTCTGCAGCGCGTTCGGGACGGAGATGCCGTAGCCGTCGTCCCAGATCGAGATCACGAGCGGGATCGCGAGCACGCCGGCGGCATTGAGGCTTTCCCAGAACGCCCCCTCGCTCGTGCCGGCATTGCCGATCGTCGCGAAGCACACCTCGTCGCCGTTGCGCGAGAAGCCGCGCGCGACACCGGCGAACGTCGCCGATCGATAGAGCTTGGACGCCCACGCCAATCCGACCGAGCGCGGCATCTGCGCGCCGACCGGTGACAGGTCGGATGCGGACTGACCGGACGCCAGGAGGTCTTTCCACCGGCCGCTCTCGTCGATGATCCGGCTCGCGAAGTGACTGAGCATCTGCCGGCCGACCGAGTTGGGCTCACGCGTGACGTCCGGATCGGCGTAGAGCTGGGCGAAGTACTGCGAGATGTCGGCGAGCCCCACTGCGAACATGAACGTCTGGTCTCGGTAGTAGCCGGACCGCCAGTCGCCGGGACGGAACGCCTTCGCCATCGCGAGCTGCGCGATCTCCTTCCCCTCGCCCGAGATCCCAAACGGCGCCTTCCCGACGAGCACCTCTCTCCGAGAAAGCTCGCTTGCGGCACGGCTTCGGACAGCGAGGCGGTAATCGGCGATGACGTCGTCTGCGCTGATGCGAAGCTTCGCGGTGGATGTGGTGACCGCGATGTCGGGGCGGGTGCCCGTCTTCATTCACCTTCCATGGTGCCAAATCCATACCGCGGCGGAACGGGGGTCACGCGGCGACCGCTTGCTCCGCTCGCGCCAGGAATGGGAGGGTGACCCGCAGGAACTCTTCAGGCCGCTCGGCCATCGCGATGTGGCCGCAGCGCTCGATCACGTGCACCTCCGCGCGCGCGAGCACGTCGCGCAGCTCGTCGAGATGAGCGACCGGAAGAACGCGGTCCTCGCGTCCCCAGACGATCAGCGCCGGTCCCCCGTACTGCGGCGCGCGCGAGATCCACGCGTCGCGGACGCTGCGACGGACGCCGCGGATGCCGACGCCCGCGGCGAGCGCGCGCACGAACTCGGGGAACGACGGCTCGCCGTAGCGAATTGCCTGCGCCAGCAGGCCGAAGCCTGGAAGCGCACACGCGCGCAGGAAGAACGCAACGTCCCGGCCGAGCCCACCAGGAGCGACCAGCACCAGCGAGCTCACCCGCGGGGGCGCTGTCACCGCGGTCATGAAGGCAACCGCACCGCCCATCGAGTTGCCGGCGACATGCGCACGCTCGATCCCGAGCGCCTCCATCGCTGCGAGCACGAAGGCCGGATAGAAGGCCTCGTCAGGCCCGAAGTACCGCACCCGTTTCGGTCGCTCGCTCTCGCCGAAGCCGGGAAGGTCGAGCGCGATCACCCGCCGACCGGTGGCCGCGAGTGGAGCCATCACCGCGCGCCAGTTCTCGGCCCAGCCGCCGAGAGCGTGAATGAGCACGATCGGATCGCCGCGGCCTCCGCCGTCCTCTTCGAGGACGCGGATGCGGAGTCCATGAACGACGATCCTGCGCGCGTCCATCGCTCTCCTTTTATCCTCCTCGCGATGCTCTTCTATTACCTCTGTACCGTCGGCGAGGCACTCCACAAGCAAGCGTATCCCCAGGGTGCGCAGTCCAAGGACGCCGATGTGTTCAAGTGGGTGACGCTGACCTCAGGCTCTCCCGCCGTGTGCCAGCGCGAACACGAAGGACCGCACCGTTGGCGGCCCGACGAAGGCGGCGACGAGGAGCGGATCGTGCGGGGCTACGCCGTTCTCCAGTGGGACAAACAAGGATTCGATCTCGCGAAACGCAAGCCGGATATCGGCGAGGCCTTCGAATCGCGCTGGGGACCGTCGCTCGTCGTCGAGCGCTCCGACGATCCGACGACCGGCACGTACCTGCTCCTTCGCATCTTCCCTCACGGGCCAAAGGGAAAGCCCCCGGAGATCGGGACGAAACGCAAGGACGTGCCACGGGAGCTCGTCGGAAGGATCTAGCTCGCGTGGGCGCGATGCGCGACGTGATGGCGGTGCTCGTGCTGGTCCTCCGCGCTCTTGGGCGGGTAGAAGAGTCCGGCGATGTAGAGCTTGCTCGGCGCCTGCGCGTAGGCCGAGAGAAGCAGATGCACGTCGAAACGCTCGGTGAGGCCCGCGCCCCACGACTCGCGAAACTGAGTCGCCCACTGGGCGCCGTAGCGTTCCCTGGTCGCACGCGCGAGCGTGTTCAGCTCCCAATCGAGGACGACGAGGTCGTGCGTGGACGTGCACTCGTCGCTGGCGCAGCGGAAACGAAGACGAAGGGGCAGCTGGACGATGTCGATCTCGCCTTCGGGACGAACGAAGCCCACGCTCGCGAGCCGGCTCCGGGCAAGGTCGATGATGGATTCCGCCGACGCACGGAGGTGCGGACGAACGAACGGCCACCGTAAGCGCCATCCGTCTTTCGCGTCGAGATATGCGGTCGGCTCGACCTCCCCGTCGACCGTGACGCTCTCGGCGCGCGGATCGCGCTGGTCGCGGCTCACCGCCACGCGGAGCCATGTCCATCGCTGCAGTGGCGGATCGGTGTCGGTTCCCTTCCAGGGAAACGGCGCGAGACGCAGGAGTGCACCCGTCTCGCGGTCCACGCCGAGCACGCTCGGCCGCTCGACCGGAAACTCGTTCGCCGCGACCGTCTTCGAGAGCACGAGCACGTCGCGGACCCCACTTACGTCTTGAGCCATACCGCGAGAATAGGCAGTCGTGAATGAGCTTCGCGCCCGCTATCCGCGCGCGCTCGCCGTCCTCGCTCGCGCGCCGAACCCGCGGATCGTCGCACGCTCATCGTTGCTCTGGTCGGTGGTCGCCGCGGCAGGCGCCGCCACCTTGGCGTCGGCGGGGGTCACGATGTTCTTCGCCGTGGTGCTTCGCGGCTTCGGCGCCTACCCGTCGTCGTTCGCCGACGGGCTAGCCGTCGCGATCGGTCTAGCGACCGGCCTCGGGGCGGCTTTCGTTAGCGGGGGCGTCGACGCTCTCGCGGTATATGCCGGGATCGTCGCGCTGGTGCGCATCATCGCCACAGCGGCGACGCTCCGCTTCTGTGCCCCGATCGTCACGCCCTCGCCTGATGCGTGCTCGTTCTTTGGGTACGCCCTCGGGCTCTGGCCGTACGTGCTCGGCGCCGGCTTGGGGTATATCTGCGTGCGCTGGTTCCGCCCGCGTGATGGCGATGCGAACCCGGTCCTCGAGGTCCTGGGTGCGCTTGCGCTGACCGAACTGGTTTTCATCAATCTCGATTCGTTTCTGTTTCCAGCCGCCTCATCGCTCGAGAGTGGCCTCGTCGGTCTGGTGATCCTCGTCGCGGCCGGGATCCTTTGCGGTGTCGTGTTGCTGCGACGGGTGCCCGAGTCACGTCAGTGGATGGTCCTCGGGATCATCGGCCTCGCGGTGACCGGACCGTGGCTGCTCACTGAGCTTCCCGCGTTCTTCGGCCAGGTCGGGATCTACGGTCGGATCGTCGTCGGACCGCTCTCGCTCATGATCTTCCTCCGTCCCTTCGTCGAGATCCTCGCCGCCGTGGTCGTTCTCTATGTGGCCGTGGCGAGGAAGGTCAGCGCACCCGCGGCGAGCGTATGAGCGACCGCGCGGGCCTCGGCGACTTGTTCCGCGAAGAATTCGCGGACGTTCTGCACATGGCAGGGCACATCGGCGCACGTCGGCCGACTATCCCGATCGGGCGTACGTCGATCGGGTGGGCGATCCTGGCGGGGATCGGCGCGGGGTTCTTTGCCGCGGAGATCGTGCGCATCGCCGCGTCGTTGCTTCTGTCGTCTCCGCGTACGACCGAGCTACGCCCGCCGAGTGGCGCGGACCTCGCGACGATCGCCGCCACGGCGTTCGCCCTCGCCGTCGCCTGGCGCGCCGCGGGATGGCTCGCCGCCGAGGGGTACCTCGCGGTCATGGCGGTCGAGCGTCTCGTTGGACTGCCGACCCTCTTGCGCACGTGCACTGACCCAAACTTCGCGAGCGCGCCATTCTTCGCGGACCGCTGCACCGTCGGCGGTCAGCTGCTGATGCTCTGGCCGGTCGCGCTCGGAGGCGTGCTCGCCTTGGCGCTCGTCCGCGGCTCCGTCCGATCGAGCGCCTCCACGAACGGGACGCTCGAGGCCGCGGGGGTGGTCGCTCTCGTGCAGGCGCTGTTGTCGCCGCTCGCGAACCTCATCCTGTTCGCGGAACCGCTTCCCGCGCGGACGAACCCGGACGCGGCGACCGTCGCGGCTTTCATCGTCGCCCAGGCCGCGATCGCCGGGATCATCGCGGGGGTCGTCCTGGCAAGACGGAGCCGGTGGCCATGGCGCGGATTCGCCGCGATCGCCGTGGTCGTCTTGATTGGCTATCTCTGGTTCAGCATGCCGAGCATCCTCCGCGCGCTCGGCTCTCCGGATCTCGGAGGTCTCACTTCGATCGGTCTGATCAGCTTCGGCGCGCCGCTCTACATGCTCGCCGCCGCGGCTATCGCGCTCGTCACAACCCGGGCATCCGCGTGGCCCGCGTCGCCGTCTTCCTGATCCCGAGATAGCCGGAGGCCGGCTGCCTACGATGAATAACGTGATCGACGACAAAGAGCTCACGCTCGCGCGCGAGCATCCACGCGGGACTGAGCGGCGGCGCCTGCTTCCCTACCGCGCCGCTTTGAACGACGTCGCGACCTACGCCGCGCTGCCCGAAGGCGATCGCGACGCGATCGTCCGCTGGGCCGAGACCCGCCGACGGATCAAGTCCGAGTTCGCGGTCGACCGGGATGCTGCGAATCTCGCCGATCCGTTGCTCGCCGCAGAGGACCTTCGCGCGCACGTGCTCGCCGGCGAACGCCAGGTCGCCGGAGCTCCGGACTTCGTCGATCCCGGCGGCGACCTCTTGATCGCGGTAGCGAAGCTTCGGATCAGTGGAAGGCAGCGAGCGCCGACGCGATCATCCCAAGCCCGTTGAACGAGATGTGGAAGGCGATGCACGGGAAGAGGCTTCCGGTCGTGGCGCGCATGTAGCCCAGACCGAGACCGGTCACGAGGATCACCGGGAAATCGGCGATCACACCGTGTGCGAGCGTGAACAGGACAGCGGTCACGAATACGGCGA
This sequence comes from Chloroflexota bacterium, assembly GCA_005889075.1. Classification (GTDB taxonomy): domain Bacteria; phylum Chloroflexota; class Limnocylindria; order P2-11E; family P2-11E; genus 3-1-20CM-2-70-9. The sequence goes on from VBDQ01000073.1 coordinate 18,955, forward strand.
CGGGCACTCCCAACGGCGCGAGCAGCGAGAAGCCGAGCCCGCGAAAGAGCGACTCTTCGAAAAGCGGAGCGAACACGGCGATCGCGAAGAGATTCGCAAGCCATGCCGCGGCCCGGACGCCGTCCCAGTAGACCGGAATCCCCTGCTCGCGGAGCAGGTCGGGAAAGAGGCGCTCCTCCAGGTAGGCGACCGTGTACGCGAGGACGATCGTGACCACTCCGATCGCGGCAGCCCGCGACCACGACGGCGGACGACGCAGGGCGAAGGTCTCTCGGAACGGCAGCTTGCGGGCGATGACGAGGACAAGCACCAGCTGTATCGCGTCGACGACGATCGCCCCGACGGCGGTCGAGTAGCGAAAGAGAGCGTCGACGGGCAACACTTCGAGCCGGCCCGACAACCGGAGCGCATAGCTCGGGATCGCGAGCCAAGCGAAGAAGATTGACCACGCGATGAGACGGCCGCGATGGATGACCTGGCTCAGACGACGGCTGGCGCGACCCGCAGCGAGGCGAGCAGGGCGAGGGTCCGGTCCATCTCGTCGAGCGTATTGAAGTAGTGCGGCGAGAGCCGTATCAGACCGGGACGGTTATCGCAGATGACGCCGGCGGCGCGGAGAGCGCTCACCGCGGCAGGCGGATCGGGATGCTCGAGCGTCACGATCGGCGTGCGCTCTACCGGGTCGGACGGACAGCGGATCGACCAACCTTGAGCGAGCGCGCCGTCGACGAGGCGTTGCGACAGCAACATGTGGCGCGCGCGCACGGTCTCGATGCCAACTTCGCTGAGAAGCTCGATGCCCGCACGCGCGGCGTAGATCGCGGCCACGGCCGGAGTCCCGTACTCGAAGCGCCGCGCCGCCGCCCCATACTCGAGGTGCTCGATATCGAACGCGAACGGATCCTGAACGCCCCACCAGCCGACGGCGCTTGGGCGCGCTCGCCGCGCGACGCTCTCACGCCCATAGAGGAAGGCGATGCCGGGGCCGCCCATGAGCCACTTGAGCGTCCCGCCGACGAGGTAGTCGACGCCGCTCGCGGCGATGTCGAACGGCAACGCACCGATGGACTGATACGCGTCAACGACGAGCAGCGCTCCCTTCCGGTGGCAGAGCTCCGCGAGCGCGGCGACGTCCTGGACCCAGCCAGTCGTGAAATAGACCTGTCCCGTGCACAACACGATCACCTTCGGCCGCTTGGCGTAATCCAGCGTGCTCGCGATGCCGACGAGCCCCGCGGAGACGTTCGGCTCGATGGCGACCTCGTCGTTCGCAGCGCCGAGGATCCGCGCGATGTCGGCCCGAAGAGCCTCGTACTCGGTGATCCAATGGTCGTACCAGGCTCGGCCGCCCCACTCCGTCCACTCGCGCGCAAAACGCTCGACGCGCTCCCGGCCGCGGCGGTGCAAAGGCGTCAGCGAGCAGTTGTTGAGGTAGATCAGGCGATCGGTGATCGGGAATTCGGCACGCCAGCTCCGCTCGCGATCGTCCATCACCAGCCCGCGGCGTAGCTCTCGCGTCTGGGATCCGCGCCGCCCTCGAGGGTCCCGCTGTCGAGGCGGCGGATCGCGCACACGCCCGCGGTCGCGGGCGAGAAGTCGGGGAGGTCGCGGACGACGTGTCCAAGCTCGACGAGCTCGTCGCGCACTTGACGAGAGACGCGGCCCTCGACCTGCAGCACGCCCGGCTCATACGCGTGCGGGAAGAACGTCCATGGGAAGCTCCGCGAGATCACGCGCGGAGCCTCGATCGCGGCCTGCGTGTTCATCCCGAAGTCAACGATGTTGCAGACGACCTGGACCATCGCCTGACACTGGGCGTCCTCGCCCGGACAACCGAACGGCATCAATGGCCGTCCATCCTTCATGAGCAAGGCCGGGTTCGGCGTCAGGCGCGGCCGCTTGCGCGGTGCGATCGCCGAGGGATGACCGGCTGTGGTCCAGAGCTGCGCGCCTCGCGTGGAAACGATGATGCCCAAACCGCCCACGAGCGGCGCGCCCAGGCCTGGATCAGAGGGCGTGGCGGCGAAGGCGTTGCCCTCGGCGTCCATCGCGCATGCGAACGACGTATCCGGCGCGCCCACGCCTGCGGCGATCGGCGGACGGTAGCCGGCCGGGCCGCTGCGGCCCTCATACGACCACGGGTCGCCTGGCGCCGGCAGCTCAGGGTAGGCGCGGTCCTCGCGGATGAGCTCGCGGCGGCGATCGGCGTAGTCCTTGTTCAAGAGGCCACGGATCGGAACGTCGACCTGATCCGGGTCGCCGAAGAATCCTTCGCGATCGGCGGCCGCGAGCTTGAACGCCTCCACATAGTGGTGAAGGAACGCAAGCGAACCAGGTCCGAATGACGCGATGTCGAAGCCTTCGAGCAGGTTGAGGGTCATCGGCACAAGCGGTCCCTGCGACCACGGGCCGCACGCATAAACGTCGATGCCGCGGTACGTGGTGTGCGTGGGCGCACCGATCTCGACCCGCTGCTCGCGCAGGTCGTCGGCAGTGATCGCGCCACCGGCCTCGCGCATGAATGCCGCGATCGCACGCGCGATGTCACCCTCGTAGATCGCGTCGCGAGCCGCCATGATCGCGGCGGAGCGGCCGAGGCCCTCGTTCAAGCGCTCGATCGCGACGAGCCGACGAAAGAGCGCGCCGAGCTCCGCTTGCACCAGGAGCTCGCCGACGTGGGGCGGGCGACCGTTCGCGAGGAACACGTTCGCGCTCGTCGGCCACGCGCGCAGTCGCCCTTCGAGCCGCTCGATCGCCGCGGCGAGGCGTGGATAGACCGGAAATCCGTCGCAGAGCTCTATCGATGGAGCAAGGACGTCCGCGAGCGAGAGTCGGCCGTGACGGGCGAGCGCCGTCAACCAGGCATCGGCAGCCGCGGGCGTCACGGCGCGCGCAACGCCGATCGGCATGTCGTCGCCGTACCGCGCACGGTACGAGCCGAGGTCGAGCGATGACGGCCAGTGGCCGACACCGTCGATGGTCTCCGGCGCCGGCATCCCGGGACGGAAGACGACGATCGGAGCGACCCCGCCGAAGTCGGTCAGGTGCCGCTCCAGAACGTTGAGTGCGATGCCCGCCGCGACACCAGCGTCGATCGCGTTGCCGCCACGCTCGAACATTCGGACACCCGCGAACGTCGCAAGGTAGTGGCAGGAACTGACCATATAGCGCGACGAGAGCAGTGCGGGCCGTCCCTGACGTACCGCGATCGGCGGCGCCGTGTTCTCGACAGGGATCTCGCGCACGCGAAAACTGTACTGGGTACGCTCGCCAGATGCGGGTCCTCGCGTGGCGCGTACCGCCCTACGACAACGGCATGTACGTCATCCATGACGAACATCGCGACGCGCTGCTCATCGATCCGTGCATGGGCGAGCGCGAGGCGATCGCTGCCGTCCGCGAGAACGGCCTTCGTCTCGTCGAGATCCTCAACACCCACGGGCATCCCGATCACATCCTCGGCAACGGCGCGGTCAAGGAAGCGACGCGTGCGCGTCTGGCCATCCATCGGCTCGATGCGTACCGGCTCGGGCCGAAGCGTCCGCCGTCCACATTTGAGATCCCTCCATGCGACGCGGACGATCTCTTCGACGAGGGCGCACTCCGCTATGTCGTCGATCTCGAGATGGTCGCGCTGCACACGCCTGGGCACACCGAAGGCTCCACGTGCTTCTACATCGAAGCCGAAGGGATCCTGTTCGCGGGCGACGTTCTCTTCAAAGGCAGCACCGGTCGGTGGGATCTTCCGGGCGGCGACCGGATCCAGATGGAGCGAAGCCTGGAGCGTCTTGCGACTCTTCCCTCGGGCACGGTCGTCTATCCGGGACACGGCGGCACGACGACGATTGGCGAAGAGCTCGCGAACCTGCGTCAGCTGCGCGACGCCGGCGTTCTCCCCGGCCTCCGCGTTTGACCTTTCGCGTCCGGCCGTTCGGCGAAAGCGACTACGCCGCGTTCGCGCGGATCAAGAGCCTGGCGGAAGGGCGACGACTATCCGTCGACGATCTCCAAGCGGAGGACCGCAGGTGGGACCACGCGCATTACGAGAAGGTGCGTGTCGTCGCGGCCGATGAGGAGAATGCGCCGCTCGGCTACGGCGAGATCTATCACGAGCCCACCCGCTTCGAGCCGCGGCGCTATTTTCTTCGCCTCGGCGTGGATGGGCCGCGGCGCCGTCAGGGCATTGGCGCCGCTCTCTGGGAGCACCTCGCGGCGGAGCTCGATGAGCGTGATGCGCGAGTTTGCGCGCTCTGGACGGGCGACCGGACCGCGTGTCAAGCATTCATCGAGAAGCGCGGCTTCGCCGAGGTCATCCGCGCGTACCAGCAGGTCGTCGCGCTCGCGACCGCGCCGATGCCCCTGGGCGCGGCAGAAGCACGCGTCGGCGACGCCGTCGCGGTCCGCACCCTCGCCGAGCTGCGCGAGCGGGACGGTGACCCCGCCCTCGTCGCGGCGTATCAGCTCCACACCGTCGCGCGCCTCGACCAGCCGACGCTCGGTCCGGTCACGGCGCCTCCCTTCGTCGACTGGCTGGTCTACAACGTCGAGGCCGCCGCAGCGCTCCCGGACGCGTACTTCATCGCGGTCGACGGCGACCGGTTCGTCGGCTGCAGCTCGGTGCGGCGCTCGTCGGAAGACCAGCTCGAGATCGGGATCACCGCGGTCTTGCCGGCCTACCGCCGCCGCGGCATCGCCCGGCTGCTGAAGCTTCGCGTGCACGATTGGGCGCGCCGTAATGGATACCGCGAAATCCACACGAGCACCACGGGTCCGAACGTGGGAATACTTCGACTGAACGAGTCGCTCGGATACGTCGTGGTCGGGAGCTGGGGAGGTTACGAGCTTCGGTTCAGTCGCTGACCCCGACGATGTTGAAGCCGTTGTCAGCGAAGATCGTCGCGCCAGTGACCGCGCGTGCCCATTCGGAGGCGAGGAACACGGCGACGTTCCCGACCTCTTCCTGAGTGATGTTCCGGCGGAGCGGCGCCTTGGATTCCATCAGGTCGCGCGCTTGAGAGATGCCCCGCACTGCGCTCGCCGACAGTGTCTTGAGCGGCCCGGCGGAGATGGCGTTGACGCGCACGTTCGCGGGCCCGAGGTCGACGGCGAGGTAGCGCACGCACGTTTCGAGCGCGGCCTTTGCGACCGCCATCGAGTTGTAGCTCGGGACGACACGCTCGACCGCGTTGAACGTCAGCGCGATGACCGCTCCGCCCCCCGTTTTCTCGAAGAGCGGCAAGGCTCGTCGTGCAAGCGACACGAGGGTGTAGGCGCTGATGTCGACGGCGGTCAGTACGCCGTCGCGCGAGATCTCGTGAAAGCGGCCTCGAAGATCCTCGGCCGGCGCGAAAGCGATCGAATGGATAAGGATGTCGAGGCCCTTCCAGCGTGCGTCGATCTCCGACATCAGGCGATCCACGTCTTCGGCTTTTGCCGCATCGCAGGCGATGACCGGCATCTCCTCGTGGTCTGGCAGCGTCTCGACGAGCTTGGTCACGTTGTCCTTGAAACGCTCGTTCAAGTAGGTGAAGGCGAGCCGCGCCCCTTCCCGCTGAAAGGCCGCTGCGATCCCCCAAGCGATGCTGCGCTGGTTCCCGACGCCGACGATGAGCGCACGCTTTCCCTCGAGCAGGCCCACGATGACCTCCCGCGAACCGCCGCATCATCACAGATGGCGCCCGCAGCGTCCATGCGCGAGTCGCCTTTCGCTGCACGCTACGTGCAGCATCTCAACGATCGTCGACGCGAGTGTCGAGATCCGATCGCGTCATTCGCAACAGAAGCTCCGGCTCGGGCTCGCCGGGAACGCGCACCTCACGCAAGCGCTTGAATCCGGCTTTCTCGTAGGCGCGGATCGCACTCTTGTTGCCGGCCGTGGGTCCGATGACGCAGACGTTGGTCCCGTGGAACGGCAAGGCGACGTCGCGCAAGAACTGACGGAGCATGGCCGGCCCGTGACCCCGACCGATCAGGTCCGCCTCGCCGATGAAGAGGTCGACACCGACGGCGCGCTCACCGAGCGCGAGCGTCCGCGCGTAGTCGCTGTGATCGTCGATGAGATAGTGCTGGAGCATCCCGATCGGCCGATCGCCGAGCCATGCCACGTACCGGTAGGTTCGGTCCAGACCTCTGATCGCATCGCGGTAATGGTCCAGCTCGGCGTCCGGATACGGATCATGGACTCCGTCGTCCCACCATCGCCGCACGTGAGGCTCGAGCAACCAGCGGCGCATCAGGGGAAGGTCCGCCTCGCGAAGCGGCGTGTACGAGTAGGTCAGTTAGTTCCAGCGGCGCTTGTCATCGTCGATCCGACGGCCGCGCCAGTACCGGCGTTGACCGCCACTCCCCCCGCCGCGCCCGATGTCCTGCGTCAGGATGTAAGCGCCCGCACCGAAGGCGAGGCCGACCAACATCGCCATGTCGAGTGCGCCGGCCATCCACGCCAGCGTCTCGCCCAGTGCGAAGGCAGCGCACACGAGCAGCAAGCGCGGATAGGCGACGTTCACGAAGCGCCATTCCTACCGATGAAAGACGCTGTTCTCGCCCAGGCGCCACACTCGGCCAGCTCGTCCTTGGTGACCCAGCCGTTGCGGACGGCGAGCTTCAGCTCGTCGCGGAGAGTTGTCTCGAGCATCTCCGGACCGTCGGTGTTGAACGAGAAGCGGACCTTGTGTCTCTTGAAGGTCTTGATGTAATCGCCCAGCTCGGTAGCGTCCTTCACGACCTTCGAATCGAGATTCGACGAGGGGCAGATCTCGAGCAGCACACCTCGCTCCGACAAGCGCTTGCAGAGGCCCGGATCCTGCGCGGCGTGGATGCCGTGCCCGATGCGATCCGGCTCAAGATATCGGAGGACCTCGTCGACGCTCTGCCAGTCCTCGTCCTCCCCCGCGTGCACGGTGATCCCGAGACCGGACTTCCGGGCCTTCTTGAATAGCGCGGCATAGTCGCGGTATCGGAAATCAGGATTATGTCCGCCCGCGATATCGATTCCGATCACGCCTCGATGGCGGTACGCGATGGCCTTCTCGAGGATGATCGCGTTGAGTGTTTGGTCAAAGGTCCGATCGAGACAGAAGATCAGGCCCGCCTTGACGGGGTATTCGAGCAGTGCGCGATCGAGGCCGCGGATCGAGGCCATGATGATGTGATCGAGGTCGCGCTCGCCTCCTCGATTGCGCTTCATCGGGTTGTAGCGGAGCTCGAGCACCGTGATGTTCGCCTCCCGGTACGCGCCGCCGACGACCTGGTAGACGGATTGCTCGACTGCGAGCGGGCTCGACTGGATCAGCTCGGTCCAGTGGTAAAGAGCGAGAAAGTCCTCGAATGACTTCTTTGCCTGCTTGCGCACGGTGATGAGATCGACGAACTCCCAGTAATCCTTGGTCGGCAGCCTGATGCCCTGATCGTGAGCGATGCCCCACATCGCCGCAGGATCGACCGCCCCACCCAGATGCACGTGTAGCTCCGTCAATTCATCACCGAGTGGATGCGGCATTAGCGCCGAAGGCTAGCCGACGATCCGATCGTGGCATCTGCGGTGTCTCTGGAACCGCCGAGCGGGGCCTGTCACGGGGGTCGGGGGCCACGCGCGAGCGGCACCCTGGCCGCTGGCCACCGCCCACGCGGGCCGCGGCGTTCTAGGCTGGGCGGCGGCCGCGGCCCAGGGCACGCGCCGCTCGCGCGTAACCCCGCGCCCCCGTGCCACCCGCTCGGCCGGATCTCGCCGGTCTCGCACGAGACCCGCTCAGCTCGCCGAGCCTTCTCGCTGCCTGGGTGTTCTAGCTCCCCTGCTCTCGCGTCGGCGGTCGGCGGACGCGCCGGCGCCGCCGCGGACCGGAGGGCTTTCCCTCGGGATGATCGCGCCAGACGACGTGTCCGTCGTCATCGGCTGAAGCGACCTGGACGAGGCGGTCCCAGAACTCCGCGCGACGGATCTCTTCCTCGGCGCGGTCGCGCGTGATATCGCGCTGGAGCATCACGTCACAGTCGTACGGCGAGCCCACGACCTTCCAGCCGTTCTCCGTCAGGTGGTCGAGCAACCACGCGATCTCGGTCAAGCGCTTCGGCGTTTCGGCGACGTACTCGCGCAGCCAGCCCGATGTCGTGCGCTTGCCGCGATCACCGCGGTCGATCTCATCGCGGACCGTGCCGAAGACGTGGATGAGGATGAAGGTCGGCGACGTCGCCACCACGTCCCGAGTTTAGCCGCGCTCCTCCACGAAGCGGTAGCCGCCGTCCGAATCCTTCGCGATCACGACGAGCGCGCCGTTCTTGAAGCCCGTCTGCCCCTTGAGCTGGGGGCAGATCAGGTGGTAATGCTCGTGCTCGGGGGGGACGCACTCGCAGCGCTCGCTCTTGATCTCCGCATCGAACCGGCGTGCACCGATTCGCAAGGCGACGCGCTCGCCGGGCCCGGGGAAGAGCTTCCAAGCGTCCTTCGTGATGAGGATCCGAGTCTTGCGAACATCCTCAGAGCTAAGCCGGTGCCGATAGGTAGAACGAGAAACGCTCATGTCTGCATGTATTTTCGCATGAATGAGCGCTGGGCGCTGACGCGAAGCGGCGCCTCGACGGCTTGACGATTGTGCTAGGGCCTGCTACCGAAACCGTCGGCCATCTCGCCCAGGAAACGAGCGAGATGCACGACGCGAATACCTGAGGATGCGGCACGTAAGCCAGCGGCGATCTGCAAGATGCACCCGGGATTCGCGCTAACCACCACGTCTGGTCTCGCGTCGATGATCGCGCGCACCTTGTCGCGCTGAAGCGCGCGCGAGATCTCCGGGTGCGAGAGGTTGTAGATGCCGGCGCTGCCGCAGCAGCGCTCGGGATCCGCGATCTCGACGAGGGTGACCCCTTCTATCGCCCGCAGTAGCGCCCGCGGCTGAGCCCGGATCCGTTGCCCGTGGGCGAGATGGCAGGCGTCCTGATAGACCACCCGCAGCGGCCGTGCGCTACGCATGGGCCGCGGGCGCAAGACCTCCGTCAGGTCGCGAATCCGCGCAGCGAACGTCTTCGCGCGCTCCGCCCACGCGGGATCGGCCTCCAGAAGGTCGCCGTACGCCTTGAGATGCGCCCCGCAGCCGGCGGCGTTGACCACGATCTTCGCGTCGCTGCCGGCGAACGCGTCGATGTTGTAGCGCGCCAGCTGGCGAGCGCGCTCGCCATCGCCCGCGTGCGCGTGGAGGGCGCCGCAGCAGGTCTGCTCCTCCGGCGTGCTCACGATGTGGCCGTCGTGTTCGAGGACCCGAACCGTCGCTCGCTCGGTGTCCCCGAACGCCTCGCGCATCACGCACCCGGCGAAAAGCGCCGTGTCCGCGTTGTCGCGCTCGATGCCTCGGAAAGCGCCTCCTTCGCGGCTTGGCGCAAGCGACGCCGCCCATGCGAGCCGCCCTCCGACGATCATCGCGAGTCGCGTGAGGCCGAGACGCCGCGCGAGATCGGTAAGGCTGGTGAAGACCGAGAGCTTTCGCGCGTTCGCGACCGTGTCGAGCGCGGCTCGCCCGGCGGACCAGGCCGGCCCACCGGATCGCGCGCGCCTTCCATGATCCGGCCGAAGGGCACCCCCGATGGACACGCGGTCTCGCACGCGCGGCAGACAAGACACGCCTCGAGATGCTCCGTGGCGCGGCGATCGGGCGCTCCTGCTGAAGTGACCAGCCCGCGAATGAGCTGTATGCGACCACGCGGCGAGTCGGCTTCCTCAGCCAGCACGCGATAGGTCGGGCAGTCGTTGAGACACAGCCCGCAGGAGATGCACGTCGCCAGATCCTCTGGGCGGACGGCCGAGTGATGGAGAGCGATGTGCCTAGGATACGAACGATGGCCGTCGGGTCCGCCGGCGTCGTACGACGCCTTCGCCAGGTCCTACCGGCCGATCGCGTGATCGACGACCGAGCGACGCTCATCCCCTACCAATACGACGCTTCGTTCTGGTCGCTCCGCCAGCGAAGGATGCCGCAGGCGGTCATCGTCCCCGAGACCGTCGCGGACGTGGTCGCGGCGGTCCGCGTCGCCAGCGAGACCGGAGTGCCGATCGTCCCACGCGGCGCCGGGACCGGTCAGACGGGAGGAGCGATCGCGCCGGAGGGCGGCGTCGTCGTCTCCTTCGCAAGGATGCGGCGCGTCGTCGAGGTGGATCGGCGGAACCTCCAAGCGATCGTCGAGCCCGGGCTCGTCTACCTCGATCTCCAGAACGTTCTCGCCGAGCGAGGGCTCTTCTTTCCGCCGGACCCGGGAAGCGGTCGAGCGTGCACGATCGGCGGGATGGCTGCGAACAACGCGAGCGGCCCGCATGCGGTCCGCTGGGGCACGACCTCCGCGTACGTCCTCGGCGCGGAAGTCGTGCTCGCCGATGCGTCGGTCATCACGACCGGCGGCGTGCGGTCGAAAGCGCTCAAGTCTTCGAGTGGGATCGACCTCACCAAGCTGTTCGTCGGCTCTGAGGGGACGCTGGGAATCTTCACGAAGCTGCGGCTGCGCGTGCAGCCCCGGCCGCCGGCACGCGCGGTCATCCTCGCAGGGTACGCGAGGCTCGAGGACACGGTGGCCTCGCTCGATGATCTCTTCGAGGCGGGGATCCTCCCTTCCACCGCGGAGCTTCTCGATCGGAGTGCGGTCGAGGCGATCCAGCTTTGGCGCCCCGAGCTCGGGCTCCCCGACGGCGAGGCTGTCCTGTTGATCGAGGTCGAGGGCACGCCGGATCAGGTCGGCGCGAGCGTTCGCTTCACCGACGGGATCGTGAGACGCCGCGCGACGGTGAGCCGTTTTGCGGAAGACGAGAAGGAGATCCAGCGGCTGTGGGCCGCGCGCAGCGGCATGGCAGCGGCCACGGCGCTGGCGCATCCCGGGAAGCATCGGATCTTCGCGGGCGAGGATCTGGCCGTTCCCCTGACCGAGATCCCGCGGACGGTGCGTGCGGCGCGCGAGATCGGCGAGCAGCTACGGATCGCCGTGATCTTCTACGGCCACTTCGGCGATGGCAACGTCCACACCGCGATCCTCATCGATCCCGAAGACGCCGACGAGGTGCAGCGCGCCGATGAGCTCGCGGACCGCTTGCACAAGCTTGCGATCGAGGTCGGTGGCACGGTCACCGGGGAGCACGGGACCGGAGCGGTGCGGGCCCAGTACATGCGAGCCGAGCATGGCGACGCGCTCGACGTGATGAAGCGGATCAAGGACCTGATGGATCCGAAAGGGATCCTGAATCCGGGAAAGCTCTACGGCTCCTAGCTGAAGTACCCGTAGTCGCCGAAGACGAGCCGCAGGAACACCAATCCGCAGAGGATCACAAACGCGACCCGGTGCGAAAGGATGGCGCGTGGATTCTCTCGTCCCACCAGCGCGACCTGCCCCCAGAAGAACAGCACCAGGCTGATCTCGGCGAACATGAACGCGGCGTGCTCGTACCCGAGGCCTGTCCAGCGGTACGGCTGCGTCATCGTCCAGTTCAAGAGCTGGTTCGCCGCCTGATAGAGGTGGAGGAAGACCGTTATCGCGGCGCTCGCGACCATCGCCCCCGCTATCTCGTGTCCACGGGGCCGGCGTCGCCAAACCACGAGCTGGCTCACGATGAACACGTTGACCACCGGCAGCAGGATCGCGTCGCCGACGATCGCCGACGTGTACGAGAGCGTGGTGCGGTAGTTCGCGGCGATCGGGTCGGCGTGAAGTCGGAGCCAGACGGTCCCGCCGGCTTGTATGAGGAAGCCGAAGAAGCACGTGGCCAGGAATACGAGACCGAGGAGCAGCCACGGCCGCTCTTCGACGCGTGCGACTGTGCGAAGCACGCTCCCTCCCTACATCGGCAGCGCCAGAGCGTAACGGAACTGGCGCCTGCCGCGCGGTCGGCCAGGCGAGAGCATGCTCGCTTGTGCGGGACGCGAAATCCCTCAATCGGCGCTGTGGCCGTGCTTGCGCGCGAGGTAGTCGAAGGCCGCGCGGATCGCCCCCTGATACCAGATCGCTTTCTTTCGCAGCGCCTCGTCTTCGCTCGTGTGCTGAATCGGTGCGTCGCGCGATGGCTGCGCGATCAGCTGTATCTCGGCGGCACGCTCGAGCATGACCGCGGCGCAGCACGCCTCTGCGATCGTCGGACCGACGACCACGACGCCGTGACTTTGGAGGAAGACCGCGCGCGCGTGGCCGAGTGCGCGCGCCACACGATCGCCTTGCGCTGACGTGCGAACGAGATCGGTGAACTCCGCGAAGACCGGCACGCCAGGTGGCCAGAAATAGCTTCCCTCGTGCGAGACGGGCCGGAGCTCGAGGCCGCGTGCGGCGAACGCGATGGAGAACTTCGGATGGGTGTGTACGACGGCATTCACGTCCGAACGCGCGCGCAGCACTTCAGCGTGGATGGGCCATTCCTCATGCCGCCGCGGCCAACCGTCGATGACTCTGCCGCCGATTTCGAGGCGCACGAGATGTTCGTCGCGTACCTCGTCGAGCCCGACGCCGGATCCCTTCATCCAGAACATTCCCGCTCCGGGGAGCCGGGCGCTCACGTGGCCGTAGATGTTGTCGGCTTGCCCCTCGCCGGCGAGGATCCGGCAGGCGAGGACGAGATCCCGCCGAAGCGCGTCATCGTCCGTGGTCGAGCGGTCGACGATGTCGGCGAGCGGCTTCGACACGGCTGCCTAGTATGGCCGCGCGATGCACGACGTCGTCCTTCGCGGCGGCTCGGTGTACGACGGCGAAGGCGGCGAGCCGTACGCGGCCGACGTCGCGATAGACGGAGATCGCATCGCCGCGGTGATGCCGGGCATCCGCGATCGCGGTGAGCGGGAGATAGACGCGGCCGGCCTGGCGATCGCGCCAGGATTCGTGAACATGCTCTCGTGGGCGCTCCCGTCGCTCATCGCCGATGGCCGTGCCCAGAGCGACGTCCGCCAGGGCGTGACGCTCGAGGTGTTTGGCGAGGGCTCGTCGATGGGGCCCCTGACCGACGAGATGCGACGCGACCAGATCGAGCGGCAGGCGGACATCAAGTACGAGATGCCGTGGACCACGCTGCGCGAGGGACTCGACCACGTCATCCGCCTGGGTGTCTCGGTGAACGTCGGGTCCTTCGTCGGCGCGACCACGATCCGCGTGCACGAGATCGGTTACGACGATCGCCCCGCGAGCGCCGCGGAGCTCGAGCGTATGCGCGCTCTCGTCCGTTCGGCGATGAAAGACGGAGCCTTCGGCGTCGGTTCGGCTCTCATCTATACCCCCGGCACCTTCGCGTCGACCGACGAGCTCGTCGCACTCTGCGAAGCGGCCGGCGAGCACGGCGGGATGTACATCTCGCATCTCCGCAACGAAGGCGATCGCCTCCTCGAGGCGGTCGACGAGCTCATCGAGATCGCACGCCGCGCCCACGTGCCGGCCGAGATCTACCACCTGAAGCAGGCGGGGCGAGCCAATTGGGGCAAGCTGCCGGCGGTGATCGAGCGGGTCGAACAGGCCCGCGCCACAGGTCTCGCCATCACGGCGGACATGTACACCTACACCGCGGGCGCGACCGGTCTCAATGCGTCGATGCCGCCCTGGGTCCAGGAGGGCGGCTTCAACGCGTGGCTTCGCCGGCTGCGCGATCCATCTGCACGCGAACGCGTCGCCCGCGAGATGCGCGCGCCGGGAACGGGCTGGGAAAACCTTTACCTCGCCGCAGGCGGCGCCGAGGGGGTCCTCCTGGTCTCCTTCAAGAACGAGCGGTTGAAGCCGCTGACCGCCAAGACGCTCGCCGAGGTCGCACGATCGCGCGGCATCTCGCCCGAAGAGACCGCGATCGATCTCGTGATCGAGGACGAGAGCCGTGTCGGCGCGTGCTACTTCGTGGCCTCCGAGGACAACGTGCGGCGGCAGATCCCTCTGCCATGGATGAGCTTCGGGTCAGACGAAGCCGCGCCCGCACCCGAGGGCGTTTTCCTGAAGTCGAATCCGCACCCGCGTGCGTACGGAACGTTCGCGCGGCTCCTTGGGCATTACGTCCGCGACGAAAACGTCGCGCCACTCGAAGACGTGATCCGTCGGCTCACGAGCGCGCCGTCCGAGAGGCTTCGGCTCCGCGGCCGCGGGCGGATCGCACGCGGCAGCTTCGCCGACGTCGTCGCGTTCGATCCGCGGGTCATCCGCGAGCACGCGACGTACGCCGACCCGCACCACTACGCCACCGGCATGATCCACGTCTTCGTCAACGGCGAGCAGGTGCTGCGTGACGGCGAGCACACCGGCGCGCGGCCGGGTCGACTCCTCGTCCCGACCTAGAGCGCGCCGCGCTCGAGACGGTTCGCGACATCCGATAAGAAACGCGCGGCGGTCGCACCGTCGGCGACGCGGTGGTCGACCGTGAGCGTCAGCGTGACGACCGGCCGGACGGACGCCGCGCCGTTCAGTGCGATGACGCGGTCGCTGACCCGCCCTACCGCGAGGATCGCTGCTTCGGGGGGATTGACGATCGCGGTGAACTGGTCGACCCCGAGCGTCCCGAGGTTGGAAATCGTGAACACCGCGCCGGTCAGCTCCTGCTCCGCCAGCTTCCCGACGCGCGTGTGCTCCTCGAGACGCTCGCGCTCGATCGCGAGCTCTTTGAGGCCCTTCCGATCGGCATTCCGGATCACGGGCACGAGAAGTCCATCGTCGAGCGCGACGGCAAAGCCCACGTGGACGGACGTAACCGTCACGAGAGCGTCTCCTTCGATCCGGCTGCGAAGACGCGGATGGTCCACGAGCGCCTTCGCGCAGGCGGCGACGATCGCGTCGGTATAGGAGGCTCCGGCCTGCTTGCGCTTCTCGTTCGCCGCGCTCATGTCGACGTCGCGCGACACCGAGAACTGCGGCTGCTCGCGCATGCTGCGGGTCATGGCCTGGCCGATGGCGCGGCGCATACGCGAGAGCGGCTGTCGCGTCTCTTCCTTCGCTGGAGCGATCGGCGATGTCCTGGCCGTCGCTGTCTCGACATCTTCCAACGTCACCCGACCGCCGGGACCCGTGCCGATCACGTTCGAGATGTCGACGCCGAGTTCCTGCGCACGCTTGCGCGCGGCCGGAGAGGAGCGAACTCGATCACCATCAACTCGATCACCATCTTGGACGGATGTAAGAGGCTGCGGCTCCGAGGGACCCCGCGCGCCGGGGGGACCCCCAGCCGGCCGAGGCTGGGGGTCGGCGCGTAGAGAGGGTTTCGGAGCCGCAGCCTCGAGTGCTCCGGCGGGAAGCGGTTCGTCCGCGGTGTCCGTGATCAGCGCCACGACGGTCGCAACAGGGGCTGCGGCATCGGCGTCGAGGAGAATCCGGCGGAGGGTCCCGGCGGTCGGGGACTCCACCTCCATGGTCGCCTTGTCGGTCTCGACCTCGAAGAGGACGTCGCCGGCGGCGACCACATCGCCCTCACGTTTGTGCCATGCGACGATCCGCCCCTCGTCCATCGTGAGTCCCAGCTTGGGAAGGATGACCCGCGTAACGCTCAGACGACGAGCTCCTTGGCGACGCGCACGATGTCGTCGACTTGAGGGACAACGCTCTTCTCTAGATGCTGCGCGTACGGGATCGGCGTCTCCAGACCAGCCAGCCGGCGCGGGGGCGCGTCGAGGTCGTCGAACGCCTCCTCCGTGATCATCGCCGCGACCTCGGCGCCGTATCCGCCTCGCCTGATGGCCTCGTGGACGACGAGAACGCGATGCGTCTTGCGGACGGACGCAAGGATTAAGTCCTTGTCGAGCGGCACCAGAGTTCGCACGTCGACCACTTCAGCTTCGATCCCGTCCGAGGCGAGCTGCGCCGAGGCGTCGAGCGCGAATAGGACCTCGCGTGACCAGGTCACGATCGTGAGATCTCGGCCTTCGCGCTTGACCTCAGCCTTTCCGAGCGGCACCAGATGCTCTCCCTCGGGGACCGCGCCCTTGGTGCGGTAGAGGAGCTTGTGTTCGAGAAAGATCACCGGATCGTCGTCGCGTATCGATGACGCTAGCAGCCCCTTGGCATCGGCCGGCGTCGATGGCATGACGAGCTTGAGGCCCGCGACGTGCGCAAACCAAGCTTCCAGCGACTTCGAGTGCTGCGCGGCGTTGCCTCGCCCAGAACCCCCCTGGGTCCGCAGGACCATGGGCACGCGCGCCTGACCGCCGAACATGAATCGGTTCTGGGCCGCCTGATTCACGATCTGGTCCATGGCGAGGCCGGCGAAGTCCACGTACATGAGCTCGACGACCGGACGCAGCCCGGTGAGCGCCGCGCCCACCGCGGCGCCGACGATGCCGATCTCGCTGATCGGGGTCTGCCGGATGCGTGTCGGACCGAATCGGTCGAGGAGGCCGGCGGTCACCTGGAACGCACCGCCGTGCTCGGCGATGTCCTCGCCGATCACGATGACTCGCTGGTCTCGCTCCATCTCGAGGCGGAGCGCCTCGTTGAGCGCCTCGTTGTAGAAGAGCTCGCGAGTCGCGGCCGGAGCTCGCGCTTCAGTGGCTTGCATAGACGTCATCGGGCAGCTTGATGGGCGACGCGAGCGGTGCTTCCTCGGCCCACGCGACCGCGCGGTCTATCTCAGTCGCGATGTTTTGATCGACCGTATCGAGATCCGCATCGCTCGCGAGCCGGTCGGCGAGGATCCACGTGCGCGCATCCGCGAGCGGGTCGAACTGTCGCCGCCAGCCGTCGATCTCTTCCTTCGACTGGTACTTGCGCGGATCGCCGTAGTAATGGCCCTCGTGGCGATATGAGTCGGCGACGACGAGCGTCGGACCTCGTCCGGTGCGCGCTCGGGCCACCGCCTCTCCCGCCGCCGCGTAGACCGCCCGCACGTCGCGACCATCCACGTGCACGCCCGGCATGCCGTACCCGTCTGCCCGTTTCGCGATGTCGTCGACGGCGAAGGCGCGCTTCACCGGCAGGCTCTCGGCGTACTGGTTGTTCTCGCACACGTAGACCGCCGGGAGCTTCCAGATCGCGGCCAGGTTGAGCGACTCGTGGAACGTTCCCTGGTTCGCCGCGCCGTCGCCAAAGAAAGAGACCGCGACCTGGTCGGTGCCGAGCTGCTTCGCGGTGAGCGCAGCGCCGGTTGCGATCGGGATCCCGCCACCGACGATGCCGTTCGCTCCGAGATTCCCCTTCGCCGTGTCGGCGATATGCATCGAGCCGCCGCGCCCGCGGCAATAGCCGGTCTCACGACCGAGGAGCTCCGCGAACATGCGCCCAAGGTCGGCGCCTTTCGCGATGCAGTGTCCGTGTCCGCGGTGGGTCGAGGTGATCCAGTCGTCGTCCCGCAGGTTCGCGCAAACTCCCGCCGCGATCGCCTCCTCGCCGGCGTAGCTGTGGATCGTCCCCCAGATCTTGTTCTCACCAAAGAGCTGCATCGACCGCTCCTCGAACGAGCGGATCGTCCGCATGACGCGGTAGAGATCGAGGGCGGTCTTCCGATCGATTTTCTCTGCGGTGGTCATCTATGGAGTCAGCATGACGCGGATCGCGCCTTCGCGCCGCTCGGCGAACGTTCGCCAGGCCTCGTCGAACGCGGCCAGAGGGAAACGGTGCGTGATGAGGTCGAGCACGCGCACTTTGCCTTGGGCCAGGAGCGAGAGTGCACGACCGGATACCCCTTTCGGGTTCGCGAGCGAGCCCAGAACGTCGAGATTTCCTCGAACGATCGTCGACAGGTCGATCCCGGACAGCTCGACGCCGGTCCCGGTCGCTCCACCCAAGACGACGCGGCCGCCGCGCCGCGCGAAGGTGATCGCGTCGCGCGCCGCCTCGGCGGTGCCCGCGAACTCGACCACCAGGTCCGCGGTCGTCTTGAGTGATGCGGAACGATCTGGCGTGAAGGTCTCGTCGGCGTAGTCGCGGGCGCGCCCAAGCCGGTCTCCGCGCCCGACGAGGACGACGCGGCCGGCACCGAGTGCGCGGGCGAGCTGCGCGGCGCACAGACCGATCGCCCCCGGGCCGATGACGATCACACGCTCTCCGCCCGCCAGGCGCCCGCGCTCGAGCGCCGACAGGGCGATACCCAGGTTGTCGGTCCAAGCGCCCTCATCGAACGAGACCTCCCCGGGCAGGGCGTGTAGGGCCCCGACAGAGACAGCCACGTACTCCGCGAGTCCACCGGGGACGGTGAACCCGATGTGGGCGTGGCCCGTTTCGCGCTTCCCGTAGTTCTGGCACAGCGTGTACATGCCCTCGCGGCAGCGTTCGCACGTTCCACACCCGACGTGGACCTCGACCCCCACGCGCGTGCCGGTCGGCCACGACGGATGATCGCTGGCGACGATCTCGCCCGAGAACTCGTGGCCGGGGACGTGTGGAAAACGGACCGCCGGGAACCGCCCCGCGAGGATCTTCTGATCGGTCGCGCAGATCATCGAGGCCCGCACGCGCACGAGCACATCACCATGTCCGGCCTCCGGGATCGGGATCGCCTCGACGGCGAATTCATTCGTGCGCCGGAACACCACAGCGCGCATCGTCGAGGGCGGAGCCGAGGATGTCTTATCGCTTCGCAAAATCGTCCTCACGGACGGGGCCGCCCGGGGAAGCGATCCACCGAGACCAGCTGGTCGAGCGGCAGCCGATCGACGACCGGCGCCTCTGCCGCGTGTCCGAACGTGAACGTGCCCAGGAAGGTCCACGACAGCGGCACGTTCAGGATCCGCTTCGCTTTCTCGGTGATCCAGTGCTGCACGAAAACGGCGCCGTAGCCGAGTGACGAGGCCCGCAACCACATCGCATAGATCGCCATCGCCGCCGCCCACTCGAAGCCGTTGTCGGCATGGACGTTGGTGAGGCTCTTCGTCGGGTCAGCGATCACCGCGATGACCTCTGGCCTCTCGACATCGTTCACCAGCCCGCTTGTGCCATCCGGGCGAAATATCGGATCCCAGTAGGACGAGAGCTCCTTCGACTCTCGTGCGAGCTCCTGCAGCTGCCGCTTCACCGAGGCGCTCTTCACCCAGATGAATCTCGTCGGCTGCCGATTCGCCGGCGACGGCGCCCATCGCCCCGCCTCCAGGATCTCGTTGACGTCGGCATCCGGCACGATTCCCTCTTTGAACTTCCGCACGGCGCGCCGCGAACGGATGAGCGCACCGACAGACGTGTCTTTCATCTGGACATCACGAGGGGGGGACGCCGGATGCGGGGAATGGCGGGTGGCACGGGGAAGGGGGTTGCGCGCGAGCGCGGGTGCCCTGGGCGGCGGCCGCCGCCCAGCTCAGAACAGAGCGAGCCTCGTGGGCGGCCGCCAGCCGCCAGGGTGCGCGAGCGCGCGGCCCCCAACCCCGGGACAGGACCCGCCATTCGCGCAGACGAGATCACGGCTCCACGATCACTTTCAGCGCCCCATCGATTCGCTCATTGAATGTGCGCAGCGCCTCGCGGAAGTCCGCGAGCTTGAAATGATGCGTGATCAGCTTGCCCGCTGGAATTCGTCCATCCGCCATCAATGGGATGACTTCTTCCATCGTATTTCTGTTCGCGCGCACGCCGTAAAGATCGATCTCTTCGAGAACGATCTTTTGGAAGTCGATCGAAGACGGCTCCTTCGGGATTCCCGTGAAGGCGACTCTCCCACCCTTGCGGACCATCCCGATCGACTGACGTACCGAGTCCTTGGTCCCGGCCGAATCGACGGCCACGTCGGCGCCGAGCCCGCCGGTCATCTCGCGGACGCGGGCGACGGGATCCCCGTCGTGGTAGTCGACGATCTCGAAGCCCAGGCCCCGAGCGCGCTCCAGGCGTTTGCCTCCGCCGACCACGATGCACCGAGCCGCGCCGAGGACCTTCGCGCACATCGCGGTCAGCAGGCCCATGCCACCCGACCCGACCGCGACGAACACGTCGCCAGGGTCGATGCCCGGACGCTTCACCGAGTGGAGCGCGATGGAGGCGGTGTCGCAAAGCGCGGCGACGTCGAACGGCATCGTGTCCGGGATATTGAAGACGCTCTTGATTGTTTGGACCGCGTACTCGGCGTACGCCCCCGGTGTGTAGTGCCCGTATTGCCGGTGCCCGAGGTCCTCGCGGCCGTAGTTAAGGCACAGGTTGTAGCGCCCTGTCCGGCACATCCGACAGTAGCCGCACCCCGAATGGGACGTTCCCGCGACCCGGATCCCTTCGATGAAGCCGAAGCCGCGCGCGACCTCGCCGGCGTCCACGATCTCCCCCGACCATTCGTGCCCCGGCACGAACGGATACGCGCGCGGCCAGCGTCCCTTGAACGTCCCCTCGACGATCTCAGCATCCGTGCCGCAGATGGCGATGGCGCGCACGCGGCACAACACCTCGTTGTCGCGTGGAGACGGCCGCGGTAGATCGCGGATCTCGAATTCGTGGGGCGCGGTGAGCACCAACGCCTCCATCGATCAGGGGACGAAGGCGACGACACGGCAGACGCAGCCTTCGCCGCCGATCCACCGCCAGGGGAACGCGCCGATTTCGACCCGCCGCCCCGCGATCTCGACCATCTCGCCGCCGAGGTTCTCGAGCATCGGAATGTTCGCCTTGGCCATGTGGTAGTGGACGTGCTCGAAGTCCTTGATCGGAAGCGTCTCGTCGACCGGCTTCCCGGTCTCGGCTTCGTACTCCTTCACCAGATCCGGCCGGAAGTAGCGGACTCGTACGTGAAGGGAATGGTCCATCGAGGCGAGGTCCCCGCCGAACATCTTGACCCCGTGCTCGACGAGGTAGTCGCAGACCTCCGGTTGCGGTCCCGGATGGCGATCGAAGTACATGACGTCGTCACGCGTCGGCTTCGTCCAGTTGTAGCGGTCCCAGCCGGTATAGAGGAGGACGATGTCGCCCTGCCGGATCTGCTCGCCCTTGGGCAGGCATCCCAGGACATCGTTGAGCGAGTAGTAGGACCACGGCCTGGTGATCGTTCGCAGGTCGATCACCAGGGCCGTGCCGTAGAGATCGCCGATCGGAATCTCGCCGAGATGCTTGCCCGTAGGCCAGTAGTGGATCGGGGCATCGATGTGCGTGCCGGTATGCATGTTGGTCTTCACCAAAACCGTGCTCTTGCCGTCGCGGTGATGCGTCGTGATGTCGGTGACCTCGATGGAGGCGAACTGCGGCCATGTCGGCATCCGATCGCCCCATGGCTGGGTCAGGTCGACGAGCTTCAACAGGCATCGCCTCTCACGGGAACCCCTGGACACGACCGAGCTGCTCGACGACCTTCTTGGCGATCGAGAGATCCGTCACGTCCGCGAACTTCATGTCCTTCGTGATCTTCCCGAAGCCCTTCTCGCTGGCGATGGTCCCCTCGATGTTCGCCTGCGGGACGCCCTCGTTCTGAGGCCATGCTTTCGCTTTCACGAGTGTGTCGAACGTCGACTCGATCACATCCCGCTCCTCTTTGGTCTGCTGGACGCCGAGGTCGACGATCTTCGTGCGGTTGTTTGTGTCGTACATGGCGCGATTGGCGCGCATGAGCGCGCGAATGATGCACTCCGGTGTAGCCGGGTCGTCCTTGAGGACCTGCGACGGGACGATGTAGACCGCGTACTGATAATCCGTCAGGACCTCCCACATGTTCGCGAGGACGGTGATCTGGGCGTTCTGCTTCTGCACCGTCTTGATCTGGTCGATGTGCAGAACGGCGGTGTCGGTCTGTCCGGTCGCGAGGGCCGCGACCCGACCTGCCGTCGTCGTGGTGACGAACTGCACGTCCTTGGCGTCGATCCCGGCCTTCTTGAGGATGATCCGGCTCATCACATCAGCGAAGCCTCCGGCTTCCTGGACCCCGATCTTCTTGCCCTTGAGGTCCGCCATCGTCTTGATCCCCGGGCCCACCGCGAACGACACGTCCACGTTCGGTGCGTACGAGTACACGATCTTGACGTCGGCGCCGTTCGCGATCGCATCGAGCACCGGCTCGCTCGACGTGCCGGCAAGGTCGATCGCGCCCGACGCGGACGCGCGTAACGATCCAACGCCGCCGTCGAACCGGATCAGCTCGACGGTGAGGTTCTCGTCCTTGAAGTAACCGAACGCGTCGGCGAGATACGGAGTCAGGTGGACGACGTTCGGCGGCGTCACCGGCACCGCGATCGTCACCTTCTTGGTCTGACAGGTGGCCTTGGCCACCGCAGACGGTATCGGGGACGCCGCCGTTGTCGCGGCCCCCCCGCCCCCGCCACCTCCCCCGCCACACGCGGTCGCGAGGATCGCGAGCGTCAGCCCGAACGAGCTAAAGGCACGCACTCCCATCGCACCAGCCTCCTTTATCCATCGCTCGTTATCTCGTGCGCGTAGCTACTGCTCACGACGCAGCCACGGCGCGACGCGGACCTCGAGCCACTGCACAAAGCCCATCAGGATGATGCCCATCGCCGCCACGATGATGACGGGGACGAACATCCGATCGATGCGGAAGACGTTCTCGTATTCGACGATGAGGTACCCCATCCCCACGAGGCCGACAAAGAACTCGGCGACGATCATCCCGATGAGGCCGCGGCCGATCCCGAGGCGTACACCCGCGAGGATGAACGGCACCGCCGACGGGATGATCAGGTCGCTCCAGAGACGGCGCTCGCTGGTGTTGAACGCTCTGGCGACCTCGAGGAGCGAGCGATCGAGGTTGCGGACCGCTTGCTGCGTGTTGATGAGGATCGGAAAGACGGCGAACAGCGCGACTGTCGCGATCCGGGGCGGGTCGCCGAGCGAGCGGAACGCCACCGCGATGAGCGGGACGAGCGCGACCGAGGGGACCGAATAAAGAGCGCTCACCCAGGGATCGAGCGCGTTGTACACGAAACGCCAGCGCCCGGATGCGATTCCGAGGACGACTCCGACGACGATCGCGATCGCGAGGCCCGCGAAGAGCTCGCGCAGGCTCTGTCCGAGTGCGTCTTGGAGCTCGCCGGTTCCGACGAGCTCGAAGAACGCGCGAAAGATCGCCGAGGGGGAGCGGATGATGAGCGGATTGAAGCGGGGCGCGACGAATTCCCATACGAGCAGCACGAAGGCGATGGAACCGAGCCGTACTGCCCAGTCGCCCAAGCGCAGGCGTCGCACTCGACCGCGTCGGACGGCAAGAGCCGCGCCGGCCTGGGCTTCCCGGACGCTCACGCGGTGGTCCGCTCGCGCAGCAGATGCCAGCACCGGTCGCGCAATTCCAGGAAGCGCGGATGTGCGATCACGCCGGCCACGGTGCGCGGCCGAGGGATGTCGACCGTCAGTGTCTCGCGGACACGAGCCGGCCGCGCGGTGAGGACCACGATCCGGTCGCCGAGCGCGATCGCCTCCTCGATCGAGTGCGTGATGAAGACCATCGTTCGCGGGTGCTGTTGATAGATGCGCAGCAGCTCGTCCTGGAGGATCTCGCGCGTCTGGGCGTCGAGCGAGCCGAAAGGCTCGTCCATCAGGAGGATGTCCGGCTCCATGGCGAGTGCGCGGGCGAGGCCGACTCGTTGCTGCATTCCGCCAGAGAGCTCGTGCGGGAAGGCGCGCTCGAATCCACTGAGGCCCACGAGGTCGATGTACTTACGGGCGCGCTGGTCGACGTCCGCACGCGAAAAGCCGGCCAGTTCCAGGCCATAGGCCACGTTCTCGCGGACGCGCTTCCAGGGCATGAGCCCGAAGTGCTGGAAGACCATCGCGACGTCACGGCGCGGACGTTTGACCTCGAGACCATCGATGACGATGCGGCCTTCGTCCAGGCCGATCAGGCCGTGCATCGCTCGCAAGAGCGTCGTCTTGCCACATCCCGAAGGACCGAGCACGCAGAGCGTCTCGCGGTCATGGACCGACATCCGAAGCTCGCTAAAGACATTGAGCGCGCCGGCGTTGTACACCTTCGTCGCACGATCGACGACGACGCGTTCGGCGGCCGCCATCACGCGCTCCTCTGCGCAACGAGAGCCGGCGCCGCGGTCGAGCCTCGCACGACCAGATGTGCGTCGAGGACAGCTCTCTTCGTTTCGACGGGCTCACCTTCGATCTGAGATATGAGCAGGCTCGCCGAGCGGACGCCCATCTCGTGCTGCGGGACATGCACGGTCGTGAGCGGCGGACCGAAGAATTCAGCGAGCGGCATGTCGTTGAACCCCACGAGCGAAAGCTGCTCGGGACACTCGAGCCCCGCCTCGCGCGCCGCCCGCAGCGCCCCCAGAGCGAGGAGGTCGTTCGCGCCGAAGATCGCCGTCGGAGGCTGCACCCCGAACAGGATCCGGCGCGCTGCGCGGTACCCGGCCTCCTGCGAAAACGCCTCGGCCACTGAGACGAGCGCGGTGTCGAGCCGAATGCCATGTCGGCGCATAGCCGACTTCGCGGCGGCGAGGCGTTGCTGACCGGTCATCGTGGTCTGCGGTCCCGCGACCAGGCCGACACGGACGTGGCCGAGCGCGACGAGATGGTCGATCGCCTCCGTCACGCCCATCTGGTTGTCGACGACGACGGCGAGATCGTCGGCGGCGCGGCCTCCCCGGTTGACGAGGACGAATGGGAAGCGATCACGCCGCAGCTCGGCGATCGATGAATCCGCCATGAAGCTCGAGGCGATGAGGATCCCGTCGACCTGGCGCTCGCGAAGTACCCGCAGGTACGCATCCTCACGCTCGGAAGAATCCTCGGTGTTGCACAGGACGAGGTTGTAGCCGCGCGAGTGCGCCGTGTCCTCGACGCCCTTGATGATCGGCGGAAAGAGTGGGTTGTCGATGTTCGGGACCAGCATCCCGAGCGTGAATGTCCGCCGAAGGCGAAGACTCCGCGCCAGGGCGGACGGCCGGTAGCCGAGACGAGAAGCGGTCGCCAGCACGCGCTGGCGGGTCGCGGGAAGAAGCGCGAGCTCGCCACGACCGTTCAGGACGCGTGAAACCGTCGACGGGTGGACGCCGGCGGCTCTCGCGACGTCGATGATGGTGACCCGCGGCTCGGTCACGTGAGCTCCTTCGGGAAACCGATTGCGCTGAACGATAGCGACGCGTCCCTAGAATCGCGAACGGTGGCTCGCATCAGCTATGTCGACGAAAACCGCCTCGCTGATCCCGAGCTCCGGGCGTACCTGGACGACGCGCGCCGGTTCGGGACTCCACGCCCGGAGACACAGTCCATTCGCTCTCACGTTCCCGCCGTCGCCAAGGCGTTCTCGCGAGCGTGGGACGCGATCTTCCGGAACGGCATCGTTGCGCACTCGCTCAAGGAGCTCTGCCGCGTCTATGTTTCGCAGACCATCGAGTGCAACTACTGAGGGTCCCAACGATCTCTCCGGGGCGGAGAGCAGGGACTCACCGAGGAGCACTACGCCGAGCTGCTGAAGTTCGAACGCTCCGATCGCTTCACCGAACGTCAGAAGGCCGCGCTCCTGTACACGAGCATGTTGGTCTGGGATCCCGAAGGCGCGGCCGAACGTGTGTGGAAGGATCTGCGGGCGCATTTCAGCGACGCGCAGATCGTCGAGCTCGGTTCCTTCGTCGCGCTGACGTTCGGTCAGCAGCGCGTGATCAAGACGTGGGGCGTCGGCCATGGTGAGCTGTCCGCCGATCCCGGCGCGGGCCTGGCGAGCTCGAGAGTCGAGCGCTGATGCAGCGTATTCGCGGAAGCGCCGACGAGGTCCGCGCGCTCGCGCCTAGCGCGCTCGAAAGCTGGCGCTACATCCGCGAGAACGTGCTCGAACGCGGCATCGTAGACCAGCGGATCAAGGAGCTGTGCTTCCGGTATCTCGCGAACGACCTCGGGATCACGGATCTTGACCGGTTCGAGGGGCGCGAGCGCGCCGCGCTGGAATGGACCGACGCGATCGCGTATGACTCCGATCGCGCGACCGACGCGCTCTGGGAGCGGCTGCATCGGCACTTCACCGAGCCAGAGCTCGTGGATCTCGGGTGCGCGATCGGATTTGAGCTGGGACAGCAGCATTGGCGCCGCTCGGTGGGCATCGCCGCACGCGACTAGGAAAGGCGCTCCGCGATCTGTTCATTGGCACGGTGGTCCCACGGGACCGCGACGATGGCGGGCTCCCCAAGATCGAGCGCGCGACGAAGGGTCGGAAAGAGGTCTCGTGCGGTCGGGACGGCGAACCCGGCGATACCGAACGCTCGCGCGAGCTCCACGAAGCCGGGGTTGCCGAACTCTGTCCCGAACGTACGACCAAACAGGCGTCGCTCGTTCGCCTCAATGACCCCGAGCCGATCGTCGACGAGGACGACCGATACGACGGCCGTACCGAGCCGCTTCGCGGTCTCGAGCTCCTGGACGTTCATGAGGAAGCCGCCGTCTCCCGCGAACGCGACGACTTTTCGGTCCGGAAAGAGCAGCTTCGCGGCGATCGCTCCTGGTAGCGCGATGCCCATCGACGCGAGCCCATTCGAGATCACGACCGTGTTGGGGACAGGCGTCGCGAAGAGTCGTGCGAGCCAGATCTTGTGAGCTCCCACGTCGCTGACGACGATGTCCTCAGGCGCGAGAGCCTCGCGAAGGGCTGCGATCACCTGTTGTGGTGGAAGGGGCGCGGCGCCCTCCCGGACGACCGCGGCGACCGTCCGCTTGAGCGGTGTCGGATGGCGCTCGTCGATCCGCTCGGCAAGCTCCGACAGCGATTCGTCGAGCTCCCCGACCACCTCGACCGCGGGCTGGTAGTGGCCATCGAGCTCCGCGGCGGTGCTGTCGATGTGCACCACGCTCTTGTCCCGCTTTGGGTTCCAAAGGGATGGGGACCACTCGACGAGGTCATAGCCGACCGCGATCACGAGGTCGGCGGACGCGAGCTGCGGGACGTTCGAGAGCTCCGCGCCCGGTCGTTGTAACCCCACGGGCGGGAGTGAGTTGGATCCGAAGGGGTCGAGCACGCCCTTGGCCATGTACGTGTGCGTCGCGAAGACGCCGCTTCGACGTACGAACCGCCGCAGGGCCTCGACCGTGGGATGCCCAGCGGCCTGGCGCCGCGCGACGCCGTTGCCGACCAGGATCATCGGGGACTTCGCTTGCTTTATCACCTCAAGGGCGCGATGGATCGCATTCTCCGAGGCATTCGGGTACGAAGTGCGCCGCACCTCGAGTGGCTTCATGTCTACGCTCTGCCCGGCGAGGTCCTCGGGCAGCTCGATATGCGTGGCGCCGGGCTTCTCGAGCCGAGCGAGGCGAAAGGCCTTGCGGACGACCTCAGGCGTCGCGTCGGCGACGCTGATCCGCGTCGACCACTTCGTGACCGGCGACAACATCCGGACCACGTCGATGTACTGGT
>VBDQ01000056.1 GCA_005889075.1 Chloroflexota bacterium
AACCGGAGCGCGCCAACCACGAGCACGACCGTGAGCCCGACGAGAAGCGTGGACAAGGCCGCGAGCGTCGGGTTCTGGTACTGCTCGAGGTAGAGGAACATCTGGACGGGCAGCGTGAGGTTCGAAGGCCGCACGAGGAAGATCGAGGCCTCGGTCTCGTCGAACGAGGTGATGAACGCGAAGACCGCCGCGATGATGAGCCCCGCGCGGATCTGCGGGAGCGTGACGCTCCAGAAGGTCCGCAGCGGCCCCGCGCCCAGATCCATCGCCGCTTCCTCGAGCGTGCGATTGACGTTGACGAGACTCGCCGCCAGGAGGGCGATCGCGAACGGCAGCGCGAGCATCGCGTGGACGAGCACAAGGCTCGCCGTCGTGCCGAAGAAGTGCAACCGGATGAGCAGGATGAAGACGGCGATGCCGATCGCGACCCGCGGGATGACGAGAGGAGCGAGGAAGAAGGCGTTGAGGATGCCCCGCAGGCGGATCCTCCCGCGCGCGATCGCGAGCGCAGCGAGCATGCCCGCGGGAATGGCGACGGCCGTGGTGGCGGCGGCGATGAGCAAGGAGTTCGTCATTCCTTCGCGGAAGGGGACGTAGCCGAGCACGAATTGGTACCAGCGCAGCGAGAAACCTTGCGGCGGGAAGCTATTGAAATCGCTTCCATTGAAGGAGTTCACGAACACGAACACCAGCGGGGACAGGATGAACGCAAGGACAACGATGAGTCCGGACCGGAAGACGAGCTCGATGAGACCCATCGGCTCGGCCGGCCTCGGCCGGGGCACGCCGGTCGGTCGCATTGCGCGGAGCGAACGCGCCACGAGGTCAAAGAAGGCAAGGGTGATGAGCGCCAGGGCGAGAAGGACGATCGCCTCGACCGCCGCGAGCGGCCAGTTCACATCGACGACGTTGAACCAGATCGCTCGCGAGAGCACTTGCACCGTGCCGCCGCCAAGGAGCTCGGGCGTCACGAACGCGCTGATCGCGAGAGTGAACGTGATCTGTGCACCGGCGACCACGCCGGGGAGGCTCATCGGCAGGACGACTCGGATGAACGTCCGCAGGCGATTCGCTCCGAGGTCCGCGGCGGCTTCGCGCAGTGTGTGGTCGAACTGCAGGAGCACGGAGAGGATCGGGAAGACCATGAAGGGCAGCAGGATGTGCACGAGCGCGATCGTCACGCCCACGTCGTTGTAGATCAGCTTGAGCGGGGTCTGGATCAGACCCAC
Organism: Chloroflexota bacterium; assembly: GCA_005889075.1. GTDB lineage: Bacteria > Chloroflexota > Limnocylindria > P2-11E > P2-11E > 3-1-20CM-2-70-9. The sequence continues at coordinate 1,230 of VBDQ01000056.1, forward strand.
GGCGCGAAGCCCCTGATTGATGACGCCGTTCTCGCTCAGGATCAAGATCCATCCGTACACCCGTACGACGAGGCTCACCAGCAGGGGCGAGAAGATGACGAGATAGCAGGCGACGACAAGGCGGCGACCGCGCACCTTGGTGAGCGCGTAGGCGGTGGGGTAGCCGACGAGCAGGGCGGCGAGGGTGACGCCGAAGGCGAGCCGCAGGGTGTTGCCGACGACGCCCCAGTAGAAGGGGTCGCCGAAGAACTTCTGCCAGGCGAGGAAGCTCACCTCCTCGGTTAGCTGCCCGCCGCGAAAGGTGTAGGCGCTGTACGAGAAGAGCAGCAGCATCGCCGCGCCGAACACGCCGGCTGTGAGAAGGAACGCGGGAAGGAGGAGGTAGGGCGAACGCTGCCGGCGGAACATCGCGGCCATGGGCGCGCTAGTCCTCGAGCAGCACCGGCGCGGAAGGGCTCCAGCTCACCATCACCGGGTCTCCTCTCGCGAAGTGCTCCTCGCCTTCGGTTTGGCTCTGCACGATGAGCCGCAGGTCTCCGACGATCACCTCGTAGCGGACGAGCGGTCCGAGGAAGGTCACCTCGCTCACCCGCCCCTCGTAGGCCGGAGCAGTTCCCGCGCGAGACGCGAGCTTGATCTTCTCCGGGCGAAGTGAAAGGTGGCGCCGCTCCCCTGCCCGCAGGTCCCCGCGCCCAGTGGCGGAGAAGCGCAGCGCGCCCGCCTCGAAAGTCCCGCGACCGGCCTCGTCGCCGCCGGTCACGACGACCTCGATGACGTTCGCGTCACCGATGAAGTGCGCTACGAAGCGCGTAGCCGGCTCGGTGTAGATGTGCTCCGGCGAGCCCACCTGCAGGATCCGCCCTGCGGACATGACGGCGACACGGTCGGCCATGGCGAGCGCCTCGCCCTGGTCGTGCGTCACGTAAACGAAGGTCGTGCCCGAGCGGCGCTGCATCGCCTTGAGCTCGCGCTGCATCGCGAGGCGGAGCTTGAGGTCGAGCGAGCCGAGCGGCTCATCGAGCAGCAGCACCGCGGGCTCGTTCACCAGAGCACGGGCGATCGCCACCCGCTGCTGCTGGCCGCCCGAGAGCTCGTGCATGCGACGGAGTTCGTAACCGGCCAGGTCCACGAGCTCGAGCGCCTTCCGCACACGCTCGCGCACCTCTGCTCCGGGCCGGCGCCGCATGCGCAGCCCAAAGGCGACGTTGTCGAACAGATCGAGGTGCGGGAAGAGCGCGAGCTGCTGGAACACAAGGTTCGTCTCACGCCGGTAAGGCGGAACGTCGTTCACCCGTCGGCCGGCGAGGTAGACGTCGCCGCCCGAGGGTCGCTCGAAGCCGGCGAGGATGCGGAGCGTCGTCGTCTTGCCGCAACCAGACGGCCCGAGGAGCGCGAAGAACTCACCAGAGCGGATCGCGAGTGAGACGTGATCGACCGCCCTTACGTCGCCGAAGCTCCGGGAGACATCCCGAAGCTCGACGACGGGCGCGCTCCCGGGAGCCGTGCTCACTTCACGAAGGCGACGATCTCCTTGTTGAAGCGCTCATTCCAGTCGGCGTTCTTCATGGCGAGCGTCGGCCAGTCGAGCTGCATCGCCCCCTCGATGTTCCGCGTCTTGAAGGCTTCCTGATTCGCGAGGTCCGGATCGAGCGTGATGTCCTTCGCCACCGGGATCGAGTGGGTCAGGTTGCAGTAACGCGTGAGCCACTGCTTGTCGTTGAGCATGTTGATGATCTTCTCGGCGTGATACTTCTGCGCCGCGGATGTGCCCTTCACGATGTGGTGGTAGATCGTGAAGGCGATCTGGCCCTCCTTCGGTGCGGCGTAGCCGAAAGGGCCTTTCTCCTGGTTCGCCCAGATATCCACCGAGCTGTTGAACCAACCGGAGAGCCAGACCTCCCCTCGGATCATCGGCTGCTTCACCTGGTCGTTCGAGAGGAAGAAGAGCCGGATCTGCCCTTCCTTGGCTTTGTCCGAGATCAGCTTGAACGCCTTGTCGACGGCGGCAGCGTCGCTCTCCTTGCCCCCCAGCGCGCGCGTCGTCGTGACCAGTCCGGACAGGTAGTGGTTCCCGTTCGAGAGGGCGAGCCGGCCCTTGAACTTCGGGTCCCAGAAGTCCATCCAGGAGCCGGGCGCAGACTTGACGTTGTCGGTGTTGTACATGAGTCCGATCCCGACCATGCCCCACGCGATGCCCTTGTTGTCCTTGCGCTTGAAGCTGTCGTAGACGTTCGAGACGGTGGGCACATTCGCAGGGTCGAGCGACTCCCACATGTCGTCGACGTCGCCCTTGGCGGTGGCGTCGGCGTTGAAGTAGCCGAAGTTGATAAGCGGCTGGTCAGGCGTCGTCTTCCGAGCGGCGACCATCTTCGGGTAGGTCTCCGCGTTGGTGCCCTCGAAGAGCTCGATCGTGACGTTCGGGTTCGCCTTCATGTACTCGGCCTGGACCTCGCGCGGCACGACGCCCTGGTTCGCGCCGACGTAGACGAAGAACGTGAGCTTCACCGGCCCGTCGGCCCCCGCTGGCTTCCCTCCCGCGCCGGTTGCGCCAGGCGCAGGCGTCGCCGCGGGGCCGCATGCCGCCAGGAATGAAAGCGCCGTCGCGGAGGAGATGCCGAGCGCCGCGGCCCGCTGGAGGAACTGACGACGGCTATAGCCGCGACGGTAGAGGACCTCAAGCTCTCTTTGGTCGGCCATGGAAACGCCTCCCCGCCTTGTATCTGGTGCGGCCGGGGACGATAGCCCAAGAGCGCGTCCTCCGTACTATGCCGATCCATGCGCTTCACCATCGTCGGGGCGGGCGCGATCGGCGGCATCACCGGGGCACACCTCATTCGGGCGGGTCACGAGGTCACTTTCGTCGACACCGCGAACGACCACCTCCTCGCGATCCGCGACCGGGGTCTGCAGCTCGAGGGCCTCGCGGACATCAGGGCGGTGCCCAAAGCCGCGCTCTTGCCGTCGGAGGTGCGTCCACCACTCGGGACGCTCATTTGCGCCGTCAAGACGCTCCACACCATCTCCGCGATCGAGCCGCTCGCGCCACTCCTCGCGAAGAACGAGTACGCCCTATCGATGCAGAACGGCCTCGCGTACGAGGATGTCGCGGGGCTCGTGGGGAGGGAGCGGACCCTCGTCGCCTGCTTCAATTTCGGCGGCCACTACGAATCGCCCGGTCGCGTCGTGTTCGGTACTCGCGGCGGCTTCCACGTCGGCGAGCTCGACGGACAGATTTCCGAGCGCCTGCGGGCTCTGGCCGCCGCGCTCGGAACGGTGCAGGAGTGCGAGGCATCGAGCAACGTTCTCGGATGCCTCTGGAGCAAGATGGCCATGGCGAGCGTCTTCTTCGCGACCGCACTCGTGGACGCGGATGTCGCGGAGATCCTCGGACGCGAGCGCTTCGTCCCGGTCCTCTCCGACCTCGTCGCCGAGACCGTGGCCGCGGCGGATGCGGTCGGGGTGCGCTTGCCCGAGCTCCACGGCTTCGACCCGAACGCGTTCCGGCCGGGGCGCCGTTCCGAAGAGGCCGTCCGCAGGTCGCTCGATGCGATCGCGGGCTCCTTCAATCCGCTCCAGCAGCGCACCGGGATCTGGATCGACCTCGCGGTCCGCAAGCGCAAGACCGAGGCGGAGCCGCAGCTCGGTCGGCTCGTGATGCTCGCCGCGAAGCACGGCGTCGCGATGCCCCGCAATCGCGCGGTGCTCGAGCTCATCCTTGAGATGGAGAAAGGCCGGCGCGGCTTCTCGTACGGGAACCTCGAGGAGGTCGAGCGGCACGCCCTTGAGGTCAGCGCAGGTCCCGGCTGAGCGGGACGTGGGGCCGCCCGCAATGGCTCCCGCCGGTCACCTCGAGGATCGCCCCGGTCGTCCAGCGGGAGCGGTCGCTCAGGAGGAAGGCCACCGCCGGGGCGATGTCCTCGGGCGCGCCGGTCCGCCGCAGCGGCGTCCCGCGGAGCATCAGGCGCACATATTCGGAGGAGTGGCCCGCCTCTTCGCGCAGAACCTCGTCCAGCACAAGGCCAGGCGCAACCGCGTTCACACGGATCGCGTGTGGGCCAAGCTCGATCGCGAGGACGTGCGTGAGGAGGTTCACCGCGGCCTTGCTCGCGGTGTAGTGGGCGCCGCCGGCGCGCGCCGAGGTCGCCGCGGCGGACGAGATGTTCACGATCGCTCCGGGAGCGTTGCGACGCACAAGCCGTCTGGCGAGCGCGCGGCATGTGAGCATCGTGCCCTTGGTGTTGACGTCAAAGACACGGTCCCACTCGGATTCGTCCATCTCGATCACCGGCGTATTCGGAAAGATGCCGTGCGCGTTCACCAGGAGGTCGATCGGACCGAGCTCCCGCTCGAGCAGATCCAGCGCCGCCTCAACATTGGCCCAGGCGGCCAGCGCCCCCGGTGACCATCGCGACCCGACCCTCAAGCTCCCCCATCTATCTCCTTCTCCGCAGCTCGATCGGCGCGGCGCGAACGATGCCGTCCGTAGTATGCGAACGCCGCTCGGGCGCCGCCGATGAAGCCGACGCGTCATACGGGCTACCGCTCGTTCAGCTATCTCGAGGCCGACGTCGACTACATGCCCTTCGAGCTGGCGCGCGAGGTCGGAAGGGTGTCGTCGCGGCGCGTCGAGGCCTCACCCGCCGAGGAAGGGCGCGCACTTCGTCTCCTCGATGAGCACATCGTCATCTCGCTGCACGATCACGTCACCGTGGCGCCACGGGACGTCGCGAAGATGCCTGAGTACCGCCGGCAGGGACGCGAGTGGACAGGCTACGAGGGACTCGCCGCATCTGGGCTGGACTGCGTCTTCGACGCGCTCATGGGCGGTACGGCGACGATCACGTCGCGCGCTGGCTGGAAGTGGGACGACGTCATCTACGACCTCGGCATGCGGCTCGCGGACATCGCCCATCAGAAGTTCGTGGTCCGCGCCGGTACGCTCGAAGAGATCCGGGCGGCCAAGGCTGCGGACCAGCTCGCTTTCGTTCCTTGCCTCGAGAGCGCCGCTCCGATCGAGAACGAGCTCGACCGTCTCGACATCCTGTACGGACTTGGGGTCCGCTCGGTCGGGATCGCCTACAGCGAAGCGAACGCGCTCGGGGCAGGTCTTCGTGAGGCGCACGACGGCGGGCTCAGCGAGTTCGGGCGACTCGCCGTTCAGCGCATGAACAGACTCGGCATCGCCATCGACCTCTCACACGCGGGCGACCGGACTTCGCTGGACACGATCGCGCAGAGCGACCGTCCGGTGTTCATCACCCACGCCGGGGCGCGCGCGCTCTGGAACACGAAGCGCATGAAGCCGGACTCCCTTCTCCGGGCTTGCGCCGAGCGGGGCGGCGTCATCGGCATCTCCGCCGCGGCGCATACGACGCTCACCGAGCGGCACCCGTTGCATTCGATCGAGTCGGTGATGGAGCACTTCGAGTACATCGCCCAGCTCGTTGGCATCGAGCACGTCGCGTTCGGACCGGATACGTTCTTCGGCGACCACGTTGGCCTGCACCGCTTCTTCGCACGGCAGTTCTCGCTCGCGGCGAGCCGCGGCGGCCTCCAGTTTCAGGAGGTCGAGTATGTCGACGGCATCGAAAATCCCGGGGAGTCCTTCCCGAACATCGTCCGCTGGCTCGTGCGCCACGGCTACTCCGATGACGACATCGGCAAGGTGATCGGAGGCAACGTGCTTAGCGCGCTGGCTCAGGTCTGGGACCGCTCGTGACCTCCGGCCGAGGCTCGAGCTCAGCGACGCTCGGCTCTTCCGGCGCGAACGACCCGTACTTGATCTCGCCCGCGCGCTCGTACGTCGCGATGACGACGCCGGTGCTCGACGTCGTCACATCCACGACCTTGAGCCCCGCCGGGATCGCGCCCCCGGCGAAGAGCCGCTTCCCGCTGCCGAGCACGACCGGGAACGTCCACACATGGAACTCGTCGACGAGGTCATTTCGCAGGAGCGTCTGGATGAGGTCGCCGCTGCCGTGCACCTGGATCTCCGGTCCAGACTGATTCTTCAGCTCGGACACATACATCGGCACGTCGCCCTTGATGAGCGTGGAGTTGTTCCACTCGACGTTCTTGAGCGTCCGTGACGCGACGTGCTTGCGCGCGCCGTTCAACGCCTGGGCGCCGGCTTCAGTCGAACGCGGCCAGTACGCGGCGAAGATCTCGTAGGTCCTTCGACCGAGGAGCATCTCGAACGGCCGTCCCATGAAGTCGCCCATCACCTGTCCCATCCGATCGTCCCAGTAGCCGACGGACCATCCGCCCTTCGTGAACCCGCCGCTGCGATCTTCGTCGGGCCCGCCCGGCGCCTGCATGACGCCGTCGAGCGTCACGAACGTGCTGACCTTGAGCTTTCTCACGATGACACCTCCCTGTGGCGCGCCGGCCAGACGCGCCGGCTCGACCCGACGATTCTGCTCTCAGATCCCCAGCCTCGCGACATCACCGTGGGACTGAACTGTGTCTGTGCGGTCCTTGCGAGATGAGCGCCATGGCTGCGCTGCCGATTAGCGCAGCGAGCAATCCCAGCGTGCGCAGAGCGGCATCGACGAATGGTCCGAGATCGTCCGGATGCTGGAGCCGCCCGAGGGTCACGGAATAGCTGAGGTTTCCGTAGAGGAAGAGCGCAGCGACGAGCGCCGCGAGCCCAAGCGACAGCCGATCGGAACGAAGCCCCACCAGCGCGGCGAGTGCTAGCGGGATCGCAATGAAGATGGCGCCCGGCATCACGAGACCGGTGAGTACGACTTCGATCCCCGCACCCACCGCGGTCGCGATGAAGCCGGCGACCGCTAAGACTCTCATGGATGCCCCTCCAATTAATCGTGGCCTGGGAGTGTCCCAAGGAGTCATGAAGAAGCTGTGAAGACCGATCGGAGATAGGGCGACTCGCGAGAGAACAATTAGCGACGGTTGGCCCGAGCGCTATTTCGACAGAAAGACAAGCCCGAAGCCGCGTCATAGATCCACTTGCGTGACGGTCCGAAATGAGGTCACATGCGCTTGGGGAAGCGCGGCGACCGAGCCGCAGGGGGAACCAGCGATGGATCGACTCGTACACCGAGTCTGCGTGGCACAGGAACACCAACAGATGGCGCTGTTCAATTCAGATTCGCCATGGGCACCCAACGTCCTCACATTTGTCGACGGGAAGTGGGCCTACTGCCCCGCCGGCGAGCGCAGCCCGCACGAGTGGCGCGAGACGGAGGCGAGGACGTACGGCGAGGTGCGCAGCGAGGTTGAGGAGCGGA
>VBDQ01000057.1 GCA_005889075.1 Chloroflexota bacterium
TGAACGGTGACGCGAAGGAGCGCTGCGGTTGCGACCGGGATCATGCCGATGAAGAACGCGATGAAGTCGGTGGCGAGCTGAAAGCCCCATGCCGTCGCGTTGGCGCGGCCGCCATCGAATTGGTGGAAGAGCGGCCACATCTGTCCTGCGATCGCGACGACCCCGCAGATGAGCTGCGTCTCGGGCGTAAGGCCGAGCTGGCGCGTGACGATGATCGCGGCGAACCCCTTCATCGCATCCAGCAGTCCGCCGGCGATGCCGTGCCACGGCGTGAGCGCTTTCGCGAGATTGGATCCGCCGAGCTTCCGCGAGCCGGTGGCCCGTAGATCGATCCCCTTCGCGCGCGCGATCCAGTACGGGAACGAGATCGAGGAGACGAGGTACGTGATCACGACCGCGACGAGGCCGAGCACGCGGCTAGAGTACGGAGATGCCGGATTGCATCTTCTGCAAGATCGTCGCGAGGGAGATCCCCTCGCAGCTCGTCTACGAAGACACCGATGTCGTGGCTTTCAACGATCAGAACCCGCGCGCGCCGCTCCACGCGCTCGTCGTTCCGCGGCGGCACATCGCGCGGCTCGCCGATCTCGACGATGCGGCTCTCGCGGGCAAGCTCGCGCTCGCGGCGACCAAGGTCGCCAAGGACGCCGGCCACGGCGAGAGTTTCCGGTTGGTGGTGAATAACGGCGCCGGGTCCGGTCAAAGCGTCTTCCATCTGCACTTCCACGTTCTCGGGGGTCGACCGTTCTCCTGGCCGCCGGGATGAGTGGCGGTCGCGGAAGCCCGCTGAATTCGGCAACTTTTACCCAGACGACCTGGTAAAGATACGCGTCTTTACCAGATTGGGGCCCGGCTATCATGGCGCGTGTCCGGCCTGTCTGGGCCGGCTTTCCTTTGAAAAGAAGGCGGGGTGACCAGCAACGTTGTCGGAAGTGATCGTCGGCGATGGCGAGTCGTTCGAGGCCGCGCTTCGCCGCTTCAACAAGAAGATCCAGCAGGCAGGGATCCTCGCCGAGGCCCGCCGGCGCGAGTTCTACGAGCGCCCCGCCGCTCGTCGCAAGCGCAAGGAAGCGAAGCGCCGCAAGCGCTGAGGCGGAGCTAGGCGCATAAGCGCTCAACTGAAGCAGCGGCTCGCGGACGACCTCAAGACCGCGATGCGCTCGGGCGACACGCTGCGTCGCGACACGCTCCGGTTTCTGCTCGCCGCGGTCCAAAACGAAGAGAAGGCGCGGCTCGGTGCCGCCGTCGATCGCCTCGTCGCGGAAGGTAAGGACGAGACCGCCCGCCAAGCGTGGCTCGGAGCGAACCGCCCCGGTGAGCTCGATGACGCCGCGCTTCAGGAAGTGCTCACGAAGCAGGCCAAGATGCGGCGCGACTCGATCGAGGCGTTCAGCAAAGGGGGCCGCGTCGAGCTCGCGGAGAAAGAGACGAAGGAGCTCGCGATCATCCAGGGATACCTTCCCGAACAGCTCGACGAAACAAGCGTGGTCAGCGGACTGCTGAAGGCGCAGGCATGAGCGCCGCACCGTCGCAGATCACGATCCTCATCCCCGACCCCGACGAGATGATGTTCGTCGCCGGTGATAACGAGGCGAACATCGACCGGATCGAGCGGGAGTTCGGCGTCAAGGTCGTCTCTCGCGGCGCGGAGCTTCGCATCAGCGGCGACGCCTCGGCCGTCGCGCGCGTAGGAGACCTTGTCGGCGCGATGCGAACGTTGTCGAGCCGCGATCAGTCGCTCCGCAAGCCCCAGCTCGAGCGTCTCATCGAGGATGCCAAAGACGCGCCGATCGGAACGCCGTTAGAGCTGCGCGAAGTCGTCGCGACGACCGTGCGCGGCAAGCGCATCAGCCCGCAATCCGCGAACCAGCGAACGTATGTCGAAGCGATACGCCGATACGACCTCGTGTTCGCGATCGGTCCGGCCGGCACAGGAAAGTCGTATCTGGCTGTCGCAATGGGCGTCGCCGCCCTTCGCGACCGCAGGGTCAGCCGACTCATCCTCACGCGGCCCGCCGTCGAAGCCGGCGAGCGCCTCGGATTCCTGCCGGGTGACATCACCGAAAAGATCGACCCGTACCTCCGTCCGCTGTATGACGCGCTCTACGAGCTCATGCCGCCGGAGCGCTTCGCGCGGGCGCAGGAGCGCGGTGAGATCGAAGTCGCGCCGCTCGCCTTCATGCGCGGGAGAACGCTGAACGAGGCTTTCATCATCCTCGACGAGGCGCAGAACACGACGCCGCAGCAGATGAAGATGTTCCTCACACGGCTCGGCTTTGGATCGCAGGCGGTCGTCACCGGCGACGTCACCCAGATCGACCTCGCAGGCGATCGCTCGGGTCTGGTCGTGGCGCGCGAGATCCTGCGTGACGTGCAGGGCATCGGGTTCGTCGACTTCGACGACCGCGACGTCGTGCGGCACGAGCTCGTCGCGCGGATCGTCCGGGCGTACGATCGCTTCGAGAAGGGCGGCGCGGCGAAATGATCCGTCGGCTTCAAGTCGGCGACCCGACGCTCGCGCGGTTGCGAACCGCGGTCCGTGACGACGCCCGCGCCCGCATCGCGGCGTTCGTGACGATCGCCGGCATCCTGACCGCGGCGGCGCTCCTGCTTTCGCCCCCGGCGACGGTCACCTACGACGTTGGCGCGGTGGCGGATCGTGCGATTCGCGCGCCCAGGAGCGTTTCGTTCGTCTCCGAGTCGCTCACCGAGGCCGAACGCGACAAGGCGGCCGCCGCCGTACCCAAGCAGTACGCGACCAACCCCGCCGTCGTCGCCACGGCGAGCTCGCGCATCGCCGCCGCGATCACCGCCATCGGCCGCATCCGCAACGACGCCGCGCAGAACCGCGATCAGAAGCTGGGCTCGCTCCAGAAACTCAATGACGTGAGCATCACGCCGGCGATCGCCGCCGACGTCGTGGACATGACGCAACCCGAATGGGACCAGGTCGCGGCCGGCCTCGACAGCCCGCTGCGCACGCTCTACGCGCAGGGCATCAAGCCCGAGCAGCTCGACGCGGTCAAGGCCGAAGCGGTCAAGTCCCTCCCCGCGACTTGGACCGACCGCCAGAAGCGCGTCGGGACCGAGCTGCTCCGGCAGAACCTCGATGCGAATGTCACCGTTGACCAGCTCGCGACCAACCTCGCGCAGTCCGACGCGCGCAACGCCGTGACCCCGGTGCAGGTCCAGGTCGCGGCGGGCGAGATCGTCGTCCGAGACGGCGACGTGGTCAGCAGACTGCAGGTGGAGAAGCTGCGCGCGCTCGGGCTCGCCAACGAGGGCACCGACTGGCGCGGCGCGGTCGGGCTGCTCCTGTGGGCGGGCCTCATCGCCTTCGTGCTCGCGCTCTTCATCGAGCGCTACGCGACCGAAGCCTGGCTCGATGACCGCAAGATGGTCCTCGTCATCCTCTCGCTGCTCGCCATCACCGCGGCGGGCCGCACGCTCGTCCCGGGGCACACCGTCCTCGTGTACTTCGCGCCCTTTGCCGCGGTCGCGATGATGCTCACCGTCCTCGTCGGTGGCCGGACCGCGCTCGCCACCCAGATCGCCGGCGCGCTGCACATCGGGATCCTCTCGAGCCAGGTCGAGCTCGTTGGATACGTTCTCGTGCCCGCGCTCCTCGGGATGGCGGCGGTGCGCCGCGCCACCACGGCGCGCGAGTTCGCCACGGGCGCGGTCGCGGTGGCGGCCGGGAGCATCGGGGTCATCGTCGCGTTCGTCCTCGTCGGCCGCATCGCCGATCCGCTCGGCGCGGCGCAGCTCATCATCGCCGCGCTGGTGAGCGGGTTCGGCTCCGGGCTGCTCGCGTTCGCCGGGATGGCGATCCTCGGACATATCTTCCGCATACCGACGGTCTTCGAGCTGCGCGAGCTCGCGGATCCGAATCATCCCCTGCTGCGGCAGCTTCTCCTCCGTACGCCTGGCACCTACCACCACTCGCTCCTCGTAGCGAACCTCGCCGAGCGCGCGGCCGAGGTGATCGGCGCCGATCCCCTCGTGGCGAGGGTCGGCGCGTACTACCACGACATCGGCAAGATGCGGAACCCCACCGCGTTCATCGAGAACCAGACCGGAACGAATCCGCACGACGAGCTCGACCCGCTGGTGTCGGCGGGCATCGTTGCCGCGCACGTGAAGGACGGACTAGCGCTCGCCGATCGCTATCACCTGCCCGCGCAGATCCGCGAGGTGATACCTGGGCACCACGGCAACAGCGTCGTGAAGTACTTCTTCCAGATCGCACAGCAACGGGGACAGTCGCCTGACGAGCGATCGTTCCGCTATCCCGGTCCGCGCGCGCGAAGCAAGGAAGCCGGGATCGTGATGCTCGCCGACGGCACCGAGGCATCGGTGCGATCGCTCTCCGAGAAGAACCCGGACACGATCCGCGCGATGGTGGATCGGATGATCGACGAGCGCGTCGCGGATGGTCAGCTCGACGAGTGCGATCTGACATACCGCGACGTCCAGCGCATCAAGGACGCGTTCTGCGAGCTCCTCCTCGGCGTGTACCACGAGCGCATCCCATACCCCGAAGACCGCATCACGCGCATCAAGCCCGCCGCCGGCGCCCAGGGCTGATCGCGCGCGGGTGCGCGTCGCCGTCTCTGGCGAGGCGCCCTGCGACCTCGCGCCGGTCCGCGCCGCGATGCGGCGTGCGGCACGCCCATACGGGATAGGCGCCGCGGCGAGCGTGCATCTCGCCTTCGTTACCGATCTCGAGATGCGGGCGCTGAACCGCCGGTTTCGCAAGATCGACCGGACTACCGACGTGCTCTCGTTCGGCGAGGCCCTCCCGCCCGGCCTGAGGGGCGAGGCGGCGGTCCGCTTCTTGCGCAAGGGTTCCACGGGGCCGCTCGAGCTTGGAGAGATCGCGATCAGCGCCGGTCAGGCCGCGAGGCAGGCCCGCCGGCGGCGCCGCCCGCTCGCTTCGGAGGTCGCGTTCCTGGCGGCCCACGGGCTTCTCCACCTCTTGGGCTTCGAAGACGAGACACCCGCTGGCTACCGCGAGATGCTTCGGCTGGGGCACGATGCCGCGGGTCAAAAGGCTGTTAAACGCTGAAACACCGTGCCTCGGACGCCGTTACCACTCGGTGATGCGGTCGGTCGCGCTTGGGGTCGTCATGGCCTCGCTCATCGTCAACACGCTCGGCCTTGGGCCGGCCCGCGCGAGCACGGCCGACCTCGTCCAGCAGCTCGACGGGCTTGTGTCCGCGTTCCCGGGCGGTACCGGTCTGTGGATCGCCGACCCGAACCTCCCGGCGCCCCTTTTCAAACACGCTCCCGAGGAGCAGGTCATCACCGCGTCGCTGTACAAGCTCGGCGTCCTCGCCGAAGCGGAGCGTCGTGTCGACTCGGGCGAGTTCCACTACAGCGACCCGGTGACGATCGAGCCGGAGGACGTCACCGAGGACGGATCGTTCGAGGACTCCGGCGTCAGTCTCACTCTCGACGAGGCGCTCGAAGCGATGATCACGATCTCCGACAACGGCGCGGCGCTCGCGCTCTGGCACATCCTCGGCGGCTCGAACATCGACGCGACGCTCACGAAGGCGGGCATGCCGGATTTCCACGTAGCTTTCGACGACAGCGAGGACAACGTTGCCACCCCGCACGCGATCGGGACGTTCTTCACCTTGCTCGCGAAACGGCAGCTGATCTCGCCCGCCGCGTCGGACCGGATGCTCGCGCGGCTCGAGCGCCAGCAGATCAACAACCGCCTTCCCGCGCAGCTCCCGCCCGGCGTGGTCGTCGCGCACAAGACGGGGAACCTCGCGGGGCTCACGCACGACGCCGGCATCATCTACACGAAAAGCGGTCCGCGCGTGGTCGTCGCGATGACGTGGGACGCGAGCGACGACGAGGCTGACAACTTCATTTCATCCGTCGGAGCGCTCGTGTACAGCGCCGTGCTCGAGCCGCTCGCAAACGCGCGGTATCAGGTCACGAGGACGCCGGTCTCGGTCGACACGGGTGAGGTCCACCGGATCAGCTTCCCGATCACGAATATCGGAAGCCGCTCGTGGACGCCGGGTGGCGCCGGGTCGGTCGGTCTCATCTGGGAGCTCCGTAACTCGACGGGGCAGCTCTTGAACAACGCGGCACGGCCAGTGACGTTGCCGGCCCTCGCGCCCAATGAGACGCAGAACGTGAGCGTCGACGTGCTCGTTCCGCAACAGCCCGGCACGTACACGGTCACCCTCGGCCTCACCGATGCGGGCGGGAACGCGCTCGCGTCGCAGGGCGCGGCGACGGCGACGTTCTCGCTGCGGGCGCACCGGCCCTATCTGGTGACCGCCCAGGTGCACATGCCGATCGTGCTGCATCGCGATGAACCCTCGCTCCTGGTCACCGCCTATTCCGCCCTGCAGACCAGCGGCGACCACAGCCTCGCCATCAGCTGGCGCGTCGTCGACACACGGACGAGTCACACGGTCGTGCAGGGTTCGAGCCCGCTCGGGACGCTCCGGCCCGGCGCGAGCGGGACGTTCATTTCCTCGTTCCTCGCGCCGAGCGTGCTCGGGACGTACCGGCTCGTGTACGAGCTCACCGAGTCTGGCGTCGCGGTGAGCGAGACGGTCAACGCGATGGTCGACATCGAAGGACCACGGACCTACGGCGGGGACGACGGCCGACCCATCCCCAGCGGCGCGGTGCTGCCGACTCCGAGTCCATCGCCGCGCTTCCAGTTCCCGCAGGTCACGATCCCGAAGCCGTCGCTCCCGATCACCCTGCCGCTGCCGCGCGGCAAGTCACCGAGTCCCTCACCCGGGCACTAGGCTCGCGGCGTGCATCCGCGCCCAAGGACCCTCGGCGTGATCGCGGTCGGACTGGCGCTGTTCGCGCAGACCTGGCTCTTCGTCGGCGTGATGGGCGCACCGATCGGTTACACACTCGACGTCCCCATCTCTACGCTGACGCACACCGAGTTCATGCTGGCCGGTCCGCCTGAACAGCTTGGCCCCGCGCGCTCGCTCAAGGTGCGTTTTGGCGGGTTCGATCTTCAAGAGGACTGGACGACGTCGAGCGGCGAAGGTGTGCGCGTCGTCGAGCGAATGGCGCCGTTTGCGGTCTTGCGCGCGAACCACCAGCGCCAACCGAGCCGCTCGCGCCAGCTCCGTCTTCGCGGTTTTGGGGAGGCGGGCGGGAGTGTCATGTCCCCTTCACCGATGATCTCGTTGCAGAGTCGGATGCATTCGTTGCAGATGAATACGCCGCC
>VBDQ01000058.1 GCA_005889075.1 Chloroflexota bacterium
GGACCTGTTCGATCTCGCCTGTGATCGCCGTCGCGCGGTCGCGAAGCCGCCTCCTGATCCACGCGATCGCGTGGGCGCGCCACGCCTTCCGTCGCCAGACCGTGGGAATGCTCACTACCGGGGACGCAATCTATGGTGAGAATCCATGATCGGACACCCGGCGTGACCTCTACGCGAATTAGTCGCCGCGTCGACGCACCGCGCCACGCCGTCTATCGCGCGCTTCTCGATCGGGACGCAGTCGCGATGTGGATGGTGCCGAACGGGATGACGAGCCGCGTGCACGAGTTCGACGCGCGGGAAGGTGGCGTATTCCGGATCTCACTCACGTACGACGCGCCGACCGGCATCGGCAAGACGTCCGCCCACACTGACACGTATCACGGCCGCTTCGTGAAGCTCGTGGTGGACGAGCAGGTCGTGGAGGTGGTCGAGTTCGAGACCGCCGATCCCGCGCTGCGCGGCGAGATGACGATCACGATCACCCTGTCCGCGGCCGGTTCCGGCACCGACATTGCCGCGGCACACGACGCGCTTCCGCCTGGTCTGTCGCCGGCGGACAACGAAGCGGGCTGGCGGTCCTCGCTCGAGAAGCTCGCGAGATACGTCGAACGAGGCAAGTGATTCCCGGGCACTCGGCCGAGGCGATCAGTTCCCTCCGGGTCGCATGAAGAACTGAAGACGGATCAATCGCTCATGGAGCTCGCGCAGCGCCTGACGATGGCGCTCGTCGTGCATCCGCACGCCTTCGAAGCGAGGCGCCTCGAACGTCTTGAGCGCGAAGAAGTAGTCGCTATCGGCGGTGGAGACCTCGGCGATGAGCGACCGCGTTTCGGTCGTCCAGGAGTCGACACGACCGAGCCACGAGTTCAGCGCTCCGGCCGGCAGCAGCATCCCTTCCTTCCGGAGCGCTGTGCCACGGTCGCGCAGCTCGCCCAGCCCGCCGATCTGATCGTGATACGAGGGCCGGTCACCGATCCGTATGAAACGCGGCTCCGAGGTCGGCTCGCGCCAGAAGCGCAGCTCGAACGATGCGGAGGCCGTCTGCGCGTGGCCGGCTTCCACCCAGCTGATGGTCACGTCGAAGACGTGGCGGAAGCCGGCGATGAACGGCGCGAGGAAGGGTCCGAGAGCCGAATGCGCGCTCGGCGTGAGGTACCAGTTGCGAAAGGGAACCACCCAACCGCCCGCTATCGGCTGAACCGGCTCCCGAACGGCGCCGATCACGATCGGAATGCGCGCCCCCGTCTGGCTCAGATCGATCGCGCGAGCTCCCGAGTCCCAGAGCCAGTGCTCGGCGCTGACCGGCTCCCCACGGACCACGACGCCGACCCGCGCTTTCGCTGCCCTGACCTCCGTCGCGGTCGCGGCCGCCACGTAATACCAGCGAACCCACGGCTCGGACGCGGCGTTGCCGCCGACGCGCAGCGTGGCTTCGGCTCGCGGCGGTGCGACCGGCGCGGCCGGTTCGGCCACTCCGACATCGGCGGTCGCCGCTGGGCGCGTGTCGCGCACGCCGACGCTGGCGTCTCCGCCACGCCGGCGGCGCAACGTTTGCGCGGTTGCGAGGATGAGTCCTAGCGCGAGAACGCCGAGCCCGCCGTTCAGAGCGTACGTGCGGTAAGCGCCCGCTGCCGGCGGGATCAAGAAGCTGAGACCGATCAGCACTGGACCGATCACGGCGCACGCGATGGTGATCGTGGTGCGCAAAGTCAGTCGATGATGAGGCTCCCGCTCAAGGACGCGCGAGCGTCAGAGCGACGTGACCGCTCCCTGGGACGCGCTTGAAACAAGACGCGCGTACTTGGCGAGTGCGCCGGTCTTGTAGACGGATTTCGGCCCTTCGACCGTGGCGAGACGAGCCCGCAGTGCTTCGGGCTTGATCTCGAGCTCGAGCAGGCGCTTCTGTGGGTCGATGAGGATCGAGTCGCCGTCGCGGACGGCCGCGATCGGTCCGCCGACCGCGGCCTCGGGCGCGATGTGCGCGACCATGTGCCCGTGCGTCGCGCCGGAGAAGCGACCGTCGGTGATGAGCGCGACCTTGTCGGTGAGCCCCTCGCCAACGATGGCACCAGTGACGCTCAACATCTCGCGCATCCCGGGTCCGCCTTTTGGTCCTTCGTAGCGGATCACGACGCAGTCGCCCTCCTTGATCTCCTTCGCGAGGACCGCGGCCATCGCGTCCTCCTCGCGATCGAAGACGCGAGCGGTGAAGCGCTCCGCGCTCATCCGATGGCCCGCGACCTTTAGCACGCAGCCTTCGGGCGCGAGCGAGCCCTTGAGGATGACCATGCCCCCCGTCGGAGCGATCGGCTCGCGCAGCGGCTTCACCACGGTCTGGCCCTTCGTCTCCTGCGCGGCAGCGGCCTCCTCGCCGATCGTCCGCCCGGTGACCGTGATCGCCTGCGCCTCCAGGAGCTTCGCGTCGAGAAGGCGCTTGAGCACGACCAGGATCCCACCGGCCTTATCCATGTCGACCGCCGTGTATTTGCCCCACGGCTTCATGTCGGCGAGGAGCGGCGTCTTGGCGCTGATGCGATCGAAGTCGTCGAGCGTGAGCGGGACATTCGCCTCGCGTGCGACCGCGAGGAGATGCAGGACCGCGTTCGTCGAGCCCCCGGTGGCCATCACGGCACGGATCGCGTTCTCGAGAGCGGGACGCGTGATGACCTGACGCGGCCGCACGTCTTCTTTGAGGAGCTCCATGACGCGGCGCCCTGCCTGGCGCATCACTTCACGGCGACGCTGGTCGGTCGCGGGAACACGGGACGATCCGGCGGGCGAGATCCCAAGAGCTTCGAACGCGGTCGCCATCGTGTTGGCGGTGAACTGACCGCCGCACGCGCCCGCGCCGGGACAGGCGTTGCGCTCGAGCTCGAGGAGGTCTGCGTCGCTCATCTGGCCGACCGCATGCTTGCCCACCGCCTCGAAGACGTCGCCGATCGTGACGTCCTTGCCCTTGAACTGCCCGGGCATGATCGAACCGCCGTAGACCATGAGCCCGGGGATGTCCATGCGCGCGAGCGCCATGACCGTGCCGGGGATCGTCTTGTCGCAGCCGCTGATGCAGACGAGCGCGTCAAGCAGATGACCGCGCGTGACGAGCTCGATGGAGTCCGCGACGACCTCGCGCGATATGAGCGACGCCTTCATGCCTTCGGTGCCCATGGCGATGCCGTCGCTCACCGAGATGGTGCTGAACTCGACCGGCGTTCCCCCCGCCTCGCGGACGCCTTCCTTCACCCACTCCGCCAGCTGCCGGTGGTTGAAGTTGCAGGGCATGATCTCGATCCACGAGTGCGCGACGCCGACGAGCGGCCGCTTGAAGTCCTCGTCCTTGTAGCCGACGGCTCGCATCATCGCGCGCGCGCCCGCCCGATCGGGACCGTCGATAAGGACCCGAGAACGCGCTCGCGCGTCGGCCACGCGCTGAGCCTAAGTGTTCCCCAGGTCAGTCTGCAGGCGTCGGGTGTGTGAAGGCCAGAGCTCCGGCCTGTCCCATGGTCACGTGCGCTTGATCCGCGCCGGCCTCGACCGCGGCGATGGTGTTCGCGACGGCTGGTCCCTGCGCCGAGAACGACAGTCGAGAGAAGGAGGCGAGTGCCGCGCGGACCGTTAGCAATAGCGCGCCGAACTCATGCGGACGCACCTGCCCGGCGTCGATCACGTTGATCGTGTGCGCGCCTGCCCCGGCCGCGGCCTGGCAGACCGCGTTGAGGAAGTCCACGTCGCTCGCGGTCGCGTCCTCGGCGGAGAACTCGACCTCGTCGGCGAGCTCGGCCGCACGTGCGACGGCCTGCGCCGCCTGGGTCAGACACTCGTGGCGGCTCATACCCAGCTCGGCGAGCTTCTCGTCGCTCGTCGCGATGAACACATGGATCCGCGAGCGCGACGCACCTGTGAGAGCGCGCCCGGCAGCCTCGACGTCGCGCCGGTTGGCTCCGGCCAGGGCGGCGATCGTCAGACCACGCACCTCACGAGCGATACGCGCGACCGCTTCTGCCTCGGCCGCCGACGCGCCGGGATAGCCCGCCTCGAGCACGTCGACCCCGCGTTCGGCGAGCGCTTGCGCGACGAGCAGCTTCGCGTCGACCGACATCGACCCGGCGTCGCGCAGCGTGGTGTCGTAGAGGGCGAGCCTTTTCATTTCGCCGCCCCCGCCGCCACCGGCTCGCGCTTCGCCGGAGTGGCCTGTGGGACCTCGCGCTTGGGGAGCCACGGCATCATCTCGCGAAGCCGCCGTCCGACCTGCTCGATGAGATGTTGCTGCTCTTGGGCACGCCTCGCGAGCAGATTCGGCGCACCGTTGCGGTACTCGGCGATCCACTTCTTGGCGTGCGTGCCGTCCTTGATGTCGCGCAACACGCGCTTCATCTCCTCGCGCACCCGCGAGTCGATGATCCGCGGTCCGACGGTGTAGTCGCCGTACTCGGCCGTGTCGCTGACCGAGTAGCGCATGTAGCTGAGCCCGCCCTCGTAGATGAGGTCGACGATGAGCTTCATCTCGTTCACGCACTCGAAGTACGCGACCTCGGGCTGGTACCCCGCGTCGACGAGCGTCTGGAACGAGGCCTTCATGAGCTCGCTGATGCCGCCGCAGAGGATCACCTGCTCGCCGAACCAGTCGGTCTCGACCTCCTCGGCGAACGTCGTCTTGATCACGCCCGCGCGCGTCGCGCCGACACCCTGCGCATAGGCGAGCGCCGTGTGCTCGGCTGTCCCGGACGGGTTCTGATGTACGGCGAGGAGCGCGGGCACCCCCTTGCCCTCCTTGAAGACCTCGCGCATGCGGTGGCCCGGCGCCTTGGGCGCGATCATCACGACGTCGATCTCGGCGCTCGGCTTCACCTCGCCGAAGTGCACCGAGAACGCGTGCGCAACGAGCAGCGTGCGGCCTTTCGTCATGTGTGGCGCGACGGCGGCGTGTGCCTCGCGGTGATGCTGGTCGGGCACGAGCAGCGCGACGAGATCGGCATCCCGCGCCGCGTCCGCGGTCTCGCGGACCGTGAACCCATCGCGCTCCGCCTTCGCCCGCGACCTCGAACCTGCGGCGAGACCAACGACCACGTCGTAGCCCGAGTCGCGAAGGTTCTGCGCGTGGGCGTGGCCCTGGCTCCCGTAGCCGATGACCGCGATGGTCTTGCCACGAAGGGCTTTGGGATCGACGTCCTTGTCGTAATAGATGGTGGCCATCTGCGGTCCTCCTAGAGATACGTCTTCGTCGTGAGGTTCAGAAGTCGCGGGTTGAGGCCGAGGATCTGGTCCGCGTCGACCGGGAGATCGACGAGCAGCGAACGGCCGGTCCGCTCGTACGTGCGGTCCATGACATCCGCGAGGTTCGAGAGATCCGGAGCGACGCGCACAGCGTCCCAACCGTGCGCCTCGGCTGCCTTGCAGAAGTCGATGTGCGGAAGCTTGGCGTGGTAGTTCTTGCGGGCGACGTCGGGGATGATCACCTCGAGTCCCTTGTCGACGATGCCGTAGACCTCGTTGTTCACGACGAACACGCGCAGGTCGAGCGCCGCGGCGTCCGCGAGCGCGCCGCCGAACAGCCGGAAGCAGCCGTCGCCGGTGAAGAGGAACGTGTCCAGGTCGGGATTCGCGACCTTCGCCCCGACCGCGAGCCCAAAACCGCCGCCCATCGCCGAGCCGTCGTGCGTCGTCCAGAACGGGATGTTCGGGTTCGGCCGCTGCGTGGCGTACTGACGGTCCTTGTAGGCGATGCAGACGTCATCGAAGCCGATCGATCCCGGCCGCCACATGCGATCGATGCGCTCGTAGAACTCCATGAAGTCGACCGTCCCCGGCCGCGTCTCGCGCGTGACCTCGCGGCTGTTGAGTGACTCCGGCGCGGCCGGCGTGTGCGGCCGGTCGGTGCGCACCGGTGCCGGAACTCGCCGCCCTTGTGCCCGTACGCGTCGCGCAGATCGGTGAAGTGGTAGACGTGACCGGCTGGGATCTTCGCGAGGTTGAGCGAGTACTCGCCCGCATCAAAGCCGAGGGTGATGACCACGTCCTCCTTCGTGAGGCCGCGCCAGAGCTCCATCGCGCGGTCGTTCCCGCCGAAGCTGATGTGGCCGTAGCCGTATTCGTTCGTGGGATCCACGGCGTTCGCGCCGTTCACGCTCCATACGGTCGGCGCGCGCAGGAGCCGTGCGAGGACCGTCGTGAGCGTGCGCGCGTCGGGCGTCAGGGCGGCCTCGCCACTGACATAGACGACGACACGCCGATCGGCCGAGACCCGAGGGAATTCCGCCAGGAACTCCGCGACATCGCGCGCGGAGAAGGTGCGAGGGTGACTCGTCCAGGGAACGTCGGCTTCGGTCTCGCGCGAGAGGACGTCAGGGTGGAACGCGAGCGCGACCGGCTTGCGCCGCTTGAGGACCCGTTCCGCGCGGCGAAGTCCATCCTCGAGGCGATTGATGTTGTCGATGACCACGCAGCCCTCGCCAAGCTCGGCCTCGAGCTGCGGGACGATGTTCATGCCGTGCTCGCTCACGTCCTGGAGCGGCGCGTTGCCGATCGAGAGCGTCGAGTTGAGCGCGATGAGATAGACGGCGGGGATGTTGTGGAGCTTGGCATCGGTCATCCCGCTTCCGCCGAGCTTCGTCGCGGCGCCGGTGGTCGTCAGGCATCCGGCGATGCGGCCGGACGCGAGCCAGTAGCCGAGGGGCACGAAGCCCGAGACGTACTCGCTCATCGTGAGCATCCGCGGAGCCGGATCGGCGGACTCGGCGAGATCGCCGTATGGCTCGAGGTGCTTGGCGACATGGACGACGCCGCCCCCGTTCACGCCGGCGAAGAAGCGCACGCCCCAGCGGCGCAGCGTCTCGATGAGCACGGCGTTGCCGCTCTTCGTCTCGAGAAGCGGCGCGCTTTCGGTTTTCGGTCGATAGGCCTGTTCGAGCGCTGTCGCCATGGCGGGCTCCCTTCTCAAATGAAGAAGGCCTCCCGTTTTCCGGGAGGCCTTCAGAACTTCTGGGTCTAGGACTGGTGTGCCGCTAACCTCCCGGCCGCATGCGCGCCGTCTCAAGGACGACGACGATGACGATGCCGATGACGATGTCGCGACGCATCGGGACGAACCGTACCGGGCGGCGCACGGACGCGTCAACGTCAGGGGGGTGTAGGTGTGCAGGCTGCACCGCCGGTACTATGCCGCCGCCAAACGCCTCGGGAGGAAGGTCATGAAGCTTCGCTTGCTCGCGGTTGTGTGCGCGCTTGCGCTGGGCATGTTCGTTCCAGCATCAACTGTCGCCGCGAGCGCAGCGCCGCTCTATTACCTGTCGCTCGGGGACTCGCTCGCCGCCGGCACGCAGCCTGGACACTTCTCGACGACCGAGGGCTACACCTATCAGCTCTACGCCCATCTGCGGGCGACGATGCCCACGCTCGAGCACGTGCAGCTCGCCTGTCCCGGCGAGACCACGACGAGCTTGATCTCGGGCGGGCTTGCGTACGAATGGCGCAATCCGCGCACGCCCGACGGCCGCTGCCTGTACCCACGCGGATCGCAGCTCGCCGAGGCCACCAGCCTCCTGCGCGCGCACCGCCGCTTCGTCACGCTGGTGACCACGATCATTGGCATGAACTACTACGACCCTCTTGTCGTGACGTGGTTCTCCGACCCGACCAGCCTGCCAGTGGAGGTCGCGCGGGCGGACGTGTTCAACGATCTGCTCGAAGGGATCTACGCTGCCGCAGGCGACCCGGTCGCCGATGTGGAGACCGCGTTCGCCGCGCTCGACACCACCCCGGTCAACGGCATCCCGCTCGACGTTGCCAGGATCTGCGCGTGGACCTGGATGTGCGCACCGGCGCCGGTGGGTCCGAACATCCACGCCAACGCGGCGGGCTACGCCGTCATGGCCGCGGCGTTCGAGGCGAAGCTCTAGTCGAGTTGAACGCTAGCGAGCGAGCGCGACCTTCTGATCCGCGTACGGCCCGAATGCGAGCCCAAGCGACATCCCGGCGAAGAGCGGCAGCACGATCGCGATGCCGACCGCGACATTGATGCCGCCGACGAATGGACCGACGAGCGCCGGGACGATCGCGAACAGCGCGATGCCGAACGGCAGCATCGTGTCGAGCCACGGCGTCGCTCCGCTCGCGGCAGCGGGCCGACCGAAACGTTTCGCTAGATACCACCCCACGACGTAGCAGGCCAAGCCGAAGACCGACGGAACGACCTCAGCCTCGCTCACGAAGACGTAGATGCTGACGAGGAGCGCGGCCGCGCCGGCGACCAGCCTGATGACGCGGTACGGAATGCCGCTCACGACGCGAGTCTCGCGAGTGCGGCTCGGCCGAGAAGGGCGAGCTGCAAAGCCAATCTCGCGTCGGCGTCGCCGAGGTCGGCTCCGGTGAGCATCGCGATGCGTCGCAGGCGTTGTCGCACCGTGTTGCGATGAAGGTAAAGCTCGCGGGCGACGGCGTTGAGGGATCCGTGAAGGCGCAGAAAGGCGTCGAGGGTGCGCACGAGATGGTCGTGCTCTCCGTCGGCGAGCGGCCCGAGAACGCGCTCCGACGACTCGCGGATGTCGCTCTCCGGCCGACCGAGCACGAAGCACAAAGGGCCGAGGTCCTCGAAGAGCGTCACGTGGCCCCCGCCGTTGAAGGTGCGACCGACGACCGCCGCCTGCTCAGCCTGCAGCAGCGCAAGGTGCGCGCCGGTGGCGCCGCGCTTGGGACCTCCGACCCCGGCCGACAGGGCGTCGTCGCCGGTCGCCGCGGCCACCTTGGCACGAAGGTGCTCGGCGTGCGCGCGCGTGTCGAGCGGCGCGTCGAGCTCGCGCACCGCGGCCGCGACGTTCGAGCGCGAACGAACGACACGCGCGCCAGGCGCGAGCGCGGCGAGCGCGAGCCGCAGACGCGTCGCCGCCTGGGCGTCGACCGACGCGAACGCAATTGCCAGATACGCGCCTGTCCCGCTCGTTGCTCCGTCTCCCCCGACAACGAAGAAGGCCTCCCGGTTCGGGAGGCCTTCCTGGAAGTCCGACTTTCTGAGTCGCGCTAGGCGCTGCCTCCCGAACGCGTCCGCTCCGCCCCAAGAATGGGGTGGACCGGAACGATAAGAACGATGACCAGCGCCATGTGACGGTTCAGGCTACGCGCAGGCGCCGCGCTGGTCAACGACTTCGTCACGGCGCGGTGTGCGCCGGACGCGCCAAAGCTGTCTTCCGCAGAATCGCGGCGTGAAGACCTACCGCCTCGGGATCATCGGCGGCGACGGAATCGGGCCTGAGGTGACGAACGCCGCGCTCATCGTCCTCGATGCCTGCGAGCGACGCTTCGGCTTCAAGACCGAGCGAACGAGCTTCCCGTGGTCGGGTGCCCACTACCTTTCGACCGGCGAGCGGTTGACGCCGGACAAGCTCGCGCCGATCCGCGCTCAGGACGCGGTGCTTCTGGGTGCGATCGGCCATCCCGATGCGCCGCGCGGGATGATCGAGCGGGACGTCGTCATCGGGCTGCGCCGCGGGCTCGACCTCTACGTGAATCTGCGCCCGGTCGTTCTCTATGACGATCGGCTCTCGCCGCTCCGCGGCAAAGGCGCGCGCGAGATCCACATGACGGTGATCCGCGAGAACACCGAGGACGTGTACGCGGCGGAAGGAACGCGTTCCGCGGTCGGCACCTCGGGCGAGACGGCCAGCGTCGAGATGCGTTTCACGCGTCCGGGCGTCGAGAGGATCCTCCGTTACGCGTTCGAGCTCGCGCAGCGCGGCGCCAAGCACGTCACGCTCGTCGACAAGGCCAACGCGATCCCGGTGCAGGAGATCTGGCGCGACCTGTTCGACGAGCTCGGCGCGAAGTTCGCGGACGTCCGTCGCGACGCGATGTACGTGGACGCCGCAGCGATGTGGATGGTCCAGAGGCCGGAACAGTTCGACGTCGTCGTGACGACGAACCTCTTCGGCGACATCCTCTCGGATCTCGGCGCGGCGCTCGCCGGTGGCCTGGGGACGGCGTCGTCGGGGAACATCCATCCCGGGCGCGTGTCGGTCTTTGAGCCGATCCACGGGAGCGCGCCGAAGTACGCGGGCAAGGGCGTCGCGAGCCCGATCGCCGCGATCGGCGCGCTCGCGCTGCTGCTCGAGCACCTCGGCGAGAGCATCGCGGCGAGTGCCGTCGACGGGGCGATCCGCGATGGCCTGCGGACCGGCCGCATCAAAGGCGTCGAAGCAGGCGTCCAGCCGACGGACCAGGTGGCTGAGACGATCGCACGCGCTCTCGCCGGCTGATCCGGTCGCACTTCGACACCGAAACGAGCGGCCGGCCCGGCTTGACAGGAGAGAGAACTATGGCTTGATTGCCGGGCTGGCCTGGGTCGGCTGAGCGCGGAGGAGTGCGGTCTCCAACAAAGTCGCGGCTATTTGCATCGTCTTCGTCACGGTGGCGCTGCTGGTCGTGGCGGCGCCCGCGACCCCTGTGCAGGCGGACGATCCTGGCGGTCCGACGATCATCCCGTCGGCGCAGAACGACACATCGGCTCCGCTCACCGCGCTCGCGCGCGGCCCCGGCAACTCCGGCGAGCATCGAACGAAGCCGCACAAGCCGATCCCCGGCCACGATCACACCGGATCGACAGCGCCGAGCACCTCGGCCTCATCCACCGCCGCACCCGCGCTGCTCAGCTCGTTCGACGGCGTCGGCAACGGTTTCAGCGGGCCGTCCGGGACCTTCAGCGTGAACGCCGCACCGCCGGACACCAACGGCGCGGTGGGACCCAACCACTACGTACAGATCGTGAACAGCGATTTCGCCGTCTTCAACAAGAGCGGGACCGTGCTGTTTGGTCCCGTTCCGAACAACACGGTTTGGTCCGGCTTCGGCGGCGGATGCCAGACGAACAACGATGGCGACCCAACGGTCGTCTACGACGGCATCGCCGATCGCTGGGTGATCAGCCAGTTCAGTGTCTCGACGCTGCCGTACCTCATGTGTGTCGCGGTCTCCACGACGAGCGACCCGACCGGCTCTTACTACCGCTACTCCTTCAACTACGGCAACACGAGCTTCCCCGACTACCCCAAGCTCGGTGTGTGGCCCGACGGTTACTACCTGACGGTCAACCTCTTCGCCAACGGATCGACGTTCAGCGGCGCGGGTGTCGCGGCGCTCGATCGCACGCGGATGCTCGCCGGTCAACCGGCGACGCAGCAGATGTTCCAGACGAGCGCGCTGTATGGCGGTCTGCTGCCGGCGACGCTCGACGGATCGACGTTCCCGCCAGCCGGGTCACCGAACTATCTCGTCGCGCTCGGCACGACGAGCAGCCTCGTGACCTGGAAGTTCCATGTCGATTGGACGACGCCGGCAAGCTCCACGTTCTCCCCCGCGTCCAGCCTGACGGTCGCGTCGTACGGCGAGGCGTGCGGCGGCGGGACGTGCATCCCCCAGGCGGGGACGACGCAGCGGCTCGATTCGCTTGCGGATCGACTGATGTACCGCCTTGCGTACCGGAATTTCGGCGACCACCAGTCGCTCGTCGTCGACCACAGCGTCACGGTTGGCTCGTCCGTCGGCGTGCGGTGGTACGAGCTGCGCGTCGTTGGTGGCAACCCGACCGTGTACCAACAGGGCACGTACGCGCCCGATAGCGGCTACCGCTGGATGGGCAGTGTCGCGATGGACCAATCCGGGAACATCGGGCTCGGCTTCAGCATCTCGAGCAGCACGCTGCATCCGGGGATCCACTACACCGGCCGGCTCGCGGGCGATGCCGCCGGGACGATGACGCAAGGCGAAGGCACGATCGTCGACGGCGCCGGATCTCAGACGGGCAACCGCGGGCTGACACGCTGGGGCGACTACAGCGCGATGACGGTCGACCCTACTGACGGCTGCACGTTCTGGTACACGAACGAGTACATCCCGGCGAACGGCGAGTTCAACTGGAAGACGCGCATCGGCACGTTCAAGCTGCCTGGTTGCGGTAATCCATCCGACTTCACGATTGGCGCCAGCCCGAGCAGCGTGTCCGCGATCCAGGGCACGAGCGTCACGTCCAACATCGCGACCGCGGCGACCGGCGGGCCGGCCGAGAGCGTGACGCTCAGCGCGAGCGGCGTGCCAGCGAACACGACGGCGTCCTTCAGTCCGAATCCGATCACGGCCGGCTTCAGCTCGACCTTGACGCTCGCCGCGGGGAGCAGCACCCCAACCGGGACCTACGCCGTGATCGTCACCGGCACCGCGCCGAGCGCGACTCACAACACGACGGTCAC
>VBDQ01000059.1 GCA_005889075.1 Chloroflexota bacterium
CGTTCACGCGGGTCGAGATGAGGATCCCGAGGTTGACCGAGAGGAGCGTGAGAAGTGGGACCATGACGACGATCGCGAGGATCCAGCGCGGAGCGGTCACCGCATTCGCCGCCGCGTGCGAGCCGATCACGATCACCGAGCCCAGGTAGATCGAGTACGCGAGCCACGTCACGAGAACGCTGGGCACCGTCGACGCGAGGCTCTTCGCGAAGAGCAGATCGCCCACGCCGACCGGCGTCGCGAGGAGGGGCTCCAGCGTGCGCGCACTCTTTTCGCCGATGACCGAGTAGATCGCCATGGTGAGCGGCACGACCGTTGGGATGAGCATGAAGAGGATGAGGAAGTATGTCGCGATGAAACCCTGCACCGCATCTTTCGGATCGAGGCCCGCGGCCGCCGGTGCGGCCGAGTACAGCGCCTGGACGTCACGATCGCTCGGCGGATTCACGGCGGCGGCTGCGACCGCGCCGATCCCGGCGGCGAGGATCACTAACGGCGGAAGGAGCGTCATGCCGACGAGGAGCTTGTTGGACAGCGCTTCGCGCCACTCGCGGACGCACACCGCCCGGACCAGCGTCGGGCGCGCGGGACTACTGGCGGGGGAGCTGGCGACGACCGTCATTCGATCGGCTCCACGATCCGCAGGTACACCTCTTCGAGGTGAGGCTTGCGCTCGGTGACGTACGCGATCTGCGCGCCGCCATCGATCAGGGCGCGCACGAGCAGCGGGTTCGTGCGCAGCGGCTCGGCCGCGGTGACGATGATCGAACCGTTCTCGAAGTACGCCTCGCGTACGCCGGGGACGGCTTTTACCCGGACGAGGTCCTCGGGCCGGGGCGAGGGCAGAACACGGATCTCGGTCGCACGACCGTAGAGCTCAGCGCGGAATTCGTCAGGCGCCGCAATTCGGATGATCTTCCGACGGAAGAATGCGATCCGATCGCAGAGGCGATCGGCCTCATCAAGATTGTGCGTGCAGAGGAAGACGGTTCGGCCTTCACCGCGCAGCTGCACGATGAACTCCCGCACCGTCTTCGCCGCGTCGGGATCGAGTCCGGTCGTGGGCTCATCGAGAAAGAGCACGCGCGGCTCGTGCAGAGCGGCCCGCGCGATCGCCATCTTCTGTTTCATCCCGCGCGAGAACGTCGCCACCGGCTCGCGGCGTCGCTCCCAGAGGCCCATGAGGCGGAGATACCGCTCGGTCTGGTCTCGCGCGGCCCGGCCAGGGAGCCCGTAGAGCGTTGCGTAGAAGACGAGGTTCTCCCACGCCGACTGGCGCTCGTAGAGGCCAGGCTGCTCCGTGAGGATGCCGACGCTCGCGCGGATCTTGGGATCGTCGCGTCCAAGGCGGTATCCGGCGACCGTTGCCGTACCCGCCGTCGGCGCGATGAGCGCGCAGAGGAGCCGTAGCGTCGTGGTCTTTCCGGCGCCGTTCGGACCGAGATAGCCGAAGACCTCGCCCTCGCGGACCTCGAGATCGATGCCGTCTACCGCCACGAGGTCGCCGAATCGCTTGGTCAGCTTTTCGGTGGAAAGGACGGTCCCCACCGGATGAGTCTATGGGGGTCTGATGGGGCGTAGCCCCCTCAATTCGCTATCTAGAATTCGTCGATGACCGCATCGGATGCGGAGCGAAAGCTCCAGGAGCTGTCGTTCCTTCATGAGATCGCGCGGCTCGCGTCGTCGGCGCGCGACTGGGACGAGATGCTGCGCATCGTCATCGATCGCACGACCGACGCGATGGGCGCCGAGGTGTCATCTCTGTATCTCCTCGAGAAGCCCGATGCGGTGTTGCGTCTCGTCGCGACCAATGGTCTGAACCGCGGCGGCATCGGACGGGCGACGCTGAGGATCGGCGAAGGCATCGTCGGATGGGTCGCGAACGCGCGCGTTCCGCTCGCCGCGCGCGACGTGCGCACCGAACCACGTTGGAAGTGGGTGCCCGAGGTCGACGAGAAACGCTTCACGTCGATGCTGTCGGTGCCGGTCATCGCGCGTGACGAGGTGATCGGCGTGATGAACGTGCAGACCGTCGAGCCACGCGACTTCGGCCGCGAGGAGATCGACTTCCTGCAGACCATCGCGAATCAGGTCGCAGGGATAATCGAGAAAGGCCGCCTCCAGCGGGAGGCCGAACGAAAACTGCACGAGGTCTCTGCCCTGTTCGAGGTTTCGAACGTGCTCACGTCGACGCTCGACCTCGACGAGGTGCTCGCGCTCGTGGTCGACCGGCTCGTGCGCGTGTACCCGGGTGCCTCGGGCGCGATCTTCCTACGCGATCAGGACGAGACGCGTGAGCGCGCGCGGTCGGGACCGCTCGGTCGCAGCGCGGTGCAGGCCGCACAGCGCGCGATCGGCGAGCGGCGGCCGATCGTCGCATTCGATCACATCGCCATACCGCTCGTCGCGAACGACCGGCTCCTCGGCGCGGTCGTGCTCCAGGTTCCCGACTACAAGGAGTTCCTCGAGGAGGAGGTGCGCTTTGTCGGCGCGCTCGCGAATCAGGCGGCGCTTGCGATCGACAAGGCCTCGCTCTATCTCCTCGAGCGCAAGACGATCGAGAACCTGCGCGAGCTCGAGCGCGCGCGCGGCGAGTTCGTCGCGGTGGTGACCCACGACCTGCGGACGCCGCTTTCGGTGATCCGCGGCTACCTCGACCAGCTCGCCGAGAAGAACGGAAAGTCGGCGATCCCGGTCGGCGAGGCGACCGCGCAGGTCGAGCGTCTCGATCACCTCGTCGATCGCATCCTCGCCGGCGTACGCACCGATCGTCCCGAGCTCAACCTCCGGCGCGCGCGATTCGACCTCCGCGCAACCGTCGCCGCCGCATTGAAAGAGGTCGCTCCGATGGCGCGTCGCCACAAGCTCCAAGGTCCGCGGTCGGGACAGCCGGTGTTCGTACGCGGCGATCGGAGGCGGACCGCCGAGGTCGTCGCCGGGCTCGTGCACAACGCGACGAAGTACGCGCCCGAGGGGACGCGCATCACGGTGCGTATCGAACGCGGCGACGATCGCGCGATCGTGCGCGTGCAGGACGAGGGACCCGGCGTGCCGCCCAGCGATCGCGCGCGGATCTTCGAGCCCTACGCGCGAGGTGCGGCACACGAGGACCTCCCAGGCTCGGGCATCGGCCTCTACGCATCGCGCCGCGTGGTCGAGGGGCAGGGTGGCGATCTGTGGGTCGAGGACGCGGCCAGCGGCGCGGTCTTCGCGTTCAGCGTGCCGCTCGCGCGCGGCGCGGCCGTCGCGACGCGTTGACGAGCGTCCTCGTCGTCGACGACGAGCGCTCCCTCGTCGGAATGATCGCGTCGCTGCTCGGCGAGGAGGGATACGAGATCGTGACCGCGTACGACGGCGAGACGGCGCTCCGCCGCCATGCCGAGGAATCGCCCGATCTCATGATCCTCGACCGGGGCCTGCCGAAGCTCTCCGGCGATGAAGTCTGTCAGCGGATCCGCGCGGCGCACTCGAGCACGCCGATCCTCATGCTCACCGGCGAAAGGGGTCCCGACGAGCGGGCGAAGCTGCTCGATCTGGGGGCGGACGATTACCTCGAGAAGCCGTTCAGCAGCCGGGAGCTCCGCTCTCGCGTGCGCGCGCTCCTGCGGCGCAGCGGCCCGCAGTCTCCGCACGCGCAGCCCGCCGCCGCGGTCGGTCGACTCCGGGTCGACCCGCGCACGCACGTGGCGAGCATCGACGGCGCAGCGCTCGACCTCACGCCGACGGAGTTCCGCCTGCTCGCCGCGCTTGCCGCACGACCGGGGGAGGTCCTGGAACGCCGAGCGCTGCTCCGCGCGGGGTGGCCTGACGAGCGTGATCCCGATCCCGAGTGGCTGAAGGCGCACCTCGCGCGTCTTCGCTCCAAGCTCGACGCCGCCGGCGCGCCGAGCCTCGCGAACGTCCGCGGCGTGGGGTACCGGCTAAGTTAGTCGCGGACCACGTTCAGCGGATAGCGACCGCACCGTCGTCCGTATGCTGCGCGGTCGTCAAGAGGGACCAGGCTTCCGTTCGCGCCGCCCTCGCCGACGCCTTCGACGATGCTGCGACCAGCATGGTCGACCGCGTCGTCGCCGAGGCCGTCCGCGCGGCGAACTTCTTCGGCCTCACCGCGGACCGCGCGGAGCGATATGGTGAGAGCGTCCGGCAGACGTTCCCGCTGGCGTTAGAGGCGATGCGCGAGACGCAACCGCTCGTGCGCGAGCGCAAGCTTCACGATCTCGCCACGAGCGTGCGCGCGGTCTCGGAAGCGCACCACATCCCGCGAATCATCGAGCGGGGCCTCGTCGGCATCGCGTTCGGCGCGGCGCGCGGACCGGTCCTCGATCGGGCGATGCGGTCCGGCTTCGCGCACGAGGACCTCGAACATGAACTGCGCGCCTTCCGCGAGGCGCTCGAGGCGAAGCTGGCCTCGCTCGGCTGACCATCCGCCTCCGCCGCGCTCGATGTCGCTAAGGCGCGACACGCGCTGAGCCCATTGAACCTGTCGAACTGACGAGCGCTAGGCAACAGAACTGACGCTAAGTAGACCTTGACCCAGAGCAGTTAGCGACCGTATGGTCCGTCGGTCCGTCGCGGTGAGGGATTGCGCAAGCGGCGGGATGGTGGGCGGGAGCGCAGGCGAGGAGGATGCCCATGCGCTCGTTCAGGAGGCTCGGAGCGAGTTGGCTCGCGCGAGGTGTCGCCCTCAGCCTCATCACCTCGTCGATAGCCTTGGGGCCAGCCCACCCCGCGGCGGCCGCGACGGGAGATCCCTTCCGCTTCATCTACGACCAGGACGGTCGCCTCCGCGCGGCGGTCACGCCCACCGACTCCGCGAAGTGGACCTACGACGCGGTCGGCAACATCACCGCGATCAGCCGCCAGGCGGCGACGACGCTGTCGGTGATCGAGTTCGCCTCGCACGCAGGACCTGTGGGCGCGACGGTGCACATCTACGGCACCGCATTCAGCACCACGCCCGGTTCCAACACCGTGAAATTCAACGGAACGCTCGCCACGGTGTCCTCCTCGACGACGACCGAGATCGTCACGACGGTCCCGAGCGGCGCGACGAGCGGGACGATCAGCGTCAAGGTCGGCAACACCACCGCGACGAGCACCGATTCGTTCACCGTTCAGGGCGCGATCGCGCCGACGATCGCAAGCTTCACTCCGGCGCGCGCGGCCGCAGGTAGCACCCTCACCGTGACCGGGACGAACTTCGACACGCTCCTCACAAACAACCAGGCGACGATCGCCGACACGTTCGGCCGGGTGACCGCGGCGACGTCCACGAGCATGTCCCTCGTCGTCCCGCCGTTCGCGACGTCCGGCAAGATCAAGGTCGCGACCGTCAATGGGATCGCGACGAGTTCGGTCGACTTCTTCGCGCCGCCGCCAGGCTACGCCGTCTCGGACGTCGATCCGACGGGGCGGCTCACCTTCGGAAGTCCGCTGACGTTCAACTTTGCCGGAACCGCTCGTTTCGGGCTTGAGCTCTTCGACGGCACGATGGGGCAGCGCATCAGCCTGCTGCTGAGCCGCACCGGCATTCCAGGCGGGTACATCCTCTCGATCCGCGGGCCTGACGGCGCCAACCTCTACGGGCCGGTCACGGGCACGCCGACGTTCATCGACACGACCGTGCTGCCGCTCACCGGCACGTACACCGTAATCGTCGACAC
>VBDQ01000060.1 GCA_005889075.1 Chloroflexota bacterium
GCCACCCATAAGCCGAAAGCGATAAAAGGCAGTCCAACCAAGAGCGTCTCAGGCCAAACTGTCAGCGATACGATCATCCCCGCTCCGACGAAAGCTAAGGACCACCCGGAATAGGTGACCAATATTGCCAGCCGGCCTGGGTGAACGCCCTGCAGCACATCCCGAATGATGACCGCACTGCCACAGACAACAGTCACAAGGCCGATCGTCACCACTAGCTTCCCGGCGAACTCGGCAGACTCGATCACGGGCCGGTCAACATCCTCCAGCCAAATCCCTTCCGGTTACACCGATGCCCATCAGGCCAACCCCAGCCACGAGCGTCGCCGGTCCGCCGGAATCGCAACGACCGAGAACGTCTCGGCGATAGGACCGCCCACCGCAATACTGAATCCGACTCGAAGACAAAGATGCGATTACACGGCACCTCGATCGGCCCCGGGACCGCTGCAGAGCCGCCGTGGATATGGCATCACCGAGCGAGTCGAACCCGATTCGCCAGGTTCCGCGACCCTGCCCCGTAGCGGACAGAGAGCAATCCCTCGCAACTCTCTCGAAGA
This sequence comes from Chloroflexota bacterium, assembly GCA_005889075.1. Lineage (GTDB taxonomy): Bacteria > Chloroflexota > Limnocylindria > P2-11E > P2-11E > 3-1-20CM-2-70-9. Next base: position 561 of record VBDQ01000060.1, read on the forward strand.
CGACCAGTAAAGGTCTCATCTAACTCCTTCATGGCGGCCGCAGCCGCGCCATGGGCCAGAGACAACAGACCGATCGGCGATCTGTTTGACCATCGGCCTATGCTGGCCGCCTCTGAGGTGGGGGGCGAAGCGATGCAGCACACCAACCGACGACGCGCTCGGTCAGCAAGGCGACGCAGCGAAGACTCGCGAGAGACCCTGACGGGGCAGGACTCGCTGATCGTCATCCGACCCAACATGGGACGAATGCGGCAGCTCGTCACCCTGGGCCCTATCGCGTTCCTTGTGGGGCTGGTGGTATGGTGGCCAACCCTTGGGCCGGCATTGCGCTTCATTGGAGAAGACGCGACCGATGCCCGAAGCATGTTGATCTTCTTCCTAATCGGCGGGGCTCCCGCGCTCTGGCTTCTCGCGTACTGGGGCGGACTCTTGTTCAGGGCGCGGCTCGAGATCGATGGGCAATCGCTGCGCGTGACAGGCGCGCTCTTACCGAGCCGGACGGTGGCGCTCGCTCGGCTCCACAGCATCCTCCAGTGCGCCTGGCCGACCGGGCTGTGGGGCACGACCACGCCAATCGCACTCGTCCTCGATCGGAGCGGACGCTCTGTGTTCGAGCTCAGCGCTCTCTTCGACATAAAGCGCGTCGCCGAAATCCTCGCAGTCCCGCTTACTGGCAGCGTCGCCAATCGGATGACGCGAGCCGACGTCGAAACGAAATACGGGGTCGCGCGGGGCTCAAAGAGAGTCTTCGGCGCAGTAGTGATCGGCATGATCGCGTACACGGTGGCTGCCATCGCGTTCATCATCTACGTCCTCTAGCGGCTCGCCTGCAGGTCGATCGGGACCTCTAGGGCCAGTCGGCGCGCGCCCTCATCGTTCCGCTGGGTAATGACGGCTCGGCCGGATAGCCAGCACGGGTAGCCTCGCTACTTTGTCATTCGAGAGCCTTCGCATACATGGTTGTCGGCGGATCCGGCACGTAGCCCAGCTTGTCGTTGATGCGGCGCATCGGGTCGTTCTTCTCGTCGTTGGTCGTTCCGAAGAGCTTGATGCCCTGCTGCTTCAGCACTTGAAGGACTTCGAGCTTGAGGGCCAGCGCGATGCCGAGTCCGCGTTCAGCGCGCGTCACCCCCGTAAAGTTCGTGTAGGCGGTTCCGTTTTCATTCACGGTTGTCACCGTAATCCCGACGACGTCTCGGCCCTTGAGCGCGAGCACCGTGGCTCTGTGATCCAGACCGGCGCCCTCCAGCATTTTTCGGCCCTGCTCGAACGGAGGCGGCGTCTCGGGCAGTGCTACGGGCGAGGGGACATCGCGGAACATGGGCCAGACCGCCTCGATCATCGCGCGCTCGAAAGCTTCAACGTCGGCGGCGTTCTCCGTGAGGAGGTCTCCGTAGATGGCCAACCGGATTCCGTGGCGGCTCATGCTCACGGTCGGGTCCTCGAAACGCGATCCGTCGAAGGCGCGCACGTCCACATACGCGTCGATGCGCTCGTGGAACGCGCGATAACCACGATGGAGGGCAAAGGCAGCGCCCTCCGGATCGGTCGCGCGGACCGCCACGACAACGCGACTTGCCGCGTTCGCGCGCGCGTGTGCTTCGAGCGCTTCAAGGAGCGCCGTGCCGACGCCGCGGTGGCGCCAACCCTCGGCGACGTGCAGGGACAACCGCCAAGAACCATCCGCCGCGCGCATCAGGCCACCGTCCGTCGCCGTTCCTACGGCCACGACCGAGCCCGCAGCGTCTTCCGCGAGCAGAGTCAATCCGAGCGGCTCGGGATTGGTTTTGCGCCGGCGAACGAGCACCTCCGGGGTGGTGTGCTGACCAGGCGTCGAGTAGCGGTTTTGGAACTCGACCGTGCGCCCGAGATCGCTGTCTGCGCCTCTTCGCACCCGCAAATCCGCAGGCATGCCGCGCGCAACTGCTTGAAGCGCCATGGGCCCGACGGGCTCGGGATCTCTCGCCATGACTGTTCACCGTCCTTTCGAATGCCGTACCAGACCAAACGACCCGCTCGATCATGGTCTTTGCAGTGCCGAGATCTCCTTCTGGGCGCCATGCGACCCCGAGACCCGCGCTAGCCCGCGACCGCAACCACCCTGTGAGCAGCAGCTCTCGAGGTGTCCCCGCGGGCGGCGAGGAGCCATACCACAGTCGCCAACTCACCCGCCTGCGCGAGGGACGCAGCGCCAGACAGCGCCTTGGTTGCGTCAGGGGCAACCACCGAGATTGCAAGGTCGAGGACGTAGCCAGCCCCGGCGACGATCGCGAGGACGCCGACGACCCGCGGCACAAAGCCTGACCGCAGCTGAAGGGCACCGAGCGGGAACAGCCACAGCCCCCACAGCATCACGTCGACGAGCTGCGCCTTGTCGTGGAGATCCAATAGCAGCGAGGCAAGAGCATCAAGCTGCGGCCTGCCGAATGCGGAGCCGAGATCGGCGCTACCGACGAGCGACACAGCGGCGATCTCGAATGACACGGCAATGAGAATGATGGGGAGGGAGATCACCACGAACACCACCATGACTGCCGCGAGGCCCTCATGCACGCCCTTGAAGATGCGGTACAGGGCGAGAACGACGATCAGGAAGAGGACTTCAGCCAGAAGGTCGACCAGCGTGGCGACGCGGAAGAGCGTCTCGGAGGCACGCAGGTTGTTCGCCGTCGCCGCGGCGTCTCCGGCCACGATGATGTGGTCGGGCACGACCTTAAGAACCATGAGGCCGGCGACCACCACGACGAGGTAGAGCAGTCCAGCAATCCGTGTCGGTCTCAAAGATCCCATCGTCCCTTCCGGCGCTTCTTACCGAGTGCTACGAGCGCGCTCATCTTCCGGACTCGTAGTGAAGAACCCGTGAAGGAACAACGGACCTCTCGCGCGTTGCAGGCTCTTGAGGAGGATCGACCCGCGGATCGAAGCGTCCGATACTCGCGACAGCCGTCACGGCAATCAGGCACCGACAAGTACGGCGTTGGTCATCGCCTCGCGCTGGTCGTCGAGGTCCGCATGGTCATGGGGTTCCTTTCTCCGGCTCTGGAATAGCGGTAGTCAGCTCGGCTCTCGCCGCGAGCACACGTCGCTCATAGCGTCTTCATGAGCGCATCCGACACTGCGCTCCGATGCGGTGTCTGTGGCGTGCGGCCTCGAAGCTGTGGCGATCGTCCGTTGCGAATCCGCGCACTCGCGCGGTGCGCGCGAACAAGAGGGTTGGCTTGCGACCCTCGATGCAGCAGTCGGCGGACGCGAGCCTGTGACCAAGGCAGGGCGATCGCGCATCGGCGCCATCAAACAAGCTCTTTCTAACGCGCGCGGGCCGCTCGGGGTCCTCGCCGCGGTGTCGTTCGTCTCGAGCCTTGGCATTGGCGTCATGCTTCCGCTTCTGCCGCTGTACGCGGTGTCCCTTGGCGCGACGCCACTCCAGCTCGGCCTCATGACCGGCGGGTTCGCGCTCATGAACACGGTGGGTCAGCTACTGGCCGGCGTGTACATCGACCGCGGCGGCAGCCTGCGTGTGGTGCGGCTGGGCACCGGCGTGTACGCCGCGGCGAACGCTCTCATCGCTACGGTCCACGACGCGTCGGCGCTGATCGGATTCCGTGGAATGGCGGGTCTAGGCACAGGCGCCGACCAGATTGGCAGCCGCATCTACCTCGCGCGCATCGCGCGAGCCGAGCGCATGGGGTTCGTCAACGGTGTCCTCGGATCGGCTGGTGCCGCCGGGACCGTGCTCGGTCCTGCCTTCGGTGGCACGGTGGTGGCGCTCTTCGACCTCCGGGCGCCGTTCGTCATCGTGGCCGTGACGAGCACGCTCGCGCTCGGCGGCCTGCTGACCCTTGCAATGCCGAAAGGCGAGCCTGCTCCGGCGACGACGGACACAGGCTCAATGTTCAACCGCCCGGTCATCACGCTGCTGCTCGCGAACACGCTGCTCGCGACCGGCTTCGGTGGATTCATCACGACCTACGCGCCGTTCGCGACGCAGATTCGTGGCTGGTCGACCTTCGAGGTCGGACTGTTGTTCACTGCTGCGGGCGCTGGCGCGGTCGCGTTCGGGGCCGGCCTCGGGCTCTTTGCTGACAAGACCGGCCGGCGGCGGCTCGCGATCGTCGCCACTATCCCTGCATCGCTGATGGGTCTCGGGATCGTCTTCGACCTTGCCCACCCGCTCCTGTATGCCCTGATGTTCATCGCCGGAGGCGGCATGGCCGGGTTCACCGCCAGCTGGTTCGCGCTGCTCAATGAAGCGGCGCCGAAAGGCCGGAAAGGACGCACGATCGGGGTGGTCAGCGCCCTTTCGAACGTCGGCACGATCGCGGGTGCGCTCGGAGCCTCCGCCCTATGGCAATTGGTCGGTCTGCCCTACAGCCTCGTCCTTGCCTCAGGCTTCATCCTGACCGCCGGCCTCGCCCTCGTCGCCCTGCCATCAGATGGACGTCCGGTGCGCAGTCTCGCGCTTGTTGAGCCGGCGCTCGATCCGAGCGCCGGTTCCTAGGCACGTTAAAGGATGGTGTCTGCGCTGAGTTGCCGCACGATCACCCGTCCGGACCGGGACAAGGCGGCTGATAGGGAGTCAGCCGCCCTAAGCCGACCGAAGAGAGTGGGCCGCATGGGAGTTTCGACGAGACGCCACGTGTTGGCCCAGCCTGCCCGCCGCACTCGCAAGACTAAGTAGCAGCGAGACTATTGCTCTCGAACCCCTGAAAACGCGTATCGGGCGCGAGTTTGTTCGGAAATTTGGGTAACGAGGTGCTGCGCGGTTCTTCAGACCATTGCTCTACCAACTGAGCTACCTCGGCGGGGAACTCAATTCTATCGGTTTTGATCCGGAACTCGAACGCGACCAAGTGTGATTTGGAACGCATGTTGGACCAATGGTCTGGCGGACTAATCAACAAACCGCAAGAAGAATGGTTCGCGTCCTCGTGCTCAACCTCAATGAAACTATTGGTCACCGGAACGCGAACGCAGCAGTCGAAACTATTGCTCTCTTCAGACTACTCAGCGGCCTCGCTCAATTTTGGAGTCGTCCCGGCCACGCAGCCAAACGCGGGCGTCTCGTCGCTCATGCCGACTAGCACCACTGCAGAGCCGCGGTGAGCTAATGCATTACCGAGCGAGCACGAACGCGATTCGCCGCGTCCGCGATCTTGCACCGTGGGCGCCGCTGAACCGGGTGTACACGCAGCGGCCTCGATTCGGGTGCGCTAGAACTCCCTACTCGGCGCGACTGCTCGCGCGGACAGGTCCCTGGTGGCACTGTCACCTTTCTCTTCACCGACATCGAAGGCTCAACCAAACTCCTCGAACGGCTTCGCGCCAAGTACGCCGAGCTGCTGGCGGAACACAGCGAAATCCTGCGGTCCGCGTTTGTGCAATGGAACGGCCACGAGGTCGATACGCAAGGTGACGCTTTCTTCGTCAGCTTCTCGCGCGCCTCCGACGCGATCGCGTGCGCCATGGCGACCCAGCGCGCGCTGGCCTCACACGACTGGCCCGACGGCGTTGCGGTGCGCGTACGTATGGCCCTGCATACCGGCGAGCCGATGATCAGCGACGCCAAGTACGTCGGCATGGATGTCCACGTGGCCGCGCGCATCGCCTCGGCTGGGCACGGCGGCCAGGTCCTCCTTTCGCAATCGACGCAGAGCCTGGTGCGCGACGACCTGCCGCCAGGGGCGACGCTGCGCGACCTCGGCCCACATGAGCTGAAGGACATCCGGCTTCCCCAGCAGATTTTCCAGCTCGACATGGCGGGTCTGCCTACCGACTTCCCTGCCCTCAGGACCTTGGCGAGTGCCCCGCACATTCCGCCTCATAACCTGCCCGCCCGAGCGACCGCGCTCGTCGGGCGGGAGCGGGAGCTCGAAACGATCCGCGAGCTGATGCTCGAGCCGGAGACTCGTCTGGTCACACTCACGGGGACCGGCGGCGCTGGTAAGACCCGTCTCGCTTTGGAGGCCGCAGCCGCCCTGCTCGCCGGCTTCCGCGACGGCGTGTTCGTTGTTGATCTGTCATCGGTTGCTGATCCTGGTCTCATCGCCTCGGCGATCGCACAGGTACTCGGCCTGCGGGAAACGGGCGCCGACCCCGCGCTCGAGAGCGTGAAACGCTTTCTCAAATCGCGGCAGGTGCTGCTCGTCTTGGACAACTTCGAGCATGTGCTGCCAGGCGCCGCGCACGTGGTCGACCTGATCGCAAGCTGTCCGCGTCTGAAGGTCCTGGCGACCAGCCGCGAACCGCTTCATCTGCAGCCAGAGCGGGACGTTCCAGTGCACCCCCTTGCCGTGCCCGATCTGCGGCGGCCGCAGGCAGCAGCCGCTCTCGGGGAGTGGCCTTCGCTCGCCCTCTTCGTCCAGCGGGCTCGCATGGCCCAGCCAGATTTCATGCTCAACGAACAAAACGCGCGATCGGTCGCCGAGATCTGCGTGCGACTCGATGGCCTTCCTCTGGCCATCGAGCTCGTCGCCGCGCGCATAAGAGTCCTGACGCCGGCCGCGATCTTGGCGCGCCTGGACCCTCAGCTCACTTTCGTGAGGTCGGGGGAGAAGGACTTCCCTCGCCGTCACCGAACACTAGAGGCGACGATCGACTGGAGTTACAAGCTCCTTTCTTCTAAAGAGCAGACGCTCTTCCGAGGACTCGCGGTATTCGCCGGAGGCTGGACGCTCGAGGCTGCGGAAGCGGTCTCGGACGTCAACGAGCTGAATGTGCTCGACGGGATCGATGCACTTCTCGACAAGAGCTTGCTGTGGCGGGACACGCAGCCGGAGGCCGAGCCGCGCTTCGGCATGCTCGAGACCGTTCGCGCGTTCGCGCGGCATCAGCTCGAGGCCGAGGGCGAGCTGGAGACGACATGTCGGCGGCATGCTGCGCACTTCCTGACGGTGGCCGAACGGCTTGACTCAGAACTGCTCGGTCCGAGGCAGACAGCATCGTTGGACGTGCTCGAGCGCGAGCTCGACAACGTACGCGCCGCCCTCGAATGGAGCGAGGACGCGGATCGTGTGACCGGGCTCCGACTGGCCTCGGCGCTCTGGTTGTTCTGGTTCCTGCGCGGGCGCCTGAGCGAGGGCCGCGGAAGGCTCGAAGGTTTCCTCGCGACGGCAGAGGCGTCCCGCAACGCGCGGGCGAAAGCTCTTTTCGCAGCGGGCTTTCTCGCACAGAGCCAGGGCGACTATGACGCCGCACTTGCGATGCATCAGGAGAGCGCTGCGATCTATCGGGAGCTGGGCGATCGGGCCGGGATCGGCCTCGCCCTGTTTGGTCTCGGACGTGTCGCGTACGAGCAGGGCAAGCCGGGAGCGGCGCGTGAGCTGCTCGACGAAAGCCTCACGATCGCGAGAGAGATCAAGGACGAGACCGCCATCGGACTCCGCGTGACCTCGCTCGCGAATGCGGCGCTCGACGCTTCGGATCTCGCGAGAGCGCGAGCGTTGTTTGACGAGGGCCTTAGCCGCTGGCGCCGGCTTGGCGGAAGGCAAGGCGTCGCCTATGCGCTGAGTGGGCTGGGCGATGTGCTCCGCGCTGAGGGAGACGTCGCGGCGGCACGGCCGCTGTACGAAGAGGCGCTCGCCATCCAGCGCGGCCTGGGCGACCGCGCGAACATTCCGATCACGCTGCGAAGGCTCGGCTTCGTCACGCTCGAGCAAGGCGACATTCCCGCGGCCAGCGCGTACCTTGAGGAAGCGCTGATCCTCTCGGAAGGGCTTGCCAGCCGGAGCGGTTTGGCGACCTCGCTCGAGGCAGTCGCTGCGCTGGCAGCGAAAACGCGGCCATCCGAGGCGATCCGTCTCGCCGGCGCGGCGGCCGCCCTGCGCGACGCGAGGGGCGCGGCCGCACCGGCGTCATGGCGGACCGAGATCGCCCAGCGGCTCGCACCCGCGCTGCGCGCGGTCTCAAGAGGCGCGCGCCTGGCCGGGTGGGCGGAGGGTCGGTCGATGACGACGGAGAACGCGGTCGCCTGTGCGACCACCACAGCCAGGGCCATCGCGAGCGAAGCCGCAAGCCGGACGGATGTGACCCCGCTGACGCCACGCGAGCGCGAGATCGTGGCGCTCGTCGCGCAAGGCTTGACGAGTCGTCAGATCGCGGAGGAGCTCGTCGTCACCGAGCGCACCGTGGACACTCATCTCGAGCACGTTCGCGGTAAGTTGGGTGTGCGCTCGCGCGCGCAGATCACGGCGTGGGCGGCGGCGTCCGGGATCCTCGCGCAGCGCTGACCCGCACGCCTCAAGCGCGAGCGGCTCGATGAGCGTGTCGTCGAGGGCGCCCGGGACCGACATCGGTCATTCCACCGATGGTGTCGGTGCCGCTGGGCAGTAGGGTGCCGTGAGGATGGACGCGAGGAAAGAATGAGGTGTCCCCATGACAGTAGCCACAGCGCCGACGACTTCTGCGCGGACCGATGACGGGGTAACGATCGCCTACCGGGTGCGCGGCGACGGACCGCGTGCGGTGCTCTTCATGCATGGCTGGGCCGGCTCGGGAGCGTACTTCGAGCAGACGCTCAAGCGTCTCGATCTCACCGGGCTTCGCCTGATCACCATCGACATGCGCGGTCACGGAGCCTCGGACAAGCCCGAGACAAGCTGGAGTCTCGACCGCGTCGCTAAAGACGTCATCGCGGTCGCGGATCATGCGGCGGCTGAGCGCTTTGTCGTAGTCGGCTTCAGCATGAGCGCGAAGTTCGCCCAGTTTCTGCCCTGCGTCGCGCCCGACCGTGTGAGCGGTCAGATCCTTATTGCTGGATGCCCGGCTTCAGAGATTCCGTTCCCGGCGGAGACGCACCAGGACTGGATCGATCGCGCCGGCGACCGTGCCAAGCTCATCGAGCTCACGAGATGGTTCTTGACGCAGCAGGTAGAGCAGGAAGTCCTGGAGGCGTGGGCGGACGACGCGATAAAGGTGCCGCGCGTTGTGCTCGACGAGAGCCTGAAGGCGTGTCTGCACACATCGTTCAGCGACAAACTGCGGGACGTACGTGCGCCCACGCTGATCGTCGGGGGGACGCACGACGCCATCTTTTCTCCGGAGGTCCTTCGTTCCGCCGTGCAGGCACCACTCAAGGGCGCGCGACTCGTCGTATTGGACTGCAACCACGAGATCCCCATTGAAAGGCCTGTCGAGCTCGCGGGTCTCATGGAAGCGTTCCTTGCCGGGCTTGGCGAAGTGTCGCGCTAGAGAGCTGTCGGGTCTTTCTCGAAGGCGACTTCAGCATCGAACTACGCACGCATCAGCGAGATCGTGCGGATCTCGCGCGCACAAGAAGAATGGTTCGCCGACTCGTGGTCAATCCGAACGAAACGATTCGTCTGCACACGCAATCGCAGCCGCCGAAACTATTGCTCCATTCAGACTGTTCAGCGGCCACGCTTCAATTGCAGGCCGGCGGGAAACGCATCCTCGTGGTTCGACCTCGCATCGGGAAGAGCCCTGCTGAGCCGGCTCGGGAGGTCATCGAGGCCTCAGAGAAGAGTGGGCTGGGTTGAGCCGGACGAGATACTTGCAGCGTGCGGGCTCTACCTTCTGGCACGGTCACGTTGCTCTTCACGGACATAGAGGGCTCTACCCGGCTTCTTCGTGAGCTTGGCGAGCGGTATCCCGAACAGCTGGCGACACAACGACGACTCCTTCGGGCCGCGTTCGCCGCCCACGACGGGGTCGAGGTCGACACCCAGGGCGACGCCTTCTTCGTAGCGTTCGCCCGCGCAGCCGATGCTGTGGCCGCCGCTCACGACGCGCAGCGCGCGCTCGCCGCGACATCGGTGCACGTCCGGATGGGCATCCACACGGGCAGACCGACCGTCGCCGCAGAAGGCTACGTCGGCATCGACGTCCATCGCGGAGCCCGCATCTGCGCCGCGGGCCACGGCGGCCAGGTGCTGCTCTCGCGATCCTCGCGCGAACTCCTCGACTCCGAGATCGAGGTTCGCGACCTCGGCGAGCATCGGCTGAAGGACTTTCCGGACCCCGAGTGGCTCTTCCAACTGGTCGCGCAGGGGCTTGAGACCGAGTTCCCGCCGTTGAGGACATTGAACAACACGAATCTGCCGGCACAGGTGACATCGTTCATAGGACGCGAGCCCGAACTTGCTGAGCTCAGCGGGCTTCTCGCCAACGAGGATGTGCGTCTGCTCACGCTCACCGGTCCGGGGGGCACCGGCAAGACGCGCCTTGCCATTCAGCTGGCAGCGCGGCTCATCGAGCATTTCAGAAACGGCGTCTTCCTCGTGCCGCTCGCGCCCGTCGCGGATCCCGATCTCGTACTGCTGACGATTGCACACACGCTTGGCGTAACCGAGGTCGCCGGCCAGACGCTGCTCGAGCGCCTCCGCGGTCATCTGCGCGGCAGATCGCTATTGGTCGTCCTCGACAATTTCGAGCACCTGCTGCCGGCCGCCCCTCAGGTCGCGACGGTCCTCGCAATGGAGTCGCGGCTCAACGTCGTGGTGACCAGTCGCGAACGACTGCGTATCGCCGGTGAACACGAGTGGATTGTTGCTCCACTCGCGCCAGGCGACGCCGTCGCTCTCTTCGATGCGCGCGCGCGCGCCGCGGACGATCGGTTTCAGAACGCGGCGACGCACGAGACCGTGGCCCGCATTTGTGACCGGGTCGACCGCTTACCTCTGGCGATCGAGCTCGCCGCGGCACGGGTCAAGCATGTGCCTGCGGACGTGCTGCTCGCTCGACTCGACCGACGGCTTGGCGCCCTTACCGGCGCGTCACGCGACGCCTCTGAGCGCCAACGGACGCTGCGAGACACCATCGACTGGAGCTACGAGCTTCTGACTGTGGCGGAGCAGGTGTTGTTTGCTCGCCTCAGCGTGTTCGCCGGAGGATTCACGCTCGATGCAGCTGCGGTGATCGGCGACGCAGACGAAGAGGCAATCGCGTCGCTCGTCGACAAGAGCCTCCTTTCGCACCAGCACGACCGTTATCTCATGCTCGAGACGGTCCGTGAGTACGCCGCCGAACGGCTCGCCGCGTCAAACGAGGACGCCGAGATCCGCCACCGGCATACCGATCACTTCGTTGCGCTGGCTGAGCGCACCGCGCCTCTCCTCAACCAGAGCGAGCAGGCGACCTGGCTCACTCAGCTCGAACGTGAGCACGACAACTTCCGCGCCGCTCTCGCCCGACTCCTGGAGCAAGGCGAGAATGAGACCGCCCTGCGCCTGAGCGGCGCGCTGTGGAAGTTCTGGCTGGTGCGCGGCCGTGTGGCGGAGGGCCGAAGGTGGCTCGGACTTGCGTTGTCACGTCCGGTTGGGGGCCCCGCGCGTGCGAGGGCGCTCTTCGGCGCCGCAGTGCTGGCTATGCAGGAGGAGGATCGCACACGCGCCGCTGAGGCTTTCGCGGACGCCTTGTCGCTCTATAAGACGATGGGTGACGAGGTCGGCGCAGCTCGCTCGCTGTGGGGCAGCGGAATCTCAGCCGCAGGCCTCGCGGCTGCGGTTCCTTACCTCGAAGAAGCGCTCGCCTTGCAGCGACGTCTCGGTGACCAGGAAGGGATGGCCCGAACATTTCTATCGCTGGGGGATGGCGCATGGGCCCGGGGTGACCTTGAGGTCGCGCGGTCCTCGTTCGAGTCCGCACTCGACATCTATCGACGTCTCGGCGACGTGAGGAGCATCGCACAGTCGCTCGCTGGCCTCGGGGATGTCGCGCGAGCGCGATCGGACTTCGCGAGCGCGCGCGCTCGTTACAAAGAGGCGCTGGCCGTCTGCCACGAGCTCGGGGATCGGGGAGGCATCGCAGCCTTGCTCTTCCTTCTTGGCCTCGTCGCGCGGAATGAGGACGATCGCGAGTCAGCGCGCTCGCTCCAGCAAGAGGCGCTGGGAATGGAGCGCGAGCTCGGAGTTCCCGTTCGGATGGCTCGTCCCCTCGGACAACTCGCGAGGCTTGCCTGTGATGAGGGCGACTTCGCACGATCCCGGTCGTTGCTCGAAGAGGCCTTGGCTGTCGCCGATAGTGGCTCGGGTCGTGCGGGTGTACTGAGCGAGCTCGGCGATGTCGCGCACCTCGAGGGCAACAGCGATGAAGGAGCACGACTCCAGCGGGAGAGCCTGAGGCTGTATCGAGCGCTCGGGGCGTCCGCCATGACGACTCGATGCATGGAGCGACTTGCGTTCGCGGTCCTGGGTACAGGCGAGCCAGCACGTGCCTGTCGCCTCCTCAGCGCTGCCGACGCGCAACGCGACGCGCTGGGAACCCGACGCCCGCCTATCCAGCAGCCCGCGGTGGACCGGTGTCGTGAGACCCTGCGCGGCATCTTAGGCCTCCATCAATTCACGATCTGTTGGGCCGAGGGGCAAGCGATGAGTCTTGAGCAGGCTCTTGATTACGCGCTCAGCGACGCGACGATGGTGGCGCGGACAACGAACGCCGTGGGTGGCCCCGCGGATTTAGAGCGGCTTTGAAAACCCACCCTTGGGCTGATACTGCCAATGTGAGCACTCTCGCGAGATTTGCGCTTGCAGTCCAGGCTCGCGAAGAAGCTTCCTCGTTCGTCCCATCCCAATCCATCTCACTCACCACGTGGGTCGGCTTCCGGGGGAGAGACGTATCCGAAAACTGACCGCGGCGCACGACGCCGCCTCGATTGAGCGCGATCGGCGAAAGCGATACGCCTCGCTGTGCGTCGGGCGAGCATACGGCGCGAAGAAATCTCTTCTTCTTCTTCTTCTTCTTCTTCTTCCGCGACCGCGCGCGTAGGTTATCCGCGCAGTTCGCATGGGAGGGCAAGAGTGTTGCGACGAGTCCTTGCATCCGGAATCGTCATCGGCGCCTTGGTCGTCGGAGCGACGACGGCGCTCGCAGGGGCCGCAAAGCAGCGGCTCGACAACGAGCTCATCAGCTTCACCGAGAGTGCCGGGAGCGGCACGAATGGACCGGGCGGCGGGGGTATCTCGGGTGTGGCCTGCACCTCATCGTTGGCCACGCAGCCGGCCTCGTTCGCCGGCAATGCGCTGCTCGACTGCGACAGCGTGGGCCCGCACAACGAGACGACCATCGCGGTGAACCCGACGAACCCCGCCAACATCGTGGCGGCCTCGCACACGTATCTGTACAACCTCGACAAGCAGAGCGCGCTCGCCCTGCTCCGCATATTCACCGAGGCGTACGTCTCCAAGGACGGCGGGCAGAGCTGGACGAACGTACATCCGCCCCACGGGAGCT
>VBDQ01000061.1 GCA_005889075.1 Chloroflexota bacterium
CGAAGGTGTTGACGCGTGTCTGCGCGTCTTTTTTCTCCTGGTCCGTGAGGCCCTGCTTCAAATTGCCGAGCACAAGCCCGTGCGCGTTGTTTGAGTGCGGCATCGCTCCCCTCCTGCGTCGGGGCGCGTAGTAGACCTCGCTTAACTGACTGTCAAGCAGACAGGCACTAGAGGGCGGAGCCGGACCGGCGAAGCCGGCCCATCGTCCGAACGGCGAGGAACCGGCGCTCGGCCCGGGCCGCGCGGACGCCACTGCTTTCGATCTCGTGACCGTGCAACGCGAACAGCCGCAGCATCCGGTCGGGGTCTTCCTTGAGCGCGCGCCGCGCGTGCGTGTCCGCCACCAGCGCCTTCGCGCGAGCCGCGTCGTCGAACGCCATCGCGATCGTGCTGCCGAGCCCTGTCATCTCTGTCCTCCTGCGCCTTGTTGGCAGGAGCGTCGATCCGCCGGGCCGCTCACACCGCCAGAACGCGAACGTCCTTGATGTTCGATGCGCAACGTTTCAGGACGCGAGCTCGCGTAGCCGGAGCGCGTTCTTCACCGCGAAGCCTTGCTCGTCGTTGTTGAAGTAGGCGAAGACGTCGCGGCCTTCGGCGCGCCAGCCCCTGATCCGCTCGGCCCACGTTCGAAGCGCATCGTCGCTGTAGTCCGAGCCATATCGGCGCTCCGGCCCGTGGAACCGCAGATACACGAACTCGGCCGTGACTGCGACGTGCGTCGGCCAGTGCGGGGTCTCGCCGATCACAAGCGCGACCCGCAGCCGACGCAGATGCTCGGGCGCTTCGGCGGTGAACCAGGAGCCGTCGCGCGGTTCGAGCGCGTGGCGCCGCCGGCGCCGCGCCACCAATCTGAAGAATCGCTCCGTCCGGTCAGGGTCGTACTTCATCCGCGGTGGCAGCTGCACGAGGACGACGGCGGCCTTCGGTCCGAGACCGGCCATCGTCCCGTACGACCTTTCGACACTGTCGCGCTCGATACGAAGCCGCTTGATGTGCGTGATGAACCGATTGAGCTTGACCGCGTAGACGAAGTCCTCGGGCACGGCACGGCGCCACTTCTCGAACGTGGTCCGCTCCGCCTGCCGGTAGAAAGGATTGTTCAGCTCGACGGTGTCGAAGTACTTCGTGTAGTGCTCGAGCCAACGCGATGTCGGAAGGTCTTTCGGATAGAAGCGACCGCGCCAATGCCGGTACTGCCATCCGGATGTGCCGACACGCAGCTCACTCAGAGCGGAACGCCGGTCAGGAAGAAGATCACGCGAGCCGACACCTCCCCGGCGATCACGCACCCCAGACCCACGTAAAGCAGCCCGGTCGAGCTCTGGGTATTCATGCCCGCCGTCCACCATGCGGCGAGCGCGACGAAGAGGGTCATGAGGAGCCCGACGCCGATGCGCAGCCAGAGCGCGACCGACAGTCCGGTCTGCCACGTGCCGGTGAGGTCGCCGCGCAGCGCGACGATCGCGACAACGGCTATCTGGAGCGCTACCGCGGAGACGACGACGAGCGCGGCACGGCGCAGCGGGCCCGGCGAGAGCTTCGGCGTGACGAGGTACCAATGGCCGAGGAGCATCGCGCCGTCGGAACCGCCAAGGGCGATCGCCCCGAGGGGGAGCGCCATGATCGCGAGTGGGTCGTAGGCGAGCTGCCCCAGCTGGATCGGCCGCGCGACCGCAACGACACCGAGCGCGATCGCGCCGGTGAAGCTTGCGAGGATCCCGGCCGCCTGGCGAAGTCCGCGCACCGGAAGGAACGTCGCCACGACCTGGATGATCATCAGGACGAGGGCCACGACGAGGACCTGAGCGAAGGCCGAGAGTGGTTCGGTGTCGATGCCCGCACGTTCCGCGAGGTCGCCACGGGGAAAGGTGGGTACGAGAGCGAGCGATGCGGCCAGCGCGCCAACGTCGATGAAGCCCACCAGCTTCAAGAACCCAGACGGCGCGCGACCACCGCGGTCGACGAACCACATGAGGAACGCCCCGCCGATAGCGAGCTCGGCCAACACCACCGCGAGGACGATCGGGAGCGAGGCGAGCGCCATTAGTGTCGCGTCACTAGCGAAGAAGGCTGGCGCTGCCCGCCGGTCCGGCGGAGCGATCGATCGCGAGGTGAAAGAACTCCCGACCGCCGCGCCGTTCGAGGATCTGGTAGAAACGGTCCCGGTCCTTCGCCTGGGTCTTGTGACATTCGAACGCCTGCTTCTTGCGTTCCTCGTACTTGCGGATGTCGATCGCGTGCGTTGGGGTCATCGCGAGGATGGGGAAGTCCGCCGCGAACGGTGAGGCGTTGAAGAAAAGGCGGCGCGCCTCGTGCGGTGCACCGCGCTCGGCGAAGGCCTCGGCGTTGGCCGCCCGGTGGAAGCCGCGAAGCGCGAAGAGGCTCGTGGCGCGGTGATCGTCGTGCTCGCTTCCCGCCCCCTCGGGTCCGAACGTGCAGACGATGTCGGGCCTCGTGTCGCGGATCATCTGGACCACGTCCGCGGTCACCCGCTCCGGCGGCGTTTGACGGAGCGCGCCATCAGGCCACTCGAGGATCCGCCGCTCGGCGAACCCGATGATGTCGGTCGCGGCGTGCCACTCCTTTGCCCGCTCCCGCGCCAGCTCCTCGGACGTCCAGGAACCTTTGTCTCTGCCGAACCAGAGCCCGGCGTCGCCTCGCGTCAGCGTGAGCAGCGCGGTCGTGTGCCCTTCGTCCTTGAGCTTCATCGCTGTGCCCGCGATCCCGAACGCCTCGTCATCTGGATGGGCGTAGATGAAGAGGACGGTCGCCACGCCTGCCACGCTAACTTCATCGCGTGACCGGCTCAAACGAGCACGACCGCCGGATCGCGGCGATGTTCGACCGGATCGCGCATCGCTACGACCTCTTGAACCGCGTTCTGTCGTTCGGCCTCGATATGTCCTGGCGCCGGCGGGCGGTCGCGATCGCCACTCTCGGGCCGGGCGAGCGCGCGCTCGATGTCGGCGCGGGCACTGGTGACCTCTCTTTTGCGCTGGCGGCTGCGGGTCCAAGCGGGCGGGTCGTCGCCCTGGACCTCGCGGTGAAGATGCTTGTGCGGGCGCGAGCCCGCGCGAGAAGCCCGATCGGTCTCGTGGCAGGAAGCGCGGAGGCGCTGCCATTTTCCGACGGCGTCTTCTCGTGTGTGACCGCGGGCTTCGCGGTACGTAACTTCGCCGATCTCGCGCGTGGCCTTTCCGAGATGCGCCGGGTGCTCCGGCCGGGTGGCCGCGCGGTCGTGCTCGAGCTCGCTGTTCCGCCGAACGCCGCGCTGCGCGCCCTGCACCTTTTCTATCTCCGCCGGCTCTCGCCTCTCGTCGCCGCCGCGCTTGGGTCGAGCGTCGACGCGTATCGCTACCTTCCCGCGTCGATCGAAGCGTTTCCCGATCCCGATCAGGTCGCGGCGGCGATGCGTGATGCGGGATTCGCCGACGTTCGCTACGAGCGACTGACGTTCGGGGTCGCGACCATCCACGTTGGCGAGGCGTAGTCGTATCGTTCGAACCGGAGGGACGCGGTTGGACTTCGACATCCCCGAGGAGCTTCAGCTGCTCGCGCGCACGGTGCGTGAGTTCGTCGAGACGCGTCTGGTGCCCCTCGAGCGGCAGGTGGAAGACGCGGACCGCATCCCCGATGACGTGCTTCGTGAGATGGCGTCCCTCGGCTTCTTCGGGCTGCCTTTTCCGGAGGAGTACGGTGGCGCGGGAGCGGGCGACCTCGGCTACTGCCTCGCGCTCGAGCAGTTCGGACGGACGTCGGCCGCGTTCTCGAACGTGATCGGTGCGCACACCTCGATCGGCTCCATGTCGATCTATCTGGGCGGGACCGAGGAGCAAAAGCGCCGCTACCTTCCCGATCTCACCGCGGGAAAGCGCATCGCCGCATTCTCCCTGACCGAACCTTCGAGCGGCTCCGATGCGGCGTCGATCCAGACGACGGCCACGTTCCGGAACGGTTGCTGGCTGCTCAAAGGCACCAAGATCTGGGTCACGAACGGACCGATCGCCGACGTGGTCGTCGTGTACGCGGCGAACGACCGCGCGAAAGGCGCGCGCGGAGGCATCACCGGCTTCATCGTCGAGAAGGGCTTCAAAGGATTCGGCGTCGGCAGGGTCGACCACAAGATGGGACTGCGCGGCTCGACGACCGGCGAGCTCGTCTTCGATGATTGCCAGGTCCCTGAGGCGAACGTCCTCGGCGGCCAGGTCGGATCCGGATTCCGAACGGCACTCGGTGCGCTCGACATCGGACGGGTCTCGCTCGCGGCGGGCGCGGTCGGCTCGAGCCAGCACCTGCTCGAGCTCGGGATCGCCCACGCAAAGCGCCGCCAGCAGTTCGGGAAGCCCATCGCAGCGAACGAGGCGATCCAGTGGATGCTCGCCGATTCAGCGGTCGAGATCCACGCCGCGCGCCTGATGGTCTACGACGCGGCCTGGAAGCTGGACCGGCACGAGCGCGCGTCACTCGAGGCGGCCATGGTGAAGGTCTACGCATCAGAGATGGCGAATCGCGTCGCCGACCGCGTGCTGCAGATCCACGGCGGCATGGGTTACATGAAGGACTCTCCGATCGAGCGCGCTTACCGCGATGCGCGGATCCTTCGCATCTACGAAGGGACGAGCGAGGTGCAGCGGATGATCATCGCCGAGAGCCTGCTGAGCTAGTCGGATGGCGAACCGCATCAAGGTCGAGCCGAAAGAGCTCGCGCCCCTGACCGGACGGCCGTGGACCCGCCACTACGACCCCGGCATCCCGGCGACGCTGCGCTATCCCGACGTGCCGCTCCAGGCTTTGCTCGACGACGCAGCTGAGAGCTACCCGAACGCGACGGCCACGATCTTCTTCAACGCGAAGCGGACGTACCGCAGCATCTCCGAGGATGCCTGGCGGTTCGCGAACGGCCTCCGCCGGGTGGGCGTAGAGAAAGGCGACCGTGTCGCGCTCGTACTCCCGAATACGCCTCAGTTCGTCGTCGCGTTCTACGGCGCGCTCCGTGCGGGTGCGGTCCTCGTCTGCTGCAATCCTCGCTACACGGCGGCCGAGCTCCAGCATCAGCTCGCGGATGCCGGCGCGACCGTCGTGGTGGTCCTCTCGCGGCTCTACCCACTGGTGAAGGCGGCGCGGCCCGGAACCGCGGTCGAGCGCGTCATCGTGACGAACATCAAGGAGGAGATGCCCCCTGTCTTGCGGCTGCTCTTCACGGTCGCGAAGGAGAAGAAGGACGGGCATCGCCAGCCATTCGCCGGCGATGCGGGTGCCCTTGCGTTCCGCGAGGTGCTCGCGGCGCGGCCGGAGCCGTTCGACGCCGGTGTGCGGGCGGACGACCTCGCGCTCCTTCAGTACACAGGTGGCACGACCGGTGTCTCCAAGGGCGCGATGCTGTCGCATCGCGCGCTCGTCGCGAACACGCTGCAGTGCCGCGCCTGGTTCACGAATATGCGGGACGGCGA
>VBDQ01000074.1 GCA_005889075.1 Chloroflexota bacterium
CAACAAGGGGCGGGATCGCGCCGGCGGCACCGCCGATGACGATGTTCTGCACGGTCGTGCGCTTGAGCCAGATCGTGTACACGAGGATGTAGAAGAGCGTTCCCGCAATCGCGAGCGACGCGGCGAGCAGGTTGGTGAACGCCGCGAGCACGATGAAGGCGACGAGGTTGAGCGCGATCCCCCAACCGATCGCCAGGCGGCCCGGGATGCGATGCTCGGGC
>VBDQ01000075.1 GCA_005889075.1 Chloroflexota bacterium
GATGAGGTCACGCACGAGCTGGCGCTGGCCGCTTGCCGCACGGGACGCGACTGTCGCGAGAGCGACCATGCTGCACCAAAGGAGCGACGCCGCCGCAGGATGCGCGCCGAGAGCCCAAGGCGAGAAGCCGCTCAGCGGATTCGCGGCGCCGATGGCGACCTGCGCGATGAAGATCGCGGCCGTGGCGACCGCGAGCGGGCCGAGCCCGGCGGTCTCGCGGCGATGGCGCCATGCCTCGACGCACGCCGCGATGACGAGAAGCCCGACCCCAGCTGCGATGTAGCGGTGAAGCATCGCGATGGCGGCGGGGCCGGTCGAGGGAAAGTCGATGGTTGGGTACAGACGATTTGCGGTTGTATAGATCGCGTTCGCTGGCGCGTTCGGCTCCCCGCACAAGGGCCACCCCGGGCAAGCAACTGTCGCGTTCACGCCACGAACGTACGCGCCGCTCACGAGCAGAACGAACGTTCCCGCGGCCGCGGCGATCGCGAGCCACGTCCAGCCCGGCGCGCGCGCGCCTGTCGCCGACGGCCAGCGGACCACGACCGCGAACACCGTGAGCGCCGCGAGGAGCAGCTCGGCGTTCGCGAGGTGGATCGTCACCCACTCGGGCGGGAGCTCGAGCACGACGGTGATCGCGCCGAGCACCGCCTGCAGGGGGTAAAGCACCGCGGCGACGAGGGCGATCGCGAGCACGCGCCGATCGGCGCGGTAGATGACGATCGTCCACACGACCATCGCGGCAACCGTGAGCCCGGAGACGATCGCGAGGAAGCGATGCGTCCACTCGATACGAGTCGCCGGGTCGAGCGACGGCAGGAACTGGCCGTGGCAAAGCGGCCAATCGGGACACCCGAGGCCCGAGCCGGTCACGCGGACGACGCCGCCCCAGACCACGACGAGGAACGACGCCAGAAGGCTCACGTAGACGACCGCGCGATAGCGAGACGAAAAACTCACCCGATGAGACTACGTCCGAAGCCGCGAGGAGCTAGTGCGCGACGTCTTCCTTTAGCGGACGCGCACTGTGGACGACGGGGATCCGCGCGAAGTTGTACGGCTGGGGCGGAGAGGTCGTCGCCCATTCGAGCGTGTCCGCCTCCCAGGGGTCGTCTCCAGCGGGCCTGCCGTTCCCGAGGGCGATCGAGTAGATGAAGTTCCAAATGAATGTGAGGATCGCAAGGGCGATGATGTAGGCGCCCATCGTCGAGACAAAGTTGAGCGAGGCCCACTGCGGCGAGTCCGGATAGTGGAAGATGCGCCGCGGCATGCCCTCAAGGCCGAGCTGATGCATCGGGAAGAACGCGAGGTTCACGCCGATGAAGAAGAGGAAGAAGTGCAGGCGTCCTAGCGTCTCGCTCAGCATGCGCCCGGTGATCTTCGGCATCCAGTAATACATCGCCGCGAACATGCAGAAGAGCGCGCCCTGCACGAGGACGTAGTGGATGTGCGCGACGACGTAGTACGTGTCGGACAGCTGCACGTCCACCGGAACGGACGCGAGGAAGATCCCGGAGATCCCGCCGATGGTGAAGATGACGATGAACGCCATCGCGAAGAGCATCGCGGTCCGGAACCGTAAGGCGCCTCCCCAGATCGTGCCGAGCCACGAGAAGATCTTCACGCCGGTCGGAACTGCGATGAGCATCGTCGACAGCATGAAGAAGATCTGCAGAGCTGGATCGATGCCCGCGACGAACATGTGGTGGACGAACACGCCGAAGGAGAGGAAGCCGATCGCGGCGGACGAGTAGGCGATCATCCGGTACCCAAAAATCGGCTTTCGCGAGAAGACCGGCAGCACTTCGCTGATCACGCCGAAGCCGGGCAGGATCATGATGTAGACCTCGGGGTGCCCGAAGAACCAGAAGAGGTACTGCCAGAGCAGCGGGTCGGCGCCCTGTCCCACCGCGAAGAAGTTCGTCCCGGCCATCCGATCGAAGAGCAGCAGGATGCCCGCGACGGTGAGGAACGGCATCGCGAGGACGAGCAGGAAGCTTGTGACGAGCACGCTCCAGGTGAAGAGCGTGATGCGGAAGAACGTCATCCCGGGAGCGCGCAGCGAGAAGATCGTGACGATCATGTTCAGAGCGCCGAAGATCGACGAAAAGCCGAGGACCGTGAGTCCGAGGATCCACAGATCGACGCCATGGTTGGGCGAGTACGGGAGCGTCGCGAGCGGGACGTAGCTCGTCCACCCCGCGGCGGGGATCTGTCCCACCGCGAACGTCGAGTAGAGGATGATCCCACCCGCCAGCAGAAGCCAATACGAAAGCGCGTTGAGACGTGGGAAGGCCATGTCTCGGGCACCGAGCTGCAGCGGGATGATGTAGTTCGCGAATCCGGTCCACACGGGAACGACGAAGAGGAAGACCATCGTCGTCCCGTGCATCGTGAACGCTTCGTTGTAGGCGGATGCGCTCAGGAAGCCGGTGTCCGGGGTCGCGAGCTGGGTGCGCATACCCAGCGCGAGCAGCCCGCCGGCGAGGAAGAAGCAGAACGTCGTCGTGAGGTACAGGACGCCGATCTTCTTGTGATCGGTGGTGGTGATCCACTCGAGGACACCCGTGTAACGAGGCCGAACGAGCGGAAAGGTCCGCTCAAGCGTCGCCATCAGATGTCATTCCATCGTGCTCGATTAGGGGTGTCAAATACCTACGGGCCGAGCCGGATGACCACGAGCTTGTCGGTCCCAGATTCGGCTCCCCAGATCTCGCCGGTCCGTCCGGCCAGCTGCCGGACCTCCGCTCCCGCGGTCGGTATCGGATGCCCGCTATATGTCCCTGACGCGATGTCGAAATCAAGGATCGCGTTCTGCGCGAAGTCCGTGATCCAAACGACATCGCCTTCACCGACGTACACCGCGTAGGGCTGCGCCGTGCGGTGCGATGAGAGGTCCAGGACGTATTCGTGCCAGGACTTCGTCGCAGGGTCGTACGACGCGAGCTTGCCCACGTTCCATTCGGTGATCCAGAGCCGTCCACACGAGTCCGGCCACACCCGCCGGGCACCCTGTCCAGGGGTGGGCGGATCGAGCACGCTCGCCCGTCCGGTGGCGACGTCGATCCGACCGACGTAGCTGCCCGCGAGCGATGCGAAATACACCTCGCCCGACGCTGTCGTCGCGATGCCGTAGGGACCGGCACCACGCGGCGCGTCGAAGACAGCCATCGCGCCGGTCCGCGGGTCGAGCGTTCCATAGATCCCGCCCTCCCCGGTAAACCAGAGCGAGCCGGCCCGGTCGAACGTCGCGGTGTTGAGGTTGGCGTTCGGACGCGATGCCGGGAGATCGAACCGCCTCACCGCGTTCGTCGCCGGATCGACGCGCACGATCGCGTTGAGTCCGCCGTCAGTGACCCACGGGGCGCCGTCAGGGCCGACGATCACGCCATGTGGCGCAGAGCCCGCGCCGAGCTTCACCATCCGTGTCGCGCCGGTCTTCGAATCAAGCCACCCGAGCTCGCCGCTTCGCTGCGCCGTGTACCAGACGCCGCCGTCAGCCGCGGGCGCGACATCGTGGGGACCCTGACCGCGGCCGACCGGGTATTCCTGCATGCGGGTCAGCATCGGTCCGGGCGGCTTCTGGGCGGGGAGGCCCTCCCCCACGCAGGCCGGCGAGGAAGAGGCCCGCACCACGGTGTCCGCCGCGCTCGGGGCCGGGCTTGGTCCCGGCGTGCGCAGGGCTGGATCGTTGTCGACGGGATGGCACGCCGCGATCGCGACGATCGCGACCGCCAGGACTAGCCGATGTCGGCGGTTCGCAGGCGCAGCGAGTTGCTGACGACCGTGACGGACGAGAGCGCCATCGCGCCGGCGGCGAGGACGGGTGAGAGCAGCCATCCGGTAAAGGGATACAGCAGTCCGGCCGCGACCGGAATCAGCGCGACGTTGTAGACGAAGGCCCAGAAGAGGTTCTGCCGGATGGTCGCGACCGTGCGCCGCGCGAGCCGGATGGCGCGCGGTACGCCGCGCGGATCGCCACCGACGAGCACGACGTCGGCGGTCGCGATGGCGACGTCGGTGCCGCTGCCGATGGCGATCCCGAGGTCCGCCTGCGCGAGCGCGGGTGCGTCGTTGACCCCGTCGCCGACCATCGCCACGCGACGACCGCCGCGCTGTAGCTCCGCGACGAGCTCGGCCTTCGCGTTTGGGCGAACACCGGCGCGAACGTCGTCGATCCCTAACGCTCGCGCGACAGCTTCGGCGGCCCGCGGTGCGTCTCCCGAGACGAGCAGAGTGCGGAGACCCATGCGCCGGCATTCGGCGATCGCATCGCGCGATGCGGCCCTGGGTACGTCGGCCGCCGCGATGGTCGCGCCCGGCGCGCCGTCGATCGTCGCGACGAGCACGGTCCTACCTTCGTCCTGTTGGCGTGCAAGGCTTCCGTCCTCGAGGTCCGCGAACCCGTGCGCTCGCGCCAGCGCCGCGTTGCCGACCCAGACGTCACGCCCCTCGACGACGGCATGGACGCCTTGGCCAGGGATGGCTTCAAGAAGCGAAGGCTCCGCAAGCTCGATCCCTCGCTCACGGGCGTATTCGACGACCGCCGCGGCGAGGGGATGCTCCGATCGAAGCTCGGCGCTCGCGACCAGGCGGAGGACCTCGGTCTCGCCGATCTCCGCGCAGCTCATGTAGTTGACGACCTGAGGCCGACCGACGGTCAGCGTGCCGGTCTTGTCGAAGGCGACGACGTCGAGGTGTCGCGCCGCCTCGAGCGCTTCTGCGCTCTTGATCAAGATCCCTCGTGCCGCGCCGCGTCCGGTCCCGACGATGATCGCAGTCGGTGTCGCGAGCCCAAGAGCGCAGGGGCAGGCGATGATCAGCACCGCGACGAACGCCGAGAGGGCAAATCCGAGCGACGGCTGTGGCCCGAAGACGAGCCAGATCGCGCCGCTTCCGATCGCCAGAGCGATGACGAGCGGCACGAAGACCGCGGCGATCCGGTCGACGAGCCGCTGGATCGGAGCCTTCGAGCCCTGCGCCTCCTCGACCATCCGGACGATCTGCGCGAGGAGCGTGTCCTCACCGACCTTTGTGACGCGAAAGCGGAACGAACCTGTGGCGTTCCGCGTGCCGCCGGTGACCGGATCGCCCGGTCCTTTCTCCACCGGTATCGATTCACCGGTGACCATCGACTCGTCCACCGCCGACGATCCGGCGAGCACGAGACCGTCGCTCGCGATCGTCTCCGCGGGACGCACGATGACCACGTCGCCTACCGCGAGCCGCTCGACCGGAACGTCCTCCTCCATGCCGCCGGGACGGCGGACGTGCGCGGTCTTCGCGCCGAGCGCGGCGAGCGCACGCATCTCATCGGAGGTGCGCGCGCGGGCCCGGGCCTCGAGGTAGCGGCCGACGAGGATGAGCGCGACGATCACCGTGGCCGTGTCGTAGTAGAGGAACGCGCGCGGGTCCAGACGCATGCTCACGAACAGCTGCCCCAAGAACGTCGCCAGCACGGACACCACGTATGCCGCAGTGGTCCCGACGACGACGAGCGTGTTCATGTCCGCGCGACCGTGGCGTGCCGCCGACAGTGCGCCACGGTAGAACGGCTGCGCCGACCAGAGCTGCACCGGAGTCGCGAGCGCAAACAGGACCGGTGCGCGCCACGGCGCGTTCGCCAGATCGGAGAAGACCAGGTCCGCCATCGACAGCACGATCGTGGGGAGCGCGAGGGCTGCAGCGACGCCGAGCCGTGTACGCAGCGAGCGCAGATGCGCCGCGCGCGCTTCGCGCTCGCGCGCCTCGATGCCGGCGCGCTCCTCACGGTCCTTCGAGAGGACAAGAGCGCCGTATCCCGCGCGTTCGACGGCCCGCACGAGCGCCGTATCGGCGGTCCCCGAAGCAAGCTCCACACGGGCACGTTCGGTCGCGAGGTTGACATCGGCCGCATGAACACCCGGCACGCCCTTGAGGGCATCCTCGACGCTCGCGACGCACGACGCGCACGTCATGCCGGTGACCACGAGATCGCGGCGCTCGATATCGGATATCGCCGGGGCGGAGATGCTCACGCGAGTCATCGTATCCCCTCCCCCTGGGGGTGGGTCAGCGCTGGTCGCCGGTGGCCCGGAGCGAGCGCGCCACCGCATGGATGAGGTCGATGTCGTCGAGCGTCGCCGAATCTTCGAGCGTGTAGCTTCGCAGCCGCGTTGCGATGAGGCCGGCGAGCTTCTTTCGTTCGGCTGGTGCGAGCGCGGATTCCCGTGCGACGAACTCGCGGACCAGACGCTGCGCTTCGCCCGGCATCCGCCTGGTCTCAGCGCTCTGGCCTCCTCCCAGCGGTGTCACCGTGCGGAGGGAGAACCAGTCGATGCGGGGTCGTGGCGCTCGCACCACGTATGTCCCTGCGGCAAGATCGCCGAGACGCTGGGATTTGGGGCTCAGGATGATCACCATCACGCCGACGCCGTAGAACACCGGCATGAAATCGGCGACCCGCACGAGATTCCGCACGAGGACCGCGGTGAAGGGCGCGGGCGAGCCGTCCTCGGTGATGACGCGGAGCCCGAAGGCGCGCTTGCCGATGGTCTGCCCGTTCCAGAGCCACTCGAGCAGGATGAAATATGCCCACACCAGGCTGAGCGTGAGGAGCAGCGCCGCGCCGGTCGCCTCGACGATCGCACCCCCGATCACGGGGATCGCGAGCACGATCACGAGGATGGCGGTCGCGACGATGACGGTTGCGATCAGGAAGTCGAGCAGCGCGGCGAAGCCGCGGTTGCCCGCACCGGCGAGGTCGTACCGCAACACGACGTGATCGGGCGTCTCGATCTCGAGACGACCTGCGGCTACGGTCACGGCGACATCGTACGCAGTGCTAGGTTGCCGGCGTGGCCACAGTCGACCGGTTCGTCGAAGATCGTCGAGCACGCTGGGGACGCCTAGGACAGCTCGTGCAGGACGCGCGAGGCCGCGTCGCACGCCTCGACGCGGACGAGGTGCTCGAGCTCGGTCGCCTTTATCGGGTCACGACCAGCGACCTCGCGGTCGCGCGCCGCGACTTCCCACAGGATCAGGCGACGGAACGGCTGAACGACCTCGTCGCCGCCGCGCACGCGCTCGTGTACAGCGAATCGCCGACCAGCGGGCGTCGCCTGCGAACGCTCGTGTCCAGCGAGCTGCCGCGATCTGTGCGAGCCGGATGGCGCTTCATCCTCGTGTCCTTCCTCGCACTCGCCATTCCGCTCTTTGCCACGCTCGCGATCGGAATACTGCTTCCAGAGATCGCCGCGGCCGCGTTACCCGCTGAAACGCGCGCCCATCTCGCGGAGCGGCGCCTTTGGACCGACATCCCCGAGGGTTTCCGGCCCGTGCTGGGGCCGCTGATCATCGTGAACAACGTGCAGGTCGCCATCGCAGCTCTCGCCGGAGGTCTCACGGCCGGCGCGCTCACGCTCTACATCCTCGGTACGAATGGCGCGTTCCTCGGGACGGTCCTCGCGGTGGTCCAGAGCTACGGGATGTCGGGCGGTCTGCTCGCATTCACCGCGGCGCACGGACCGCTCGAGCTCTCGTGCATCGTCCTCTCCGGCGCGGCCGGACTGCGTCTGGCCTGGGCTCTGCTTCGTCCGGGCGATCGCAGTCGCCGCGATGCGGCGCGGCTCGCCGGGGCGCAGGCGGTCCGCATCATGTTCGTCGTGGTCCCCGCACTCGGCGTCGCCGGACTCCTCGAGGGGTTCCTCTCGCCAAGCGACGCGCCGCTCGCGATCAAGATCGCGGCCGGGCTCGTGGCTGGCACGCTTCTCTGGGGCTACATCCTCCTCGGTGGACGCTCGTTCAAAAGAAGCGCCGCTTGAGCTCGAGGTAGCGCTGGATCGTCGCGACCGACAGGCGCTCGGCTGGGACGTCGAGGGAATGCACGCCGCGCTGCCGCAGGACACCGAGCGCGCGCAGCCGCGCGTCGCGCACGTCGCTCGCGACCACTCGCTCGTAGAGCGCGGTCGAGGAGGCGGGCTCGCGCGTCGCGGCTTCGAGCAGCTCGGGGTCCTGGAGCAGGCAGCAGAGCACGAGATTGTTTCCGGCGAGCCGGGTGATCGAGCTCACCAGGCCGCGCGAGGCGTCCTGGTCGACAAGATCGGTGAAGAGGATGACAAAAGCCCGCCGCGCCGTCTTCGCGCGCAGGAACTCGAACGCGGCCTGGTAGTCCGGCTCGGTCATCGTCACTTCCAGCTGTCGCAGCTCTTCCGTCAGGCGCAGGAACTGCCGCCGGCCGCGGCGCGGCGGCGCGTACGCGCGCACGGTATCGGCGAAGCCGAGGAGTCCGACCTCGTCGCCCTTCGCGATCGCGACGTAGGAGAGCATCAACGCCGTATTCACCGCGTGGTCGAGCTTCGTGAGCCTGCCGAGCGTGCTCGACATCATTCGGCCGGCGTCCAGAAGGATGAGGATCCGCTGCTGCCGCTCGGTCTCGTACTCGACGCTGATCGGCCGGCCTCGCCTCGCGGTCGCCGTCCACGAGATCCACCGTGGGTCATCGTCGGGCAGATACTCGCGAAGCCGCTCGAAGATCGATCCCGCTCCGGGAACGCGTGCGCGCCGCTGGCCTGCGTCGTACGCGAGACCGCGGCGGAGCGTCACCTCGTAACGGCGGATCTCGCGCAGATCCGGATAGACATTCGCCGGTGCGTCGGCACCCACGCGGCCCTGGCGCTCGACAAGATCGAGCGGCCCCCGAAGACGAAGGTTGATGTCGCCGAACCGGAACGTACCGCGGTGGCGCGGGCGCGCGGCGTAACGCGCTTCGCCGGTCGTCTCGGGACCGACGACGAGACGCGCGGTCCGGCGATCAACGTCGAAGGACGGCGGCACCGTGTCCCGCAGCGTCGCGCGCACGGGGCGCGGCAGCGGGTTCTGAAGGCGGAGCAGGACCCGATTCCCCACCCCGATCGAGAGCTGCGGCTCGGCGATACGCGCGATGGATAGCGTTCCCGGCTCGGGCGTCGCGCGGTAATCGATGACCGCGAGCGTGATCGCCGTCAGGAGCACCGCGAGCGCGAGGACGACGAAGGCGTCGCTCAGCTGTGCGAGGGCGAGTGTGACCGCGGCGAGCAGGAGCAGCGCAAGGAAACGCGGACGGGGCAGCGGGAACGCGGCGAGACGGCTCAGCGGGGGACGTCGAGTCGGGCGAGAACCCGCCGGCAAACCGCATCCGCGTCGAGCCCGTCGATCTCGGCCTCGGCTTTGAGGACGAGCCGATGACGAAGCGTCGGCGTGGCGAGTGACTTCACGTCGTCCGGGGTCACGAAATCGCGGCCGGCGGTCGCTGCCTCGGCCTTCGCCGCGCGAAGAAGATGGACCGCGGCGCGCGGGCTGGCGCCGAGGATCAGGTCTGGTGACCTGCGCGACTCGGCGGCGATGCGACCGACGTAGTCGAGCACCGAATCCTCCACCTTCACGGCATCGACCTCGGTCCGGCATGCATCGAGCGTTCCGCGATCGAACGGCTCGAGGGTCGCGATGTTCGCGGAGGGCTGCCCGTGGTCGTGGGCGCGCAAGATCGCACGCTCTTCCTCGGTCCCGGGATACCGCACGACGGCCTTGAAGATGAATCGGTCGAGCTCCGCCTCCGGCAACGGATAAGTCCCTTCGTACTCGACCGGATTCTGCGTGGCGAGGACGAGGAAGGGATCCGGAAGCCCGAGCGAGTCTCCTTCGAGCGTTACCTGCCGCTCCTCCATCGCTTCGAGGAGCGCGCTCTGCGTCTTCGCGGGCGCGCGGTTCACCTCGTCGGCCAGGACGATGTTCGCGAAGATCGGTCCCGTGCGGATCCGGAACGAGCTCGTCGAGATCTCGTAGATGCTCGTGCCCACGATGTCGCTCGGCATCAGGTCGGGCGTGAACTGGATGCGCTTGAAGGTGCCGCCGACGAGCCGCGCGATCGTCCGCGCGAGCAGCGTCTTCGCGGTCCCGGGCACACCTTCGATCAGCAGATGCCCGCGGAGGACGAGGGCGATGAACGAAAGGTGGACGGCCTCGTCCTGGCCGATCACCACGCGGTGGATCTCGCCCGCGTAGCGGGCGGCGACGTCCTTTGTGCTCACCGCTCGGCTCCCCGCGGCCCGCTGAGCACAGTCCCGATGTCGCGGACGGTACGGAGCAGGGCGTCGTCCCGCAACGGACGACCGAGCGCGTCGTCGAGCCGTTTGGCCGCGCCCGCGCGCGCGGGATCGGTCGCAGCGATGCCGGCGAGCGTGCGTTCGAACGGCGTCGCTGGGTCGAGCGCGAGCTCGCGCGCGAGACCGGTGCGCAGCTCTTTGCGGAATCGCGCCCGCGCGATCTCCTCATGGCCGCTGCGGCGGACGAGTCCCGCGAAGCCGCGGATGTACTCGAGGCTCGAGCGAGGCGGCCGCGGGTCGAGCGGGATCGGCAAACCGAGGTGGCGGCCGGTGAGGACCAAGTACAGAAAGATCGCGACAGCCGCGAGTACGAGCGCTCGACCCGGCCACGTGCGCTCCAGCAGCACGAGTGCATCGTCGGTCGGGTGGTAGCCGTGGTGATACTCGTCGAAGGCCACGGATCGCCCCTCCGAGAGCGCGAGAGCCAACGCGAATCGGCCGTTGTCCGCGATCCCGAGCTGACCGTTGAGGAATGGGGCGACCGTGCCGACGACGATCAAAGCGCCGCGCCCCGCGGGTGCCATCCCGACGAAGGCGCGACCCAGCGCGCTGGCGAGGGGCACGCGCCCTGGGCCGAGCGTCAGCGTCACGCCGCGGTCGAGCGAGACCTTCGACGCGGGCGGATCGGTGAAAGCGATCCCGCCGATCGGATACTCGCCCGGGCCGAGCGCTCCGGCGACATGGACGTCGAACACGTCGAGGAGCGGGCGGTCCAGGAGGCCGGCGTCGGTCGCGAGCACCGCGGTGCCTCCCGCGCTCACGAAGCGGCGTACCTCCGCGGCGTCGGCCGGAGTCACGGCCTCGGTCGGTCCGAGGATGAAGAGGACGGCGACGGAGCGCGTATCGATGGTGAACGCGTCACCCTGCACGGTCACGGTCGAGATACCCATCGCGTCGAAGAACTTCCGGAGTGCCGCGGCGCCGCCGCGTCCCTGGTCGTACACCGACGCCGAACGGGATGGGCCGCCGCTCGGACTCGACGTGATCGCCGTCAGGCCGAGAGCAACGACGAAGAGCACGAGCGCGACGTAGTAGAGCGGGTGGACCCGTCGCAGCCGCTTCACGGAGCGACCCGCTTCGCAAGCGATCGCGCCCGCTCGGCCTCGGCAGCGTCCGGCTCCCGTAGCCCGAACCATGAGCGCTCGTACAGCGCGACGAGGTCCCCGAGCGCATCCGCGTTGGGTATCGCCGCGGCACGCACGAGCAGCTCGCGGTCGGTGAGCGCCGCGTCGTACCGCACGAGCTCCCGTGTCGCGAGCGAGCGGATCACGTAGAGATAGAGCTCGCGGATCGCGTCGCGTGCGCGGCCGCGGGCGAGCGCGGCCTCGGCGTTGCGAAGATGCGCGAGCGGGTCATCGGCGCGGCGGTCGCCGGCCGACGGAAGGAAGACTTCTCGGCGGATCCGTTCGCGCGTGCCCCGTCCGAGGATCGCGACGATCAAGGCGATGAGCCCGAGGCCGAACAGGACGAGCACGTATGGCAGAAAGCGCAGATCGGGCACGCCGCCGCGGATCCCGGAGAAGAACGCCGCCAGCTGGGACCCGATGTACGCGAACAGTGCGTCGAGCCAGGAGGCCGAGGCGCCCGATGTCTCATTCGCTCCGACGACTTCGCGGAGTCGGGCATCGACGACGCTAGGGTCGATGCTCCTCGCGACGATGCGCCCCGCGGACGCGATCTCGAGGTCCAGCACGGCCAGCGCGCGGTTCGCTCCATCGGGCCCCGCCAGCACCTCGGCGACGGCGCCGTCGTCGACGGTGACGGTCGCGCCCCGGACGCTGAGCGAGGTGGTCTGGCGGAGAAGTGTGGCCGCCTGCGCGAGCATGCGGTCGCGATCCGGCGTGGACGCCGTGCGCGAGTTACTCACGAGCGCGCGGATCTGGACGAGTCGGGCTCGGTACTCCGCGACGTCGAGGGTATCGGCGTTGACCCTCTGGGCGGACGAAAGAAGGACCCCTAACGCGAAAAGCGCGCAGAACGCCAGAAGGGCTGCGCGGCTCAGGACGGCGGCAGCGCCTCGGCCGCGAGCTGCAGGTCGAACGCCTCCTTGCGCACGCGGAGGTCGTAGTAGAGGACGGTGAACGCCAGCCACTCTACCGGCGCCCACACGATCGTCGACGCGAAGTTCGCGAGATTCTGGATGACGATCGTCGTGCCTTGGTCGGCCTGACCGCCGATCGCGAACACGGCGCTGATGAGCGCCGAGAGGACGACGTTGAGCAGGGCGAGCAAGGCCTGGATGCCGATGATCCGCCAGCGATTGCCGGACGAAAGGCCCCACGCGCGACTCAAAGCGGCGATGGGACCAAGTCCCTCGACCACGATGACGATCGGCGCGACGAGCCACGACGCGGTCAGATAGAACGTGCCTACGAGAGCCACGCACACGGCCAGGAAGATCGCGACGAAGGTGAGACCGCCGGACTGCGTGATCGCTCCGATGAGTGCGGCGACGATGAATGCGGCCGCCCAGAACAGCGCGATCAGGACAAAGGCAAGCACGCCCGCGAGAAAGACCCGCGGCGAGGCGCGAACGCCCGAGCCGAAGGCCTCGCCAACATTGGCTTCCTTTCCCAGATAACGCAGCGCGCCTGCGCGGATGAGCGACGCGCTCTGGGCGGAGAACAGGAGGATCGCTACCAGGATCCCGACGATGAGGAACGCGATGAATCCACTGATCGCGCCGGCGAGCGTCGCCGGGTCGATGTCCGTCGGGCTCTCCCGGACGAAGCTCGCGATCGCGCCCGCGAACACCGCGATCGCGAGAACGACGAAGACGATCACGAGCAGCAGATACCAGATCGCCGAGAGTGCGATGAAGAGCAGGGGCCGCTGCTTGTAGAGGTTGAAGGTCCGGTCGAGCACGTCGCCGACGCCGAGCGGCTTCAGCGTCGGGGCCAGGGGCGTCGCTTCCACGCGCGCATGGTAGCGGGCAGGTCTAGGTGGGCTCGCCTGCTAGGCCGGCGCCTCTGCGAGGCCGATGCGGCGTTGCAGCCGCGCGAGGGGGCCAGGCGCCCACCAGTTGAGGTCGCCGAGCAGACGCATCGTCGCGGGAACGACGAGCGCGCGCACGAGGGTGGCGTCGATCGCGACCGCCAGCGCCATGCCCAGCCCGATTGCCTTGATGATCACGATGTCCGCCAGCGCGAACGCGGCGAAGACGCCGACCATGATCGCCGCCGCGCCCGTGATCAAACGACCGCTGCGCTCGAGACCCATCGCCACCGCGTGGGTGTTGTCGTGACCCTTGAGGTACTCCTCCTGCACGCGCGAGAGAAGGAGCACCTCGTAGTCCATCGAGAGGCCGAAGACGGTGCAGAACATGATCACCGGCAGCGTCGGGTCGATCGATCCGGGAGTGAACCCGAGCTGCTGAGCGAAGTGGCCGTCCTGGAAGATCCAGACCAGCGCGCCGAACGAGGCCGAGATCGAGAGCAGGTTCATGACAACCGCCTTGAGCGGCAGGACGACGGAGCCGAGCAGCAGGAAGAGCACGAGCATCGTGGCGGCCATGATGTAAGCGACCGCCGTTGGCGTCTTGCCGACGATGAAGTCGACCGTGTCGAGGTCGATGGCCGTGAACCCGGTGACGAGCAGATGTGCGTCGGCCGGCGGTGCCATCGCCCTCACTGCGCGCACGATGTTCCGCGCCTCGTCGCTGTACGCGGCCCGATCGGTCACGACGTCGAACAGCACGATGTGCTCGCCGACGGTCTGGCGAATGACAGCCTGGAGCTGTGCCGGGAGCTGTGCGCGAGGCGCCCCGTAGAGCGCGGCGTAGTCGCTCGGCCCCAGGCGCGGGTCGACGGTCAGCGGGCTGTTGACGCGCTTGATGTCGGGAAGGGCGGCGATGCGCTTGGCGAGGTCGACGAGCGCCGGCACGTGGCCGGGCGCGAGCGGATCACCGTTCGGGTACTCGACGATCACGCTGATGTCGGTCTGCTCGCCGAGCGGGAAGTCCTGGACGAGCCGGTCGTAGGCGGCACGCGACTCCTCGTGTGTCGGCAGGACGTTCACGTCCCCCGTGGCCAGCCGCAGCCGCAAGAAGGGTGAACCGACGAGGAGGATGAACGCGACCACCGGGACAAGCACGAGGATCGGCCGCCGCATGACCATCGTCGCGATCTGATGCCACCATCCGAGCCCCGACGGATCAGGCTGGAAGATCGGGACGCGCCCGCGACCGAGGTTGCGTCCGAGGATCGCGAGCAGCGCCGGTAGGAACGTGAGCCCATAGAACACGGCGCTGGCGACGACAAGCGCGCCGGAGACGCCCATCGACGAGAGGAACGTGCCCTGATAGAAGAGCATGCCCGAAAGTCCGATCGCGACCGTCAGGCCCGAAAAGGTCACGGCGCGTCCTGAGGTCGCCATCGCGACCGCGAGCGCGTTGTTGCCGCTCCGTCCGCGCCGCATCTCTTCACGGAAGCGGTTGGTGATGAAGAGCGAGTAGTCGATCGCGACGCCGAGACCGATGAGCGTGACGATGTTCTCCGCGTAGACCGAGACATCGGTCACGCGCGTGAGGAGGAACATGCCGGCGATGCCCCCGACCACGGCGAGGACCCCGACACCGAGTGGCACGAGCGCGGCGACAACGCTCCCGAACACGATGAGCAGCAGGATCAGCGCGAGAGGCAGCGAGACGGTCTCGGCCCGGCGGAGGTCATCCTGGAGCACAACGTCGAAACCGTTCGTGATGGCGAGGACGCCCGTGGCCTGCACCCGCAGGACGTCGGAGGTTACCTTCGCGCGCAGGTCCGGGTAGTAATCGCGCGCGATCGTCGCCTCATCCTTCACCGCGACGTCGACTGCGATCGCGTGCGAATCCTTCGAGATAAAGATCGATGGGTCGGGGACCGTGCCGTCGTACGGGGTGATGATCATCCCGACGCGCGGGTCGACGCGGAGCGGCGCGAGAGACCGGTCCACGGCCGCTTTGAACGACGGGTCGCTCGCCGAGAGGGTCGTGCTCGAGAAGAGCAAGGTGAACGTCGAGCCACCGGCGTGCGGGAGCTCCCGGTCGACGAGCCGCGATCCCTGTCCTGACTCCGACGTCTCGACGAGCCCGCCCGACTGGAGCTTGCCGCCCTGCGCGGCGACGAGCGCCGATGCCACCAGGACGATCCCGGAGACCGCGAGGACCCACCAGCGCCGCCGGTAGACGAACCGGCCCCAGGCTTCGAACACGCGGCTCCCTTTCAGCTATTGCCCAGACTTACGCCGTAAGCGTACGCTGTAAACCTAGATGGCGAAAATGCTCGCGTCAAGGCGAACGCCGCTCTCGAGCGAGCGGATCCTGGACGCTGCGGTCGAGCTCCTCGACCGCGATGGCTTGGACGCGCTCTCGATGCGCCATCTGGGGGCGGCCCTCGGCGTCGAGGCGATGTCGCTCTACCGGCACTTTCCCTCGAAGGTGCGTCTGCTCGAGGGACTCGCCGGACGTCTCCTAAGCGAGCTCGCGCTGCCGGTACCTGGCGCCGCGCCATGGGACGTTTCGGTGCGCGCGCTCGCCCGCGGATACCGAGAGCTTCTGGTGCGCCATCCCAACGCGATCCCGCTGCTCGCGACGTTGCAGCTGACGAACCCGGGCGCGCTCGGCCCCGCCGGCGCGGTCATGGCGCTGCTTCGCGACGCGGGCTTCGGTGCCAAGACGTCGATCCACGCGCTCGCCACGGCGGTGTCGTACGTGATCGGGTTCGCGTACTGGGAAGCAGGTACCGCGGTGCTGCGCGCCGGGGTGAGCGAGCCGCCGGCGATCCCCGCCGGAGCGGATCCGTACATCGCCGAACGCTGGAGCGAGATCGCCCTCGCGGACTGCGATGAGGCTTTCGAGTTCGGACTCGACGTCCTCATCGCGGGCTTCGATCGGGTGCGCGGCCGCTAGATGAGCGCTCCCCAGACCTGAGTCACAAATAGAGACCCCCGACTAGGGTGCGCGGTGCTGAACCAAACACCACTAGCCGGAGGGTCTCTTGTTGTATCAGAGGAGCCGTCTTAATCCGCGCGTCCGGGCGTTCCTCGTCAGTGAGTCGTCGCGGCTTGGCGTGAGCCGGGTGGCGCGTCAGGTCGGGGTGAGCCGACGCACCGTGTACCGCTGGCGCCGGCGGGCGCCCGACTTCCGCGACCGCTCATGCCGGCCCCATCGCTCGCCGCGACGCTCTGAAGATCCGCTCGAGGCGCGCGTGCTGGCCATGCGCGTCGATGACCAGGTCGGTCCGGACTGGATCGCCGCGGTCCTGGGGCTGCACGCGAGCACCGTGCATCGCATCCTGCGCCGCCACGGCGCGCAGCGATTGAGCCACCTCTTCCCCAAGCCGCCGCGCAGCTTCGGGACGTACCCGGCGCTGCGGCCCGGCGAGCTCGTCGGCGTCGACATCAAGAGCTTCGGCAGCATCGAACGGGGCGGCGGCCGGGCCAGCGAGGCCGTGCCGGACACGCATCGGCGGGTGGGCTGGCGTCATCTGCATGTCGCCATCGACATGGCCAGCCGCCTGGCCTTCAGCGAGTTCCGTCCGACCCTGAGCGGGCGCGAGGCCGCCGGCTTTCTGGGCCGCGCCAGCGCGTTCTTCGCGAGCCGCGGGATCCGGGTCCAACGGGTGCTGAGCGACAACGGCTCGGCGTACAAGAGCTTCGTCTTTCGCGATGCCTGCCGCGCGGCGTGCATCCGTCATACCCGCACCCAGGTCCGTCATCCCTGGACCAATGGCCGGGCCGAGCGCTTCATCGGCACGATCCAGCGAGAATGCGCGTACCGAGATCACTTCCACGCCGACAGCGAGCGCGCCCTCGCGATCGCGCTCTTCGTTCCCTGGTACAACACGCAGCGGCCGCACCGCGCGCTCGGAGGTCTCACGCCGCAGG
>VBDQ01000092.1 GCA_005889075.1 Chloroflexota bacterium
ACCGCCCGCTAACGACACGAAACGCACCGGGTAATGGAGCCACCGTGTGAAGCGCGCGGTGCGCAGATCACGTTCAGGTGTCGCGGTCTCGTCCGGTCGCACGCCGCGACGCGCGATGGCCTGCAGCTCGAGCGCGACAAGACCGAAGACATGGTCGTCCTCGACGTGGAAGTCGGCCGGGATCGGGAAGCCGCCGCCCACCGCGCGGCCCGGGCACTGGTGCGGCCCACTGCCGAACGACAGGCCCCAGCGCTGGACGCTCGGGTCGACGGCGCGGTCCGGATCGAACCGCTCAGGGTGGACGCCAAAGAGGCGCGGATCCCGGTTCGCCGCGGCAACGTCGAGGATCACCTGCGCGTCTTTGGGGATGCGGCGGCCGGCCACCTCGGTCTCGGCCTCCGCCCGGCGCTTCATCTTCGGCGTCGTCGGTCGCAGTCGCAGCGTCTCCTGGACGACGCGCTGGGCGAACAGCGTGTCGCTCGCGATGCGATCGATCGTCCGCACGTAGTCGACGCCGCTCGCGAACACGAGGTCCAGCGCGTTCACCAGCGTCTGCGCGCTGGTGTGCGTTCCGCCCTGCAGGTAGGTCGCGACCTCGCGGACGATCCGCTCCTCATCGGCGAGCTCTATGTCCGGATCCTCGCGGTGCAGCAGCAGCACGGTGAGGATGTCGTGCGGCAGCTCGGCTTCCGGGAGCTCGCCGCGCCGAACGCGCTCGATCAGCGCCGCGCGCGTCCTCCAAGCCGGTCGGACGAAGTCGCGCTCGAACTCGGCATACGTAGCGCGCACCAATGCGCGCACGGCCTCCGGATCCTTCGCGTCGAGGATGGCGCTGCCCTGTGAGAAGGCGTCGACGTGGCGAACGAGCGTACGCAGGTCGTCGAGGCTCGACGCGTCGCAGTCGACACCGGCGCGGCGCGCGGCGAGGACGACGCTCAGCATCTCGCCGACGGGGAAGAGGTCGACGCGCTCCCGGTCGATCAGCAGGTCCAGAAGGTCGCTCATCACGCGAGGGAAGAGCTCGCGCTCGTACAGACGCAGCACGTCCGCGCGGAACTGCGTGTTCTCGAGGCGACGCCGGGCGCGATGCATCTCGCCGTGGGCGATGCTCACGATGCCGCTCCGGATGTTGCCGTCCTCGTACGAACGCTTGTCGAAGCTCCGCGACAGGTTCGGGTCGAAGAGCGCCGCGCGGATGTCCTCGTAGCGATCGAGCTCGATCGTCGCGGTGAACTCGGTCAGAAGTCCGGTGTCGTTCACGGCGGATCTTCGCCGCAGGCGACGACCTGGATCGCGCCGGTCGGGCAATTGCGCACGACCTCGGCCAGCGACACGCGATCGGCCGTGCGCGCCGCGGGCTGCGGGACGGAGACGCCCAGCGTCTCATCGATGCGGAAAGCGTCGGGCAGCACGCGAACGCACTCCGCCGAGCCGATGCAAAGATCGGGATCGACCGTGACCTGCGTCTCGTTCACGGCGCCAGCTGTGCGCTCACAGGAGTCGATTCTGCACCGAGGATGCGCCACGCAGCCCGCACCGCGAGCAGGCCGATAGGCACGACTGCGGTCGCGGCGATGAACGCGACCGGCACGCCGAACGCCGCCGCGAGCGCGCCGGCGGCGAGAGCCGTGAACGGACGATTGCCGAGAAGGGCGATCTGATGGAACGACATGAGCCGCCCGCGGACGTGGTCCGGCACCTCGGACTGCAGCGCCGCGGTGACGACCGGAAGGCACAGGGCGAAGCCCATGCCGATCGCGATCACGCCGATCGCGGCAACGAGCATCTCGGTCGACGCGGCCGCGACAAGCAGGCCGCAGCCTTGCAGGACGAGCCCAAACGAGGCGACGGTGCGCGCGACGTCGCGGCGACGCAGCAAGGTCAAGACGATGATGCCGCCCACGTAACCCAACCCCTGCGCCGCGATCACCAGACCGGCATCGCTGCTGGGTGCGCCGAGCCGCTGCGTGACCAGTACGGGCGCGGTCGTCCGGATCACCTCGGTCACCGCGCTCGTCATCACGACGGCGAGGAGGATGAACGCGATCCAGGGCTGAGACCGGACGTAGGCGGTGAGGCTCTGGCGCTGGTGCGCCGCGCCAGCCCCGTCGCGTTCGACCGCGCCGGCCAGGTGGCGTCGATAGAGAAAGGCCATCGCCGCGATCGGCGCGAGGAAGGTCGCGGCATTGATCGCGAACGCCCAGGCGTAGCCGCCGGTCGCGAGCACCACCGTCGCAATCACCGGGCCAACGAGCTGGCCGGTCATGAACTGCAGCGTGTTAAGCCCGACCGCCTGCGTGAGGTCCCCGCGCGACACCAGGGCCGGCAACATCGCCGTGAGCGCCGGCTTCGCGATCGCCCAGGACGTCTGAAGCGCGAACGCGATCACGATCACGTGGACCTCCGTCGCGCCGCCGGCGAAGGTGAGCAGCGCCAGGGCCAGACCGAGAACGAGCGAGATCAGCTGTGTGAGGATGACGACGGCGCGGCGATCGAGGCGGTCCGAGATCACGCCCCCGGGGAGCGAGAAGATCAGGATCGGGAGGAACGTCGCGAAGTTGAGGATGCCGACCGCGAACGCCGAGCCGGTGCGGTCATACACGAATACCGACCCCGCGACGGCCTGCAGCCACGTTCCGACGTTCGAAAGGAATCCGCCGATCCAGTACACGGCGAACGGCGCCTGCCCGAACAGACCGAGACGACGGCGCGCGCCAACGGCGAAGCCACCGGAGCTCACTGTGTCAATCTAATGAACGAGGCGACCAGCGAACGATTCCGAGATCACGCGGGGGAGAAAGACATGCGACTCGAAGGCAAGACGGTGATCGTCAGCGGCGCCGCGCACGGGATCGGCCGCGCGTACAGCGAGCGACTCGCGGCGGACGGCGCGAATGTGGCGTTGCTCGACATCGATGGCGGACGCAACGAGGAGGTCGCGGCCGGAATCTGCGCGAAGAAGGGCAGGGCCATCGCGATCAAGACCGATGTCCGCGATCTCGCGGCATTCGAGCGAGCAGCGGCGCAGACCGCGAAGCAGTTCGGGGCCATCAACGGACTCGTGAACAACGCCGGGATGCTGAACGTGATACCGATCACGCGCTGCAACTTCGAGGACATCCCGGACGCCGAATGGGACCAGGCCTTCACGCTCAACACGAAGGCCGCGTGGTACGGCTGCAAGTCGGTCCTCCCCTACCTGCGCCAGGCCGGCGGCGGAAGCATCGTGAACATCGCATCGAGCACGGTGTTTCGCGGCGTGCCCACGCGCGCGCATTACGTCGCCTCAAAGAGCGCCCTGATCGGCTTCAGCCGCACGCTCGCGCGCGAGCTCGGTGCCTCGTGGATCCGGGTGAACGTGGTGTGCCCCGGCAGCACGCTCAGCGAGGAACAGCCGACAGACGACACCGTGGCGATGCGCGAAGCGCCGGTGAAGGTGCGCTGCCTTCAGCGGGTCGAGAAGCCCGCGGACCTCGTCGGCACGATCGCCTTCCTCATGTCGGATGACAGCGCGTTCATCACCGGACAAACACTGCTCGTGGATGGTGGCAGCGCATTCAACTAACGGTGGAGCTCGGGGCGCCACACGTCGAAGCGGCTGACCACGCCGACGAGCGCGCGACCCGCGCCGATGCGGACGCCGCTCAGGATGTAGGGGGTGGTGCTCGGAAGGGCGACGGTGCGAAAGGCGAGCCACCTCGAGCCGCCGAAGCTGCGGGTGATCTCGAGGTGACGCCGCGCGATCGATTGGACCCCGGTAAACGTCGTGACCACCACGGCGAAGAACGTGGACAGGAACACCACGATCACCTTCGACTCGAACCCGATGCCGGCGACGAGGATGATCAGCGGGATGAGCGCGACGTTGGGCGTGGCGTTCAGCGCGGCGAGCAAGCCGTTCAACAAGTAATCGATCCGGCGGAACCAGCCGATCGCGAGACCGAGCGGTATCGCGATCGCAAGTGACACGATGAAACCGATCGCGAACTCCTCGAGGCTGGTCGCGACGTGCGGCCAGAGCGTCCCAGCGCCGATGTCGGTCACGCCCGCCTTCCAGATCGCCGAAGGCGTGCTCAATAGTGATTTGCGAAAGAGCCCGCTGTTCGCCGCGATCTCCCACGCCAGCGTCAACCCGACGAATCCGATCACGCCGTAGAAGACACGCTCGTTCCTCGAGCGCAGCCGCCCGAGAAGCTGGACCGCTGGCGCTTCGCGCGCAGCGATCATGACGCGGCGTCCGGCGCGGCTCGCGCCTGCTCGTACTCGCCCGCGATGAGGCGCCAGATCCGCTCCTCGTAGACCGCGAACTCCGGCGTGCGCTTCACGCTGAGCGGACGGGGACGCGGTAGGTCGATCTCGATGTCCGCGATGACCTTGCCGGGTCGGGCCGCCATGACCACCACCCGATCGGAGAGGTACACGGCCTCGTCGATCTGGTGGGTCACGAAGAGGACCGTTTTCTTCGCGGCGTTCCAGATCCTGAGCAGCTCGGCCTGCATCAGCTCGCGCGTCTGCGCGTCGAGCGCCGCGAAGGGCTCGTCCATCAGCAGGATCGCCGAGTCGACCGCGAGCGCGCGCGCGAGGTTGGCGCGCTGCTGCATGCCCCCGGAAAGCTGGTACGGGTACTTGTCGTCGAATCCCTTGAGGCCGACCAGCTCGATGAACGGTGCCGCGCGTCTGCGCGCCTCGCCGCGCGTCACGCCCGCGCAGACCAGGCCGTACGCCACGTTGTCGAGCACCGAGTACCAGGGAAAGAGAGCGGCGTCCTGGAACACCATCGCGTCCTCGCGGCCCTTGGCGACACGATGGAGCTTGATCTCGCCAGAGGTAGCGGGAAGAAGGCCGTTGACGATCTTCAGGAAGGTCGACTTCCCGCAGCCGCTCGGTCCGAGGAGGCTGACGAACGCCCCGTCCGGGACGTCGAGGTCGACGTTCTCGATCGCGAGGAGCGTCTTCCCGGTCCCGCGGTCGCGGTACTGCATCTGCACGCCGCGCGCGGAGAGGGCCAGATGTCCGCTCCTCACCTCATGCGGCCTCTTCCAGGTCCAGGCTCGGACGCCAGCGCTGCAGATACCGCTCCGCGATGCCGACGGCTTCGGTCAGAACAATGCCGAGCACGGTGAAGATCAGGACGCCGAAGAGCATCCGGTCGCTCTGCAACGAGGCTTCGGACCGCGCGATCATCACGCCAAGACCCGCGGTCTGCGCGTAGAACTCGGCGATGATCACGCCCGCGAGGACGCGGCCGACCGCGAGCCGGATGCCGCTCACGATGAAGGGCAGCGTTCCCGGGATCACGAGGGACGTGAAGATGAGCCGCTCCGGCGCGCGGAAGCTTCGCGCGACGTCGAGGAGCTGGCGATCGACGGTCCGTACGCCTTCGACCGTGGGCAAGATGATCGAGAAGAACCCGCCGAAGAACACGATGATCGTCTTCATCTCGAAGCCCAGGCCCACCCAGAGAACGACGAGGGGGATAAGGGCAACCCGCGGGAGAGCGTTGAAGAAGTTCAGCCACGGGTCGAACGTCAGGGAAACGCGGCGGTACCACCCGATCGCGATGCCGAGCGGCACGGCAAGCAGCACCGCCGCGAGCGATCCGATCGCAAGCTCGGACGCGCTGATCTTCACGTCCTCCCAGAAGCGCGCCTTCTGGACCTCCAGCGCGCCGGCGGCGGCGACCTCGACAGGCGAGCTGAAGAAGAACTTCGAGATCAAGCCGGCGTCCGAGCCGACCTGCCACGCCGCAATGAAGCTGACGATCCCCGCGGCGCTGAGGATCGCGCGCTCGTTGCCGCGGTACCAGCGCCGCAGCGGGTGACGTTTCCGCCGCGCCCGCGCACGGATGACGCGGAACGCGGCGGCCTCGGTCATCGCGCGGCGGCCTCGAGCTTTTCCTGAACCTTTTCGAAGCCGCTCCAGAGCGCTTCGTAGAAGAAGCGAATGCCGAACTCGATGCGAAGGGTGCGCGTGCGCGCGTTGGAGTCGTTGAGATGCTCGTGCACCGTCATGCGCGGCGGAACATGTACCGCGTCGCCTTCCTGCCAGTCGACT
The DNA here is from genome assembly GCA_005889075.1 of Chloroflexota bacterium. Taxonomy (GTDB): domain Bacteria; phylum Chloroflexota; class Limnocylindria; order P2-11E; family P2-11E; genus 3-1-20CM-2-70-9. Next base: position 6,055 of record VBDQ01000092.1, read on the forward strand.
CGCTTACCGTCGATCATCGAGTAGCCACGTCCTTCGAGGACGTACAGCATCGCCTCGGTGTGGGCGTGCTTGTGGCTCCCCGAGTGCGGCGCCTCCTCGAATATGTTCGTGATCGCCACGGCCTTCGCGCGGAAGCCGTTCGTCTCGTCGGAGACACTCTCGCTCCCGCCCATGAGGATCCAGATACCCGCGTGACGGTGGGCGCCCTTCCCCGGCCGGTGATGCTCGTGCCCGGCGAGGCGTCGCGCGCGCTCGTCGATCGCGTCCTCGATATGCAGCGCGATGCGACGCCCATCCGCCGCGAACTGCGAGCGCTCGGCAGGGTGACGTCTCGCGAGCTCTCCACCGTCGCGCGCTCTCTCCTCGAGCTGCTCCAGGCGGCCCAGCTTCACGGCGAAGTCGAGGTCGTGCGTCACGGCCGAGAGATAGACTTCCAGTCATACCGTGCGTCGTCGATCACGCTGAAGCCGGTCCCCGCGAGGATGTGGATCGCCTCCTCGCCATGGCGGTGCCGGCCGGTGCGCCAGCCCGAGGGGATCTCCGCCTTCAGCAGCGCGGTGCCCTGGGTCGGGAAACCCGTGGCCTCGCCAATGAGCATCGCCGCGCGCCCGTCCTGCGGTGTCTCGATCCACGCGAGATCGGCACCACGTGCGACAACGGGCCCACGCCCCACGGTCTTTTCGAGCCGCGCGCTCTCGTGCAACCAAGCGCTGTAGAAGTCGGTCACCGCCCGATGGTATGGCGCGACGTGCGCGTCAGTCGCCCGCGGCCACCGCCTGGCGCGCGTTAGCGCCGGACTCCGGAGCGTCCTCGAGATGCACCACGCTGTCGTAGCCGAGCAGCTTGAAGAGCCGGTTCTGCGCGGACAGCAGGATCACCGGTTCGCGTCCGGTGTTGAAGGTCTGGTGAACGGTGTTCTGCGGAACGTAGACGAGATCGCCGGCGGAGAACTCCCATGTCGTCGGCTCCTTCGCCATCCGCGCGTAGTAGCGATCGTCGATCTCGGCCTCGACGTCCCACTGAAGGCTGCGGCCGCTGCCCGAGATGACGTAGAGCGCCTCGTCGGCCATGTGCCAGTGCTTTCCGGAGCGCCCGCCCGCGGGAATCTCCTGCTGATAGAGGTCAAGACTGTGCGTCCGTGCGTCGGTGCGCTCCGGGCTCAGGATCACACGCACGCGTCCATCGCGCGTCGTCTCCCACTTCGTGTCCGCGGGCTTGATGACCTTCTTCTTGGACTCCCAGCCGGGACTCCAGAGCTGCGACCACTCTTGCCGTGGACCGAAGCCTGAGTCGTCCGCCAGCGGCGCGGATCGTCCCTGCTGGATGAGACCGAGGACCATCCACGAGGTCTTTGCTTTCATCACGAGGGCGAGCGCGCGCTCGGTGGTAGATAGGTTGTAGTGCTTGTGTTTGCTGTCGGTGTGGACGATGACGAGGTCGTCCTTCTCCCACTCGTAGCGCTTGCCATCGTGGATCTCGTAACCCTTGCCTTCGAGGATGTAGAAGTGCGCTTCGTTCTGATGACCGTGCCCATGGTTGGTGCCGCCGGGCTTCAGTTCGACGAAGTGGACCTGCAGCGTCTGGGTGAGGAACGGGTCATCGCCCGGACCGAGCATCCACCAGGTGCGCGACTCGCCCTCGTCCGAATCCCCGGAATGACCGACGGTCGCGTCGTCCGTGACCGTCCCGGCACGGCGGACGCGCGACGTGCTGCGCTGCCTGGCGCGGAACTCCTTGAGGCCATAGGTTTCCGAACCGATCCCACGCAGAAAAGTGCGGCCGTCCTCGCCCATCGATCGCCTCCGGATGTCATGCGGTCGCGTTTACGCCGGTGGTCCAATGGTATGACGTTTCGTCAGGCCCGCCGCCTCACGCGTGGTCGGACTCGACATCGCGACCGCGAGCCAGGCGAGCAAGCTCAGCACAGCCATGATCTGGAACATCGCCCCGATGCCGAAGGCGCTCGCGATCACGCCACCCAGGGCGGGTCCCACGATCGTGCCGATGTCGAGGCCCGAGTTGTAGATGCCGGACGCGAGCCCAACGTCACGTCCTTCGTTGCGTAGCTCGGCGATGGTCGCTGCGCTCGTCGCGCGGAGGACTCCCCGTGCGAGCCCGAGCACCACGAAGATCGGGAGCAGGACGGCGACGGACGCGGACAGGGGAAGCGCGGCGGTCGCGGCGGCGGCCGCGAGGACGGCGACCACCGTCACCCGGCGATAGTCAACCGCGTGAAGCAGGACGACGCCCGTCGACCGGACAAAGATCGCCGCGCCGCTCTTCACGGCGCGGAGCACTCCGACGATCGCGAGTGAGATGCCGATCGCGGGCGCGAACACCGGAAAGAAGGTGTCGACGCTGTCCATGACCACGTTGAGGTAGAGGACGATGACGAAGGCGAGCCACACCCGGCTGTCCAGCCGGGCGCCCGCGGAGAGCAGCCCGCGTATCCCGACGCCGCGATCGATCGGGAACGGTGCCGCCTCGACCGGTGGCAGCGCCAGCGCGACGGCCGCGGCGGCGAGCGGCAGCAGTCCGATGAGGCCGAGCGTCGACGGGATCCCGATCGTGTCCGCGAGCGACCCGCCGATCAGAGCGCCGAGCGCGTAGCCGGTGGAGTTCGCGGCCGTATACCAGGCCATGGACACCCCGGCGCGACGACCGCCGCTCACGTCGATGGCTAACGCGAGGCCGAGTGTCCCAAGGCTTCCGAATGCGAAGCCGTGGAGCACGCTGAGCGCCGCGACCGCGAGCGGCTGCCCGCCGGCGAAGGCGAAGCCGCTCGTGGAGATCGCGAAGGCGACGAGCGCGAGCGCGAACTGGCGTTTCACTCGATCGGCGCGATACGCAACGCCGACCGGCAGGCGCGAGACGAGCTGGAGCACGGCGATGAGCGAGGTCAGAAATCCGATGAGCGAGAGCGCGTATCCGTACCCGGCGAGATACGGCGGGAACGCGATCTCCATCGTGCCTTTGGTCGTCGTGATCGCGGCGGTGATCGCAAGCACCGCGATGAACGGTCGAGCGATGGTGGGCATGGTCGCGCATTATGTCGGCGTGAAGACCGAGACCGTCGAGTTCTACAGCGAGGGCGCGCGCCTTCGTGGCTTCCTCCATCGACCCGACGCGGCTGCGGATCGCCTTCCGTTCATCGTCCAGGGCCCCGGCTGGCTCGGACTCGCGGATGCGAAGCTCTATGCGCCGTATCACGAGGCGTTCACCGACGCGGGCTTCGCCGTTCTGATCTTCGATTACCGCGGGTTCGGGGAGAGTGAAGGCGATCGCGGGACGATCTCGCCGACGTGGCAGCTGCAAGACTGGCGGAGCGCGATCGCGTTCATGCGCGGGCGCCCAGACATGGAGCCCGAGCGCGCCGCGATCTTCGGCAGCGGCGGCACGGGCGGCGGCAACGCGGTCCTCGCTGCCGCGGCGGAGCCAGAGATCCGCGCGACGATCAGCCAGGTCCCTGTCGCGGATGGACGCGACTGGCTGCATCGGATGCGACCCGAGCACGAGTGGGTCGCCTTCCTCGCGGCCGTGGAGGCTGACCGGCGTGAACGGGCGTCCGGCGGGACGGGAGTCACCGTGCCACCGCGCGAAGGCATCATGGTCGAGACCCCCGAGCGGCGCGCGAGCTCCGTCAAGTCCGACGTCGACGCCCGCATTCCGAGCGCGGTGCCGCTCGCGTCCGCGCAAGGGATCCTCGAGTACCGGCCAATCGACGCCGCGAGTCGCGTTCGCGCGCTGATGGTCATCGGCGTCGAGAACGACGCGGTCACGCCGACGGATCACGCGCGGCAGCTGTACGACGCAGCACGCGCCCCGAAGAAGCTCGTGCTCCAGACCGGCACGACGCACTACGCGGCATACAAGCAGTACGCCGACGTGGTGATCCCGATGATGGTCGACTGGCTGAGACGGCTGGTCCTTCAAGAGGGCACGATCGAGGTTCGCGAGCAGTACAGCCAGGAGGAGACGATCTACCGCGTGAGCGGACCGGCTCTGGTCGAGAAGATGCCCGCATGACGCACGACATCGTCATCCGCGGAGCCAAGGCCGTCCTTGAGGACGGCATCCGCATCGTCGATATCGCGACGGACGGCGAGCGGATCGCGGCCATCACCGACGCCGGTGCCGCGCCGAGCGGCCATCGCGAGATCAAGGCCGATGGACTGGTCGCGCTGCCCGGCCTGATCGACATGCATTCGCACCATCGCGAGCCTGGCTTCAGCCACAAGGAGGACCTCGGCGCGATCGGCCGGCAGTGCGCGGCGGGCGGCGTCACGACGTCGGTCGCGATGCCGAACGTGAGCCCGCCACCGACGACGGCGAAGAACCTCGATGACATGCTCGAGCTCTACCGGGAGCGCTCGATGGTCGACTACAACGTGAATGCCTCGGGTGTCGAGCTCGACGAGATCCCGAAGCTCGCCGAGCGCGGGATCCTGGCGTTCAAGATCTTCATGGTCGTCGACACGGGCCGCTCATATCCGCACATGCCTGGCATCGGCCTTCACAAGCACGGCGAGCTCTACGAGCGAATGAAGGCGGTCAAGGCCACCGGGCTTCCGCTGATGATCCATCCGCACGATCAGGCACTCATGGACGCGATCGAGCGCGAGTACTGGGACCGCGGCGAGCGCGACTTTCGCGCGTATGCGAGGGCGTATGCACACGACGACGGCGTGATCTGGGACACCGCCGTCGCCGTGCTGCTCCGGCTGCAGGAGGCGACCGGCGTCCGGCTGCATTTGCTTCACACGCAGACGCGGCGGGTCGTCGAGATGCTCCGGGCAGCCAAGGCCGCCGGCCGCGCCGTCTCAGCGGAAGTGAATCCGTGGTGCTTCTGGCTCGGCAACGACTGGGCGAACATCGAACGACTCGGCTCGTACGCGCTCTCTTACTACGTCGCGCCGCACCACTCGGAGGCGGTTTACGCCGGCTTCCGGGACGGCACCGTCGACATCATGGCGACGGACCACGCGCCGCACCTCCGGGAGGAGAAAGAGCCGGGCTGGAAAGACGGCTGGAAGGCCCACACCGGCACGCCGTCGGAGCAGTTTTATCTCTCGCTGCTGCTCACTGACGTCGCGGCGGGCAAGCTGTCGTACGAGCGCGTTGCCGAGGCGACCGCGACGACGCCGGCGAAGCTGTTCGGGCTCTATCCGCGCAAGGGCGCGATCCGCGTCGGTGCCGACGCGGACGTCGTCCTCGTCGATCCCGCAAAGCGCCGCACCATCACGGACGCCGACGTGTTGAGCAAGTGCGGATGGACACCTTATGCGGGACGCGACGTGCGGGGGCTCCCCGTCTACACGCTGCTGCGCGGCGAGGTGATCCTCGACGACGGCGCGCTCGCGGTACGCGAAGGCTACGGTCGCCAGGCCGTACGCGCGGATGCCCGCGTCCTCACGACCTGATCTCCTGGCGCGGTCGCCGCCGTCTGATCGCCTCGCAGTTTCCCTACCGCGAGACCAATCCGGCCGCGGAGAACGCGCGCTACCGGATCAGCGAGGTCCTCGGAGAGACCGGGGCGTTCCGCCCCGGAGCTGCTCACGGAGGGCGCGCGGAGTGATGCCGAGGCGGCGTCGTAGCGTCGCTGTCAGGTGACTGTGGTGCGCGAAACCGAGGTCAGCAGCCACCGTCGCGAGCGACGACTCGCCTGATTCGATACGGCGCAGGGCCGCGGCGAGACGCATGTCCGCGAGATAGCGATGCACGCTCGTACCGGTGTACGCCCGGAACTGATGCGCGAAGTGATAAGGGGAGTAACCGGCGATCCGCGCGAGCGACTCGACCGTCCACGCTCGGTCCGGACACTCGGCGAGCAGGATGCGAACGCGGTCGATCTTCTTCCGCAGAGTGGCGGTCGGAGCTCTGGGGTCGCTCGGTGCAATGTTCGCGGCGATCTCGCGGAGGATCGCGAGGGCCAGGTCCTCGACGCGTCCGGTGTCGCCCTGGCGCATCGCTGCCATAAGCACTCCGACCGCGTGGCGCACGCGCACGTCGAGACGCGTTACTTGGACGCGTTCCGAACGATCGGGAAGCGCTTCTTCGATCACATCGCCACGGAAGCTGAGCGCCACGTCGGTGTCCCCTCCCTCAACGGGATGCGTCATCCGGTACTCGATCCCGGCGGGGAACACCACACCGACCGCCGGATGGACCAGGTGCTGATCGCCGCGTGCGTGGATCCTGAAGAGCCCTGAGATCGGAAGACCTATCCATGTTCTGGCGACGTAGTACGCATCGGTCAAGCCCGAGCGAGGCAGATCGCAGCTGATGGTCATCACATCGACGATCTCCGTCGATGATCGAAGCGCCGCTGCGCCCCCGGATGCCGTATCCGCCCGAAGCGCGGTCACACGCATATTCCATCATGCGCAGGTTCGTGATAGTCCCCGGACTGGCCTCCGCGTAGCGTGACACGCGTTGGTGACCGAACCGCAGACGGCGCACGCGGCGCTCGAAGAGATCCTCGGCGCGTCCGGACCGAACGCGGAGTACGCCGATGCGCTCATGCTCTTTGGTCAGTTCGTCGGCTCCTGGGACGTTGAGGCCAAGCAGTTCGCGTCCGACGGCCAAACGCGCACGGTACGCGGTGAATGGCACTTCTTTTGGGTCCTTGAGGGTCGTGCCATCCAGGACGTGATCGTGTCGCCGCCGCGGAACGTGCGGGATGGCGCCAGGTGGAAGGGCGGCGGCGACTACCAGACGGCGATCCGTTACTACCGCCCTGCCGACGACAGCTGGGATGTCACCGCGATCAGTCCGCCGTACGACCAGGTCCACCGCCTGATCGCGCGCAAGCAGGACGACGAGATCGTCCTCCACGGCACCGCGCCCGACGGCCGCCGTGAGATCTGGACCTTCTACGAGATCACCCCTGATCGCTGTCGCTGGCGAGGACAGATCTCGAA
>VBDQ01000093.1 GCA_005889075.1 Chloroflexota bacterium
TCCGCCGGGCGCGACGATCGGCACGAAGGTCGACCTCTTGCCGGGAAACCACATCCCGGTCGGGCAGACGGGCCACTACAACTCGGAGCCGCCGACCTCCGGAGAGCACTGGTCCTCGAGCGTCCCCCCGGCGCCGGCCCCGTGGGGCATCAAGGATTCGATGCTTCAGCGTCAGGTGACCACGCACAACCTCGAGCACGGCGGCATCGTGATCGCGTACAACAACCTCTCCGCCGCGGACACCGACAAGCTCAAAGGGGTCGTTCGCGCACTCATGAACGGCGCCTACCGCAAGATCGTCCTCGAGCCGTACCCGCCGCTCGGCGACGCGAAGATCGCGCTCACCTCGTGGGGCTGGATCCTGAAACTGCCGAGCATGGATGACGTGCAGCTGGTGCAGTTCGTGCGCGCGCATTACGCGGATCAGAACTACGCGCCCGAGTACAACGTGCCGTAGGGGCTAATCACCCCAGTACCTCTCTTCTTTCCAGGGATCCCCGCGGTTGTGATAGCCATTTCGTTCCCAGAAACCTGGCTTGTCGTTGGTTGCGAACTCGATCCCGCGAAGCCACTTCGCGCTCTTCCAGGCGTAGAGCCGCGGGACGACGAGCCGCGCCGGAGAGCCATGCTCCGCAGTCAGGGGCTCGCCGTTCGCGCGAAGCGCGATGAGGCAGTCGTCGCGCTGCGTGAACTCGATGGGCGTGTTCGCGGTGAAGCCCTGCTCGCTGTGCGCGATGACGAACTTCGCCTCGGGCAGCGGCTTGGCGAGCTCGACGATCTTCGAGAAGGGGACCCCTTCCCACCGCTGGTCCAGACGCGACCACGTCGTGACGCAGTGCATGTCCGCGACGACCGTCGTCATCGGGAGCTTCTGGAATTCCTCCCAGTCGAGGGTGAACTCGTTCAGCACCTTGCCGAACACCCGGAAGCTCCACGTTCGCGGATCGAAGCGAGGGACCGAGCCGTAGTGCAGCACCGGCCACTTCTCGGTGAGGTACTGGCCCGGCGGCAGGCGCGCGGGGTCGAGCCCGCGCTCGACGAGCTTCTGCTCGGCCTTCCTCCGGAACAACGTCATGCGTCCCTACACTAATTTCCGTGGCCACAGCTACGTCTCGGGCGGTTGCACCCGTGTCGCGTGCGTTCGTTCGCGTCGCCGGGTCCGACGCGTGCGACTTCTTACAGCGAATGGTCTCCAACGACGTCAACGCGCTCGCGATCGGCGAGTCCTGTGACGCGTTACTGCTGACGGCGAAGGCGCGCGTCATTGCGCCGTTGCGTGTCCTGCGCCGTGGAAGGGGATGGCGACGCTGGACGACTTCCGAAAGATCGAGATGCGCGTCGGTCGCATCGTCGCGGTCGACGACTTCCCTGAGGCTCGCAATCCGTCGTTCAAGCTGTCGATCGATTTCGGTCCGCACGGCACGCGCAAGTCTTCCGCCGCCGTGCGACGCTGGTATGACAGGACCGACCTGCTCGGGCGGCTCGTGGTCTGCGTGACCAATTTCCCGCCTCGGCGCATCGCGACCTTCGACAGCGAGGTCCTCACGCTCGGCGCAACACAGGCAGATGGGCGGGTCGTCCTGCTTGAGCCCGACGCCGACGCGGAGCTCGGGAGTCCGATCGCCTAGATCACCACTCGAAGAAGATGAGGCGGTCGGGGGGCCAGAACCGCAGGATCACCTTGCCGATGATGTTCTGGTCCGGCACCGACCCGAAGGTGCGCGAGTCGGACGAGAACTGACGGTTGTCGCCAAGCACGAATACGTCGCCCTGCGGAACGGTGAAGGGGAACCGCACGGTCGCGGCCTGGGGGGTCGTCGGCTGGCCGCGAGTCTCCGCGAACTCGACGACCTTCCCGTTCACGTAGACCTTGCCGTCGCGGAGGTCGATGGTGTCCCCGCCCAGCGCGATCACGCGCTTGACGTACGGGATCGAGGCGTCGACGGCTGGGGGCGGGTTGAAGACGATGATGTCGCCGCGCTGCGGCGAGCCGAATCGGTAATCGAGCTTGCTCACGAGAACGCGATCGTTCTGGAGGAGCGTCACTTCCATCGACCGCTGTCGCACCTCGGTGACCTGCACGACGAAGAGATTGAGGACGACCGAGATGACGACCGCGAGCGCGAGCGCCTGAACGATCTCGAGGATCGCGCGCCACGAGAAGGGTGAGTTCTCGACGGGCTCGTCGTATTCCGGCCGACTGACCGTCTGGGGAGCTGCCACCTGCGAAGTTAGTGTACGGAGCGCCAGCGGCCGGCTGTTTCAACGGCGCGACAGGTCTAATCTCATCGCCGTGCCGGAACGTCCGGGAGAGAGCGCGATCGGTACGGCGCTCGACGAGCGCACCTGGCGCGCGCATGCCGGACACTGGATCGCCGTGGCGAACGGCGTCATCGTCGCGAGCGGCGAGCGCTACTACCAGACGCTCGCGTCCCTCCGGCTCGAAGGCTTACACGATCCCGAGGAATGCGATCTGATCGCGTGGGTCCCGCAGGATGAGAAAGTCCCCTTCGAGCGGTGGCGAGAGCGGGCGCTCGCGGCGGGTCGCGAGTTCCGTCGGAGGCTGCGGGGCTAGGCGAAGGCCGGCAACAGGCGATCGCGAGCGCGATCGATCATCTCGGCGGCGCGATCCTTGGGGAACGCACATAGGTAACGATCGAGGCCGGTGCGGGCGTAGCCCCGGATCTTCTCGACCAACGCGGAGCCGTTCTCCTCGAGCGCACTTGGCGACCAATGGGAGCGCATGAGCCGCCGTTCGCGTTTTGTCTTGCGCTCCGCCCGGTCGAGCTCGGTGAAGGCGGCAGCCATCTCCTCCGGTGTCAGCTCGCGGCCATCTGCTCCGCGTCGACCGAGGTCGAAGCCGTCCGCGTAGCGGGCCGCGAGGCGCATCACCCGCGGCCGCGCACCGCCGACCCAGATCGGTGGCCGCGGACGCTGAAGAGGTTTCGGTGAGCAGACGGCGTCAGCGACGCCGTAGTGCTTGCCCGCGTACGTCGCCCGGTCGTCACGCCAGAGACGCGTGGTGATCTCGAGCGCATCGCGCAGCTGCTCGACGCGTGCGCCCGCGGGCGGGAACTCGTAGCCGTACGCGCGGTATTCGTCCTCCTTCCAGCCGGCGCCTAGTCCGAGCTCGAGACGGCCTCCGGATATCTGGTCGATGCCGGCCGCGATCTTCGCGAGGAGCGCAGGGTTGCGGTACTGGACGGCGGTCACGAGTGTGCCGAGCCGGATGCGCTCGGTGTCGCGCGCAAGCGCCGCGACAAGCGTCCAGGCTTCGAGGCAATCTCGATCGGGCGTCGGTCCGCCCGGTCCGCCGAAGAAGTGATCGCTCACCCAGAACGATTCGAATCCCGCGGTCTCGGCGCCACGCGCGAGCGCGGCGAGCTCGTCGTACCGCCAGCCCGCGGCAGGGGAGACGATGACACCGACCTTCATCGTCCCGATCCTAGGTCGGCGATGCGCGTGGCCACCTCTCGTCCGAGACGGACGCTGTAGTTGGTGCCACGGTCCTCGGGGTAGATCTGCGTCGTGTTGGCGAGGAACACGCTGGGGATCGGCGTCTCGAACGGGAGCAGACGATGCCGGTTTCCGATCTCAGGGACCGGCTGCGCCGCGTCCTCGCGGAACGACCACACGCGCTGTACGTCGCCTTCCCTGAAGCGAGGATTCATCTGCCGCAGGGCCGAGACGTAGTGGCGCGTGAGCTCGTCGGTGCTCATGCGAGCGAGTGGGTCATCCGGAGCCACATAGTTCGACACGTAGAGATAGCGCGCGGGGTAGCGCTCCGCCGGCACGAGGTTGGTGTGCTCGACCAACCCGAGGAATGGCGCGTTCATGTCCGCGACGTTCACCCAGTACGTTTGGGAGAACGGACGGCGAAGCTCCATCAGCAACACGACCGCCGCGCGGTAACGCCAGCTCGCCAGTCGTTCGCGGAACGACGACGGCCACTCCACGAGGCGGGCGGCGATCGTTGTCGATGTCGTGAGAAGGACCACGTCAGCGCGTGCCTCGTTGGCGGAGACCGCCGACGCGCCGCCCAGCGGCCTGCGGTACTCCCCCGGGCCGGCGCAATCGAGAATGAGCCCGTCGTCGGCGCGTCGTATGCGGACCACTTCGCGGTCGAGACAGATGCTGCCGCCACGCGCGCGCAGGTCGTCGGCAAGCGCGCGGCAGATCGCCTGGAACGAGCCCCTCGGATAGCCGAGCAGCTCGCCGGTTGCGCTCTTTCCGCCGAGCTTCGACCGCCTCAGGACGAACTTCGACCAGAGCCACGCGAGCGGGATCCGTTCGGCGTCCTCGCCGAACTTCCCGAGCATGAGCGGTCGCCAAACGGACGCGAGGGTGTGTTCGCCGCTCGCCCCGCGCAGCCACGCGAGCGCACCGACGTCGTCCATGCGCTGCCAGTCGCGCCGCCGCACCAGGCGCAGGACGGCAAGCCCAAGGCGCAGCCGCTCGAGCGGAGGAAGCGGCGCGTACGCAAGGAGATCGCGCGGACTGACGAACGGCCAGATCCGCCCGCCCGAGTACATGCCCACCGACGAGCGATGCCACTCGAGGGTGCCCGGGAGCAGCTCTTCGTGCAGCGCGATCATCTCGCGGTCGCTGCGGAACAGGTGGTGGTAGTAGCGCTCGACGAGGACACCGCCGCCGACGTCGAACGCGCTGGCCTGGCCGCCGACGTCGGGCCAGCGCTCATAGAGCGTCACCGCGAAACCGCGCCGCGCGAGCTCGCGCCCGGCGACGAGTCCGGTCACCCCAGCGCCCACGATCGCCGCGCGCCGCTGCATGCGCCGACAGGATGCGCGAATCTCTCGGGCGATGCGGTCGGCCGTCGCCATGCTCGCGATGTCGGCGGTCGCGCTGCTGGTGGTCCTGCCGAATCATCCCGCCGGGCGACCGCCGAGCGAGGACGCCGGCGTCTTCTTCTACGGGGCCCAGCGGATCCTCCACGGGGGTCTGCCGTACCGCGACATCTGGGACCACAAGCCGCCGGGCGTGTACGCGATCGACGCGATCGGGCTCGCTCTCGGGGGCACTGCTGGCGTGTGGGCGGTACAGCTCGTTTCGCTCGTCGTCGCGGCGGTCGCGAGCCTGCGCGCGACGAGGACCTTTGGTGGCGGCGCGGCGACCTTCGGTACGTTCGCGTGGCTCGTCGGTGCGCCGCGCCTCTTCCTTACCGACGGCGTGCAGACCTCGTACGTCGAGTTCTATGGGCTTCCGCTGCAGCTCGTCGCGCTCGCGCTGCTACCGCGCGATGCTGCCGCGCTTCGGCCCGGCGGGCGCGCGATCGTCATCGGAGCGCTCGGCGGCGCAGCGTTCCTGCTCAAGCCGACGCTCGGCGCCATCTGGATCGCGGCCGCGATCCTCGCGCTCCTGGCGCGGCGCCGTACGGCGTTGGGCTGGCTTGCGACAGTCATGGCGTCCGGCATCGTCCTCGTCGCTCTTGCATTCGCGCCTTTCGCGATCGCGGGAGCGTTCGGGGACCTCGCAGACCAGGCGTTCCGCTACAACTCCGCATACGCGTCATTCGCGTCGCTGGGCGATCGCGCATCCGCGATCCTTCTCGGTCTTCGCCTAACTCTGCCGTCGGGCCTGGCGCTCGTCGCGGCGCTGGCGTGGCTCGCCGCCGTCGCGCGCTTCGCGTCGGCGCCGCTCGTCCTTCGAGTCGCGGTGATCGCGTTTCCACTCGAGGTCGCGCTGTCGACGTTCGGCCGCGCCTACAACTACTACTTCTTGCCTTGGCTGCCCGCTATGGGCGTGCTCGCGGCCTACGGCCCCGCCCTCGTTGGACAGATGCTCGGCCGGCGCGCGATGACGCTCGCTCTCGTCGTAGCCGCGCTCGCGATGGCGCTGATCCCCGCGCGTCTGCTGCTTCGGCTCGAGCTCGAGGGGACGACGAACGATCCTCAGCACGCCGCGGCGCGCTTCATCGACGAGACGATCGGCCCCCACGAGACGGTGCTGGTCTGGGGATCGCACACCGAGGTGCTTTTTCTCGCGAACCGGCTGTCGCCCACGCGCTTCGTGTACCAGTACGCGGCCCTCGAAACGAGGGGCTACGCGTCCGGCGCGCGCGTCGACGAGCTCGTCGCGGACCTCGCCCGCGATCGGCCGGCGCTGATCGTCGACGCATCGGCCGACAGCTTCGTCACGCCACCTCTCGACCGCGCGGGGATGGCCGCATACGTCTCGCCCGAGCCGCAGTATGTCGTCCTCCCGGAGATGGCGCGGGTCGTCGATTTCGTCGAAGCCAACTACGAACGGATAGGGACCATCGGCGGGCTCGGCTGGCCGGTCTGGCGGATCCGTTCGCCCTAGTCGCGGCGCAGCGCGATCCGCCGCTGCGCGGCGAAGAGACGCGGCGCGATCGCGACGAGGGCGCCGTCGAGAGCGTCCACGAGGCGCATCGCAGGCTCTGACAGGGGCAGGTAGGGCACCTGCGTGCTCATGCCGCCGTTGTTGAAGTGGACGAA